>NZ_JBEZDM010000005.1:0-460536 GCF_040648335.1 Nonomuraea sp. NPDC049158
GCTCATGACGCCGAAGGGCACCTTCATCATCAACGGCACCGAGCGTGTCGTGGTCTCGCAGCTCGTCCGCTCCCCCGGCGTCTACTTCGAACGCAACGTCGACAAGACCTCGGACAAGGACCTGTACGGCTGCAAGGTCATCCCGTCGCGGGGTGCCTGGCTGGAGTTCGAGATCGACAAGCGCGACAGCGTCGGTGTGCGCATCGACCGTAAGCGCAAGCAGGCCGTCACCGTGCTTCTCAAGGCACTGGGATGGACCAGTGAGGCGATTCTGGAGCGGTTCGGCCAGTACGAGTCGATGCGCGCCACCCTGGAGAAGGACCACACGGCCGGCCAGGACGACGCGCTGCTGGACATCTATCGCAAGCTGCGGCCGGGTGAGCCGCCGACCAAGGAGTCGGCGCAGACCCTGCTGGAGAACTTGTACTTCAACCCCAAGCGCTACGACCTGGCCAAGGTCGGCCGCTACAAGATCAACAAGAAGCTCGGGGTCGGCAGTGAGATCCAGCAGGGGACGCTGACCGAAGAGGACGTCGTCGCCACGATCGAATACATCGTCCGGCTGCACGCGGGCGAGGAGTCGATGCCGGCCGCCGCCGAGGCGCCGATCGACACCGTGATCGTCGAGGTCGACGACATCGACCACTTCGGCAACCGCCGCCTGCGCAGCGTCGGCGAGCTCATCCAGAACCAGGTCCGCCTGGGCCTGGCCCGTATGGAGCGCGTCGTGCGCGAGCGGATGACGACTCAGGACGTCGAGGCGATCACGCCGCAGACCCTGATCAACATCCGCCCGGTCGTCGCGTCGATCAAGGAGTTCTTCGGCACCTCGCAGCTGTCGCAGTTCATGGACCAGACCAACCCGCTGGCCGGCTTGACGCACAAGAGGCGTCTGTCCGCGCTGGGTCCGGGTGGTCTGTCGCGTGAGCGGGCCGGCTTCGAGGTTCGTGACGTGCACCCGTCCCACTACGGCCGGATGTGCCCGATCGAGACGCCGGAAGGCCCGAACATCGGCCTGATCGGCTCGCTGGCCTCTTATGGCCGGATCAACGCCTTCGGTTTCGTCGAGACGCCGTACCGCAAGGTCGTCGACGGCAAGGTGACCGAGCAGATCGACTACCTGACCGCCGATGAGGAAGACCGTTTCGTCAAGGCGCAGGCCAACACGATCCTCAACCCGGACGGCACGTTCGCCGACGCGCGGGTCCTGGTCCGCACCAAGGGCGGCGAGACCGAGCTGGCGCGGGCCGACGAGGTCGACTACATCGACGTGTCGCCGCGTCAGATGGTGTCGGTCGCCACCGCGATGATCCCGTTCCTGGAGCACGACGACGCCAACCGCGCGCTCATGGGCTCCAACATGCAGAGGCAGTCCGTGCCGCTGCTCAAGAGCGAGGCGCCGCTGGTCGGCACCGGCATGGAATACCGTGCCGCGACCGACGCGGGCGACGTCATCAGCGCCGAGAAGGCGGGTGTGGTCGAGGAGGTCTCCGCCGACTACGTCACCGTGATGAACGACGACGGCACCCGTACGACTTACCGAGTCGCCAAGTTCAAGCGTTCCAACCAGGGCACGAGCTTCAACCAGAAGCCCATCGTGGCCGAAGGCGACCGGGTCGAGGTCAACCAGGTCATCGCCGACGGTCCCTGCACCGACAGCGGTGAGATGGCCCTCGGTAAGAACCTGCTCGTGGCGTTCATGCCATGGGAAGGCCACAACTACGAAGACGCGATCATCCTGTCCCAGCGACTGGTCCAGGACGACGTCCTGTCCTCGATTCACATCGAGGAGCACGAGGTCGACGCCCGCGACACCAAGCTGGGCCCGGAGGAGATCACCCGGGACATCCCCAACGTCTCCGAAGAGGTCCTGGCCGACCTGGACGAGCGCGGCATCATCCGCATCGGCGCCGAGGTCGTACCCGGCGACATCCTGGTCGGCAAGGTCACGCCCAAGGGCGAGACCGAGCTGACCCCGGAAGAGCGGCTGCTGCGCGCGATCTTCGGTGAGAAGGCCCGCGAAGTCCGCGACACCTCGCTGAAGGTGCCGCACGGCGAGCAGGGCAAGGTCATCGGCGTCCGCGTCTTCTCCCGCGAGGAGGGCGACGAGCTGCCGCCGGGTGTGAACGAGCTGGTCCGTGTCTATGTGGCCCAGAAGCGTAAGATCACCGACGGCGACAAGCTGGCCGGCCGGCACGGCAACAAGGGCGTCATCTCCAAGATCCTGCCGGTCGAGGACATGCCGTTCCTGGAGGACGGCACCCCGGTCGACATCATCCTCAACCCGCTGGGCGTGCCCGGCCGGATGAACGTCGGCCAGGTGCTGGAGACCCACCTCGGCTGGATCGCCGCCCGCGGCTGGGACATCTCCGGCGTCCAGGAGGCCTGGGCCGAACGGCTGCGTGACAAGGGCTTCGACAAGGTCGCCCCGCGCACCAACATGGCCACCCCGGTCTTCGACGGCGCCCACGAAGAAGAAATCGTCGGGCTGCTCGACAACACCATCGCCAACCGCGACGGGGACCGCATGGTCCAGCAGAGCGGTAAGGCCAAGCTGTTCGACGGCCGCTCCGGCGAGCCGTTCCCGTACCCGATCTCGGTCGGCTACATCTACATCCTCAAGCTGCTCCACCTGGTCGACGACAAGATCCACGCACGTTCGACCGGCCCCTACTCCATGATCACCCAGCAGCCGCTCGGCGGTAAGGCCCAGTTCGGTGGCCAGCGCTTCGGTGAGATGGAGGTGTGGGCTCTGGAGGCCTACGGCGCCGCCTACGCCCTCCAGGAGCTGCTGACGATCAAGTCCGACGACGTCCTCGGCCGCGTGAAGGTCTACGAGGCGATCGTCAAGGGCGAGAACATCCCCGAGCCGGGAATCCCCGAGTCCTTCAAGGTCCTCATCAAGGAAATGCAGTCGCTGTGCCTCAACGTCGAGGTGCTCTCCAGCGACGGCATGTCCATCGAGATGCGCGACACCGACGAGGACGTCTTCCGCGCCGCGGAAGAGCTCGGCATCGATCTGTCCCGGCGTGAGCCGAGCAGCGTGGAAGAAGTCTGAGGGGGAGATCGCACAAAATGCTAGACGTCAACTTCTTCGACGAGCTCAGGATCGGCCTCGCGACGGCCGACGACATCCGTCAGTGGTCGCACGGCGAGGTGAAGAAGCCAGAGACCATCAACTACCGCACCCTCAAGCCGGAAAAGGACGGGCTCTTCTGCGAGAAGATCTTCGGTCCGACCCGCGACTGGGAGTGCTACTGCGGCAAGTACAAGCGCGTCCGGTTCAAGGGCATCATCTGTGAGCGCTGTGGCGTCGAGGTGACTCGCGCCAAGGTGCGTCGTGAGCGGATGGGCCACATCGAGCTGGCCGCGCCCGTCACGCACATCTGGTACTTCAAGGGCGTCCCGTCGCGCCTTGGCTACCTGCTCGACCTCGCCCCGAAGGACCTGGAGAAGGTCATCTACTTCGCGGCGTACATGATCACGCATGTCGACACCGAGATGCGTGAGCGTGACCTGCCGTCGCTGGAGGCGAAGATCTCCGTCGAGCGGCAGCACATCGAGCAGCGCCGTGACGCCGACGTCGAGGCCCGGCAGAAGAAGCTCGAAGGCGACCTGGGCGAGCTTGAGGCCGCGGGCGCCAAGGGCGACCAGCGCCGCAAGGTTCGTGAGGGCGCCGAGCGCGAGATGCGTCAGCTTCGCGACCGGGCCCAGCGCGAGCTGGACCGGCTCGACGAGGTCTGGAGCCGCTTCAAGAACCTCAAGGTCCAGGACCTTGAGGGCGACGAGCTGCTCTACCGAGAGATGCGCGACCGCTTCGGCCGCTACTTCAAGGGCGGCATGGGCGCGCAGGCGATCCAGGACCGCCTGATCAGCTTCGACCTCGACGTCGAGTCTGAGAACCTGCGCGAGACGATCCGCAGCGGCAAGGGCCAGAAGAAGGCCCGTGCGCTCAAGCGGCTCAAGGTCGTGTCGGCGTTCCTCAACACCACCAACTCGCCGCGCGGCATGGTGCTCGACTGCATTCCGGTCATCCCGCCGGACCTGCGCCCGATGGTGCAGCTCGACGGTGGCCGGTTCGCGACCTCGGACCTGAACGATCTCTACCGCCGGGTCATCAACCGGAACAACCGCCTCAAGCGTCTGCTCGACCTCGGCGCCCCCGAGATCATCGTGAACAACGAGAAGCGGATGCTCCAGGAGGCCGTCGACGCGCTGTTCGACAACGGCCGTCGCGGTCGCCCGGTCACCGGTCCCGGCAACCGTCCGCTCAAGTCCCTCAGCGACATGCTGAAGGGCAAGCAGGGCCGCTTCCGCCAGAACCTGCTGGGCAAGCGAGTCGACTACTCCGGCCGTTCGGTCATCGTCGTCGGCCCGCAGCTCAAGCTGCACCAGTGCGGTCTGCCCAAGCAGATGGCGCTGGAGCTGTTCAAGCCGTTCGTGATGAAGAGGCTGGTCGATCTCAACCACGCCCAGAACATCAAGTCGGCCAAGCGGATGGTCGAGCGGGCGCGTCCGGTCGTGTGGGACGTGCTCGAAGAGGTCATCACCGAGCACCCCGTGCTGCTCAACCGCGCTCCGACGCTCCACCGCCTGGGTATCCAGGCGTTCGAGCCGCAGCTGGTCGAGGGCAAGGCCATCCAGATCCACCCGCTCGTCTGCACCGCGTTCAACGCGGACTTCGACGGTGACCAGATGGCCGTGCACCTGCCGCTGTCGGCTGAGGCCCAGGCCGAGGCACGCATCCTGATGCTCTCGACCAACAACATCCTCAAGCCGGCCGACGGCAAGCCCGTGACGATGCCCACCCAGGACATGGTCATCGGCCTCTACTGGCTGACCACCCACAAGGACGGCGCCACGGGTGAGGGCCGGGTCTTCGGCTCGATCGCCGAGGCCCAGATGGCCTTCGACCGCCACGAGCTGGACATTCAGGCGAAGATCCAGATCAGGCTCAAGGACGTCCTGCCGCCCCGTGAGTGGGTCGCGCCGGAGGGCTGGGAGCAGGGTGACCCGATCCGCCTGGAGACGACGTTCGGCCGGTGCCTGTTCAACCAGACGCTCCCGGCGAGCTACCCGTTCGTCAACTTCCAGGTCGGCAAGAAGCAGCTGTCCACGATCGTGAACGAGCTGGCCGAGACCTACCCCAAGGTCGACGTGGCCAACTCGCTCGACGCGCTCAAGGACGCCGGCTTCCGCTGGGCGACCCGTTCCGGCGTCACGATCTCGATCGACGACGTCGTCGCGCCGCCGAACAAGGCCGACATCATGGAGAACTACGAGCGCCGGGCCGACAAGGTCCAGCGCGAGTACGAGCGCGGCCTGATCACCGACGAGGAGCGCCGTCAGGAGCTCATCGAGATCTGGACGCACGCCACGGCCGACGTCGAGACCGACATGGTCAACGCCTTCCCGGCGACCAACCCGGTCTGGATGATGGTCAACTCCGGTGCCCGAGGCAACAAGATGCAGGTGCGTCAGATCGCCGGCATCCGTGGCCTGGTGTCCAACACCAAGGGTGAGACGATCCCGCGTCCGATCAAGGCCTCGTTCCGCGAGGGCCTGTCGGTGCTGGAGTACTTCATCTCCACCCACGGACAGCGGAAGGGTCTGGCCGACACCGCCCTGCGTACCGCCGACTCGGGTTACCTGACCCGTCGTCTGGTGGACGTCGCGCAGGACGTCATCGTGCGTGAGATCGACTGCGGCACCGACCGCGCGGTCCCGCTGCACGTCGGCGAGCGGGACTCTTCGGGCAACCTGGTCAAGGCGGAGAACGCCGAGTCCAACGTGCACGGCCGCATCCTGGCCGAGGACGTCGAGGTCGACGGCAAGGTCATCGTGGCGGCGGGTGTCGACATCAACGACATCCACGTCACCGCGCTGGTCGAGGCCGGCATCGAGACCGTCCGCACGCGGAGCGCGCTCGTCTGCGAGGCCAAGATCGGCGTCTGCGCGACCTGCTACGGCCGCTCGCTGGCGACCGGCAAGCTCGTCGACGTCGGCGAGGCGGTCGGCATCATCGCCGCCCAGTCGATCGGCGAGCCGGGCACGCAGCTGACGATGCGTACCTTCCACACCGGTGGTGTGGCGGGCGCGGACATCACCCACGGTCTGCCCCGTGTCCAGGAGCTCTTCGAGGCGCGCATCCCCAAGGGTGTCGCCCCGATCTCCGAGGCCGAGGGCAGGGTCCGCATCGACGAGACGGACAAGTCGCGCAAGCTCGTCATCACTCCGGACGACGGTTCGGAGGAGATCGCCTACCCGGTCTCGATGCGTTCGCGCCTGCAGGTCTCCGACGGCCAGCGTGTGACGGTCGGCCAGCAGCTGGTCGCCGGTGCGGTCAACCCCAACGAGGTGCTGCGCATCCTCGGCCCGCGGGCCGTGCAGCTGCACCTGGTGGCGGAGGTCCAGCAGGTCTACCGCTCGCAGGGTGTGTCGATCCACGACAAGCACATCGAGATCATCGTGCGGCAGATGCTCAAGCGCGTGAACGTGCTGGAGTCCGGCGAGACCGACCTGCTGCCCGGCGAGCTCGTCGAGCGCCCGCGCTTCGAGCAGATGAACCGCGAGACGGTGGCGGAGGGCGGCGCTCCGGCCGCCGGTCGTCCGGTGCTCATGGGCATCACGAAGGCGTCGCTCGCCACCGAGTCGTGGCTGTCGGCGGCCTCCTTCCAGGAGACGACCAGGGTCCTGACGGACGCGGCGATCCACGCCAAGTCCGACTCGCTCCTGGGCCTGAAGGAGAACGTCATCATCGGTAAGCTCATCCCGGCCGGTACGGGCATGCCCCAGTACCGCAACATCCGGGTCGAGCCGACCGAAGAGGCCAAGGCGGCCATGTACACCGTTGGTGGATACGACGGTTCCGCGGCCGACTACACCTTCGGCACCGGTAGCGGCGAGGCCGTTCCGCTGGAGGAGTACGACTTCGGGCAGTACAACCGCTAGTCGCTCTTTGCGGCACCGCGCCCGGATCTTCGCGATCCGGGCGCGGTGCTTTTTTGTCAGCACGGTGGTTGTGCGCCGCTACGTGTGCTCTCTGGGCCGTTTGGGGGGTTGGAGGGTGTGCCGGGATCGCCACGCCGGTCCAGGGGCGCGGTGCGCCGGTGCAGCGCCGCGCGCGGCATCCTGGCGAACCGCGACGAAACACTCCGCGGGCCGGATATGATAGGCGCGGAGCAGTAGCCGGGCATGCATCGAAGAGGCCCAGCGACCAGCAGTAGTGGCAGAAGCGTTGTCCGCTTTGTCGCGCTGCTTTGACGTGTCGCGTGGGCCTGGGTAGTCTAGAGCATCGTGCCCGTCGTTAGCGGGCTCTCGGCTGTGCGCTCATATATGGGAGCGCCGGACGGCTTCCTGGCTCCAAGTCCCTGCGGATGTGTCTGTGCGAAGTGCGCGACACGCCCGAGCGCGGGGGCGCCGAGACGGGGAAAACCAGCAGGTCATGACACCGGCAGAACCTGCGAATGAACAACAGACGTATTACCGGCCAAGGCACGAAACGGAGTGGCAGTGCCCACTATTCAGCAGTTGGTCCGCAAGGGCCGGCAGGACAAGGTCGCCAAGACCAAGACTCCTGCCCTAAGGGCGAATCCGCAGCGGCGAGGTGTTTGCCAGCGCGTTTACACCACGACCCCTAAGAAGCCCAACTCGGCACTGCGCAAGGTGGCCCGTGTGCGGCTCACCAACGGCATCGAGGTCACGGCGTACATCCCGGGTGTGGGCCACAACCTGCAGGAGCACTCCATCGTGCTCGTGCGCGGCGGTCGTGTGAAGGACCTGCCGGGTGTCCGCTACAAGATCATTCGCGGTTCGCTGGACACCCAGGGTGTCCGCAACCGCAAGCAGGCTCGCAGCAAGTACGGCGCGAAGAGGGAGAAGAGCTAACTATGCCTCGCAAGGGTTCTCCCGGCCGCCGTCAGCTCATGTCTGACCCGGTTTACAGCTCGCCCCTGGTCACCGCTCTGATCAACAAGGTGCTCCTGGACGGCAAGCGTTCCATCGCGCAGTCGATCGTGTACGGCGCCCTTGAGGGCTGCAGGGACAAGACGGGCAACGACCCGGTCGTCACCCTGAAGCGCGCGCTTGACAACGTCAAGCCGACCCTCGAGGTCCGCAGCCGTCGCGTTGGTGGCGCGACCTACCAGGTGCCGGTCGAGGTGCGCGCCGCGCGCAGCACGACCCTGGCCCTGCGCTGGCTGGTGCAGTACTCCCGCGCCCGCCGCGAGAAGACCATGACCGAGCGCCTCATGAACGAGCTCCTCGACGCCAGCAACGGCCTCGGGGCGAGCGTCAAGAAGCGCGAGGACACCCACAAGATGGCCGAGTCCAACAAGGCCTTCGCCCACTACCGCTGGTAACCCCGGCGGGTTCGACGAGACGACGAGGACGCGAGAGAAGTGGCCGCAACGACCGCCCTTGACCTGGCGAAGGTCCGAAACATCGGGATCATCGCCCATATTGACGCGGGTAAGACCACCACGACTGAGCGCATCCTGTTCTACACCGGCATCAACTACAAGATCGGTGAAGTCCACGACGGCGCAGCCACCATGGACTGGATGGAGCAGGAGCAGGAGCGTGGCATCACGATCACGTCTGCCGCGACGACCTGCGAGTGGGCCGGTCACACGATCAACCTGATCGACACCCCGGGCCACGTCGACTTCACCATCGAGGTCGAGCGCAACCTTCGTGTCCTCGACGGTGCGGTCACCGTGTTCGACGGTGTCGCGGGCGTCGAGCCGCAGTCAGAGACGGTGTGGCGTCAGGCCGACCGCTACAACGTCCCCCGCATCTGCTTCGTGAACAAGATGGACCGCGTCGGCGCGGAGTTCCACCGCTGCGTCGACATGATGGTCACCCGTCTTGCCGCGACTCCCGCGGTCATCCAGCTTCCCTGGGGCGTCGAGGCCGGCTTCCGCGGCGTCATCGACCTGGTGAAGATGAAGGGCCTGCTCTGGAGCGAGGACGCGGCCAAGGGCGAGATGTACGACGTCGTCGACATCCCGGCCGACCACGCCGAAGCCGCTCGCGAGTGGCGTGACAAGCTCGTCGAGACCGTCGCCGAGAACGACGACGAGATGATGGAGCTCTTCCTCGAGGCCATCGAGCCCACCGAGGAGCAGCTGGTCGCGGCCATCCGCCGCGCGACGCTGTCCAGCGCCATCAACCCGGTTCTCACGGGCACCGCGTTCAAGAACAAGGGCGTGCAGCCCCTGCTCGACGCGGTGATCGCCTACCTCCCCGCGCCGACCGACATCCCCGCCTTCGAGGGCCACGCGGTCGGCAACGAGGAGAAGGTCGTCGTACGTCACGCGGACCCGGCCGAGCCGTTCTCCGCTCTCGCCTTCAAGATCGCGAGCGACCCGCACCTGGGCAAGATCACCTACATCCGCATCTACTCCGGCACGCTCGAGTCGGGTTCACAGGTCGTGAACTCGGTGAAGGGCAAGAAGGAGCGGATCGGCAAGATCTACCAGATGCACGCGAACAAGCGTGAGGAGCGCCCGGTGGCCTCCGCCGGTCAGATCGTCGCCGTCATGGGTCTCAAGGACACCACGACCGGCGACACCCTGTCCGACCCGGCCAACCAGGTCGTGCTCGAGTCGATGACGTTCCCGGCTCCGGTCATCAACGTCGCGATCGAGCCCAAGACCAAGGGCGACCAGGAGAAGCTGTCGACCGCGATCCAGCGGCTGGCCGAGGAGGACCCGTCCTTCCAGGTCCGTCGTGACGAGGAGACCGGCCAGACGGTCATCTGGGGCATGGGCGAGCTTCACCTGGAGATCCTCGTCGACCGTATGCGTCGCGAGTTCAAGGTCGAGGCCAACGTCGGTCGTCCGCAGGTGGCCTACCGCGAGACCATCCGCCGCACGGTGGACAAGCTCGACTACACCCACAAGAAGCAGACGGGTGGGTCCGGCCAGTTCGCGCGGGTCATCATCAAGCTCGAGCCGCTGGGCGAAGGCAACGACGGCTACGAGTTCGAGAACAAGGTCACGGGTGGTCGTGTCCCGAGGGAGTACATCCCCTCGGTCGACGCGGGTGCCCAGGAGGCCGCCGAGTTCGGCGTGCTGGCCGGCTACCCGATGGTGGGCGTGAAGGTGACGCTGATCGACGGTGCCGCGCACGACGTCGACTCCTCGGAAATGGCCTTCAAGATCGCCGGCTCGATGGCCTTCAAGGAGGCCGCTCGCAAGGCCGACGCTGTACTCCTCGAGCCGATGATGGCCGTTGAGGTCACCACGCCCGAGGACTACATGGGTGACGTCATCGGAGACCTCAACGGTCGCCGCGGGCAGATCCAGGCGATGGACGAGCGGGCTGGCGCCCGTGTCGTCTCGGCGCTCGTACCGCTTTCTGAGATGTTCGGCTACGTGGGCGACCTGCGTAGCAAGACGCAGGGGCGCGCGAGCTACAGCATGCAGTTCGACTCCTACTCGGAGGTGCCCCCGGGCATCGCCAAGGAGATCGTCGCGAAGGCCCGGGGCGAATAGTCCCGGGACCCCCGGCTGGGCCTCGCCCAGCCGTCAAGGGGCTTCGGCCTCTGGTGGGGCGGTGCGAGCCGCCTCATCGCTTAGGGGTTCGGGATCACCCGGGCCCGAGTGTGTAGACGAAAGTCAGACAGATTCTCAAGGAGAGAACCAGTGGGCAAGGCCAAGTTCGAGCGGAACAAGCCGCACATGAACATCGGCACCATTGGGCACATCGACCACGGTAAGACCACGCTCACCGCGGCGATCACCAAGGTGCTTCACGACCGTTTCCCCGAGCTGAACAAGGCGACGCCGTTCGACAAGATCGACAAGGCGCCCGAGGAGAAGGCCCGCGGGATCACGATCTCCATCGCGCACGTCGAGTACCAGACCGAGAAGCGCCACTACGCCCACGTGGACTGCCCCGGTCACGCCGACTACGTGAAGAACATGATCACGGGTGCCGCGCAGATGGACGGTGCGATCCTCGTGGTCGCCGCCACTGACGGCCCGATGCCGCAGACGAAGGAGCACGTCCTCCTGGCCCGCCAGGTCGGCGTCCCCTACATCGTCGTGGCGCTCAACAAGTCCGACATGGTCGACGACGAGGAGATCCTGGAGCTCGTCGAGCTCGAGGTTCGTGAGCTCCTGTCCGCTCAGGAGTTCCCCGGCGACGACCTGCCTGTCATCCGCGTCTCCGCGCTCAAGGCTCTTGAGGGCGACCAGAAGTGGGCCGACAGCATCATCGAGCTGATGGACGCGGTCGACGAGAACGTGCCCGAGCCGCCCCGTGAGACGGAGAAGCCGTTCCTCATGCCGGTCGAGGACGTCTTCTCGATCACCGGTCGTGGCACGGTCGTCACCGGTCGTATCGAGCGCGGCATCGTCAAGGTCAACGAGCAGGTCGACATCATCGGCATCAAGGCCGAGAAGACGACCACCACCGTCACCAGCATCGAGATGTTCAACAAGATGCTCGACGAGGGTCAGGCCGGCGACAACGCCGCTCTGCTGCTCCGCGGCATCAAGCGGGACGACGTCGAGCGCGGCCAGTGCATCATCAAGCCGGGCACGACCACCCCGCACACCGAGTTCGACGGCCAGGTCTACATCCTGTCGAAGGACGAGGGCGGCCGCCACACGCCGTTCTTCAACAACTACCGCCCGCAGTTCTACTTCCGTACGACTGACGTGACCGGTGTCGTGCACCTCCCCGAGGGCACCGAGATGGTCATGCCGGGCGACAACACCGAAATGCGCGTTGAGCTGATCCAGCCCATCGCCATGGAGGACGGTCTGAAGTTCGCGATCCGTGAGGGTGGCCGCACCGTCGGCGCCGGCCGGGTCATCAAGATCATCAAGTAGTACGATCGCGGGGCGGCGGCCGGCCCTCGGAAGAAGGCCGACCGCCGCGCCACGAGGGCAGGAGTCCCTACGGCTTCCGCCCTCAGGCTCCACGGGAAAGCCGTGATCTCGCAGTGGCTTCGGAGTGACCGAAGTAACTGCCGGATCACGGAAGAAAACGGCAGATCGACAACGTCTGTCACGTGGGGCCGTGCGGGTTCGACCCGCACGAACAGCGGCAACAGGCCGCACGATACTTTTTCAGACGACAGCGAAGGACACCGAGGCCACTATGGCGGGACAAAAGATCCGCATCCGGCTTAAGGCCTATGACCACGAGGTCATCGACAGCTCGGCCAAGAAGATCGTCGAGACGGTGACGCGGACTGGCGCGAAGGTCGCGGGCCCGGTGCCGCTGCCGACCGAGAAGAACGTGTACTGCGTCATCCGCTCGCCGCACAAGTACAAGGACAGCCGCGAGCACTTTGAGATGCGCACGCACAAGCGGCTGATTGACATCATCGACCCGACGCCCAAGACCGTCGACTCGCTCATGCGGCTCGACCTCCCCGCGGGCGTCGACATTTCGATCAAGCTCTGAGGGAACGCACTGACATGGCTAAGACGATCAAGGGCGTCCTGGGCAAGAAGCTCGGCATGACCCAGGTCTTCGACGCGGACAACCGGATGGTTCCGGTGACCGTGGTGGAGGCCGGTCCGTGCGTGGTGACCAGGGTCCGCACCGCCGACAAGGATGGCTATTCGGCCGTTCAGCTCGGCTTCGGACAGGTCGACCCGCGGAAGGTCAACAAGCCGCTCGGCGACTACCTGCGTAAGCACGACATCACCCCGCGCCGTTACTTCGCGGAGATCCGCACCGACGACGCGAGCGACTACACCCTGGGCCAGGAGCTGCTGGCCGACACCTTCGAGGCCGGCCAGTTCGTCGATGTGACGGGCAAGAGCAAGGGCAAGGGCTTCGCCGGTGTCATGAAGCGGCACGGCTTCAAGGGTCTGGGCGCGTCGCACGGTACGCAGCGCAAGCACCGCTCGCCGGGTTCCATCGGTGGCTGCGCCACCCCGGGCCGCGTATTCAAGGGTCTGCGCATGGCTGGTCGGATGGGTAACGTCCGCACCACCGTGCAGAGCCTCAAGGTTCACGCCATCGACGTCGAGAACGGTCTCATCCTGATCAAGGGTGCGATCCCCGGCGCCAATGGCAGCCTGGTCCTCGTCCGTACCGCTGCCAAGAAGGGGGCTGCCAAGTGACCAGCAATCGCGTAAACAGCATTGACGTCCTCGACGCCAGCGGTAGCAAGGCCGGCACCGTCGACCTGCCCGAAGACATCTTCGGCGCCAAGGTCAACATTCCGCTGATCCACCAGGTGGTCGTGGCCCAGCTCGCCGCTCGCCGGCAGGGCACCCACAAGGCCAAGACCCGTGGTGAGGTCAGGGGCGGCGGCAAGAAGCCGTACCGCCAGAAGGGCACCGGTCGCGCCCGTCAGGGCTCGACCCGCGCGCCGCAGTTCACCGGTGGTGGCGTCGTCCACGGCCCGGTGCCGCGCGACTACTCGCAGCGGACGCCCAAGAAGATGAAGGTCGCCGCTCTGCGTGGCGCCCTGTCTGACCGGGCCGGCGGCGGTCGCGTGCACGTGGTGAGCGGTCTGGTCACCGGCGAGACGCCGAAGACCAAGGCGGCTCTCGAGGCCCTGCGTAAGATCACCCAGTCCAGGACCGTCCTCCTCGTCGTCGACGAGGCCGACGAGCTGACCTGGCTGAGCCTGCGCAACGCTCCCGAGGTCCACCTGCTGGACTCCGGGCAGCTCAACACCTACGACGTGCTCTGCCACGACGACGTGGTCTTCACCCAGGAGGCGTACGACCAGGTCGTGGCGCGTTTGTCGGCAGGGTCGGCCAATTCGAGTGAAGGGGCAGACGCCTGATGGAGAAGATCGCCGACCCGCGCGACGTCATCATCAAGCCGGTCGTCTCTGAGAAGAGCTACGGCCTGATCGATGAGAACAACAAGTACACGTTCCTGGTGAAGAAGACCGCGAACAAGACCCAGGTCAAGATCGCCGTCGAGCAGATCTTCGGGGTCAAGGTCACCAGCGTGAACACGATCAACCGGCAGGGCAAGCGCAAGCGCACCCGCACCGGTTTCGGCAAGCGTCCCGACACCAAGCGCGCGATTGTGAGCCTGGTCGAGGGCGATCGGATCGACATCTTCGGTCAGATCGGCTAGCAGCCATAGAAGTAGGCGGGCCGTACAGCCTGCCAGGGGTCGAGACCGTCGCACGCCCGTGCGGCGGGCTCACCCATGTAACCGACGAAGGATGAACGAAAAAGATGGGCATCCGTAAGTACAAGCCGACGACTCCGGGTCGCCGCGGCTCGAGTGTCTCGGACTTCTCCGAGATCACCCGCAGCACGCCCGAGAAGTCGTTGCTTGCGCCCCTTCATGGCAAGGGCGGCCGCAACGTACACGGCCGGGTCACCGCGCGCCACCAAGGCGGCGGTCACAAGCGCGCCTACCGGATCATTGACTTCCGTAGGCATGACAAGGACGGCATCCCGGCGAAGGTCGCTCACATCGAGTACGACCCCAACCGCACCGCCAACATCGCTCTGCTGCACTACGCCGACGGCGAGAAGCGCTACATCATCGCGCCGACCGGCCTCAAGCAGGGCGACCGCATCGAGAACGGCGCCGGGGCCGACATCAAGCCGGGCAACTGCCTGCCGCTGCGCAACATCCCGACGGGTACCTTCATCCACGCGGTGGAGCTCCGTCCGGGCGGCGGCGCCAAGCTCGGCCGCTCCGCGGGCGCTCAGATCCAGCTGCTCGCCAAGGAAGGCCAGTACGCCACGCTGCGTATGCCGTCCGGCGAAATGCGCATGGTCGACGTGCGCTGCCGGGCGTCGGTGGGTCAGGTCGGTAACGCCGAGCAGGCCAACATCAACTGGGGCAAGGCCGGCCGTATGCGGTGGAAGGGCAAGCGCCCGACCGTCCGTGGTGTCGCCATGAACCCCGTTGACCACCCGCACGGTGGTGGTGAGGGTAAGACCTCCGGTGGTCGCCACCCGGTGAACCCGAAGGGCAAGCCCGAGGGCCGCACCCGCCAGGCCAACAAGTCCAGCGACCGGCTGATCATCCGCCGCCGGAGCAAGAGGAAGAAGCGGTAGGAGCAGCCGATATGCCACGTAGCCTTAAGAAGGGTCCCTTCGTGGACGGCCACCTCGCCAAGAAGGTGGATGTCCAGAACGAGAAGGGCACCAAGACCGTCATCAAGACGTGGTCGCGGCGCTCCATGATCGTGCCTGACATGCTCGGGCACACGATCGCCGTACACGATGGCCGCAAGCACGTCCCGGTGTTCGTCACCGAGTCGATGATCGGCCACAAGCTGGGAGAGTTCGCCCCGACGCGCACCTTCCGCAGCCACGTCAAGGAAGACCGCCGCAGCCGGCGATAGACGCCTTCAGAAGCAGTTAAGAGGAGTAAGCGATGGAAGCCAGGGCTCAGGCGCGGTTCGTCCGCGTCACGCCCCTCAAGGCCCGCCGCGTGGTGGACCTTATTCGCGGGCTGCCCGCTTCGGAGGCGCAGGCCGTGCTGCAGTTCGCTCCCCAGTCGGCGAGCGAGCCGATCTACAAGGTGCTCTCGAGCGCCATGGCAAATGCAGAGCACAACTTCGATCTCGACCCCCAGACGCTCTTCGTGAGCCGGGCGTGGGTCGACGAGGGCCCGACGCTGAAGCGGTTCCGTCCGCGTGCCCAGGGTCGTGCCTATCGGATCAACAAGCGGACGAGCCACATCACCGTGATCGTGGAGTCCCGCGAGCCGAAGGGAAGGACCCGATAGTGGGCCAGAAGGTTAACCCGCACGGGTTCCGCCTCGGCATCACGACCGACTTCAAGAGCCGGTGGTACGCCGACAAGCTGTACAAGTCGTACGTCGCCGAGGACGTGTCGATCCGTCGCATGCTGCAGAAGGGCATGGAGCGGGCCGGTATCTCCAAGGTGGAGATCGAGCGCACGACCGACCGCGTTCAGGTCGACATCCACACCGCCCGGCCGGGCATCGTCATCGGCCGTCGCGGCGCGGAGGCCGACCGGATCCGCGGCGACCTGGAGAAGCTGACCAAGAAGCAGGTCCAGCTCAACATCCTCGAGGTGAAGAACCCCGAGATCGACGCCCAGCTCGTCGCGCAGGGTGTCGCCGAGCAGCTCTCCAGCCGTGTCTCGTTCCGCCGCGCCATGCGCAAGGCGATGCAGTCGGCCATGAAGAGCGGCGCCAAGGGCATCCGGGTGCAGTGCTCCGGTCGTCTTGGCGGCGCCGAGATGTCGAGGTCGGAGTTCTACCGCGAGGGCCGGGTGCCGCTGCACACGCTCCGCGCGGACATCGACTACGGCTTCTACGAGGCCCGCACCACCTTCGGCCGCATCGGCGTGAAGGTGTGGATCTACAAGGGCGAGGCCCCCACCAGCCGCGCCGAGCGCGAGGCGGCCGCTGCCGGCGCCCGTGCCGGCCAGCGTCGTGACCGTGACGACCGTCGCGGTGGCGGCGGCGGTGGCGGCGGCGACCGTCCGCGCCGTGGTGGCGCCGGTGGCGCCCGTCGCGGTGGCGGTCGTGGCGACCGCGCCCCCAGGACTGAGGCGGCCTCTCAGGCTGCCCCCGAGACCGGCCCGGCTGCGCAGCCGGGTGCTGAAGGGAGCTGACCATGCTGATCCCGCGCAGGGTCAAGCACCGCAAGCAGCACCGGCCCGACCGCAGCGGTGCCGCCAAGGGCGGCACCAGGGTCGTGTTCGGCGAGTTCGGCATCCAGGCGATTGAGCACTCCTACGTGACCAACCGCCAGATCGAGTCGGCTCGTATTGCGATGACCCGTCACATCAAGCGTGGTGGAAAGGTGTGGATCAACATCTACCCCGACCGCCCGCTGACCAAGAAGCCGGCTGAGACCCGCATGGGTTCCGGTAAGGGTTCGCCCGAGTGGTGGATCGCCAACGTCAAGCCGGGTCGCGTCATGTTCGAGCTTTCCGGTGTCGCCGAGTCGGTTGCCCGCGAGGCGCTCACTCGCGCGATCCACAAGCTGCCCATGAAGTGCAAGATCGTTAAGCGTGAAGTTGGTGAGGCGTGATGGCTAAGGGCCTGACCGCCGGCGAGCTGCGAGTCGAGGACGAGGACACCCTGGTCCAGAAGCTCAAGGAAGCCAAGGAGGAGCTGTTCAACCTCCGCTTCCAGGCAGCGACCGGACAGTTGGAGAGCCACGGGCGGCTGCGCGCCGTCCGCCGCGAGATCGCCCGTATCTACACCGTGATGCGCGAGCGCGAGCTTGGCATCATCACGGTCGAGAAGGAGACGAGCGATGGCTGAGACCGAGACCACAGAGACCACCGAGACGAACGACGACGCGCGGAACTTCCGCAAGGTCCGTGAGGGCCTGGTCGTCAGCGACAAGATGGACAAGACCGTCGTCGTCGCCGTCGAGGACCGTGTCAAGCACCGGCTGTACGGCAAGGTCATCCGCCGTACGACCAAGTACAAGGCGCACGACGAGGCCAACGCCTGTGGCGTCGGCGACCGCGTGCTGCTGATGGAGACCCGCCCCCTCTCCGCCACCAAGCGGTGGAGGGTCGTGGAGATCCTCGAGAAGGCCAAGTAACCTAACGGCTTCTCGGATATAACGCGCCTCGTGGGGGCTTCCAGGCCCCCATGACGGTGTCCAAGGACGCGAGGCTCCGGCCTCGCGTCGCCTGCGGTGCGGCTCCAGGGCTGTGGCCGGAGGAAAAAGACCATACAAGTTCCGCCAGGCTCGGCATCGACGAGAACCGGCGCGACTAATCAGGAGAAAACAGTGATCCAGCAGGAGTCGCGGCTCAAGGTCGCCGACAACACGGGTGCCAAGGAGATTCTTTGCATCCGCGTTCTCGGTGGCTCGGGCCGACGCTACGCCGGTATCGGCGACGTCATCGTCGCCACCGTCAAGGATGCCCTGCCCGGTAGCACCGGCGTCAAGAAGGGCGACGTGGTCAAGGCCGTCATCGTCCGCACGGCCAAGGAGCGCCGCCGGCCGGACGGCTCCTACATCCGCTTCGACGAGAACGCCGCCGTCATCATCAAGGACAGCGGTGACCCTCGTGGCACCCGTATCTTCGGCCCGGTGGGCCGTGAGCTGCGCGACAAGAAGTTCATGCGCATCATCTCGCTCGCGCCGGAGGTGCTGTAATGCCGAAGCTGCATGTGAAGAAGGGTGACCTCGTTCAGGTCATCACCGGCAAGGACAAGGGTGCCAAGGGTCATGTCATCGCCACCCTCCCGCGGGAAGACCGCGTGGTGGTCGAGGGCGTCAACATGATCAAGAAGCACACCAAGGAGACCCACCAGGGCCCGCGTGGCGCCAAGACCGGCGGCGTGCAGACCATGGAGGCTCCCATTCACGTGAGCAACGTGAAGAAGCTCAAGGACGAGAAGCGCGAGGACAAGCCCGCCGACAAGAAGGCCGAGGACAAGGCCGACGAGACGGGTGAGGACAGCTGATGACTGCCACGACCACTGAGACCGAGCGCCCGACGCCGCGCCTCAAGACGAAGTACCGCGAGGAGATCGCGGCCAAGCTTCGCGAGGACTTCGGCATCGAGAACGTCATGCAGATCCCCGGCCTGGTGAAGATCAAGGTCAACATGGGTGTCGGCGAGGCGGCTCGCGACTCGAAGCTCATCGAGGGCGCTGTTCGCGACCTCACCGTGATCACCGGCCAGAAGCCGGCCGTCGTCCGGGCGCGCAAGTCCATCGCCCAGTTCAAGCTGCGCGAGGGCATGCCGATCGGCGCGCACGTCACGCTCCGCGGCGACCGGATGTGGGAGTTCCTCGACAGGTTGCTGTCGCTGGCGCTGCCCCGCATCAGGGACTTCCGTGGCCTGTCGCCCAAGCAGTTCGACGGCAACGGTAACTACACGTTCGGTCTGACCGAGCAGGTCATGTTCCACGAGGTCGACCAGGACAAGGTCGACCGCCCGCGGGGCATGGACATCACGGTCGTGACCACCGCGAAGACCGACGACCAGGGCCGGGCGCTGCTGAAGCTCCTCGGGTTCCCCTTCAAGGAGGCCTGATCATGGCGAAGAAGTCGCTGATCGCCAAGGCAGGGCGTAAGCAGAAGTTCGAAGTCCGGGCGTACACCCGTTGCACGCGTTGTGGCCGGCCCCGCGCCGTCTACCGCAAGTTCGGGCTCTGCCGCGTGTGCTTCCGTGAGATGGCGCACCGGGGCGAGCTGCCCGGCATCACCAAGTCCAGCTGGTAGTTACCCTAGGGGGCGGCCATGTGTCGCCCCCGTGGGGGCTGCTCGCCGTACATATGTAGAACTGTCAAACCGGGTGCTCTCCTAGAGGGCGCCCATGACCGCGCCGAAGGTCCACCGGTAGAGCTCCGCTTCACCGACTGGAAACCGCGGCGAGGAAGGCCACTGGCCATGACGATGACCGACCCGATCGCAGACATGCTGACGCGTCTGCGTAATGCGAACTCGGCGTATCACGACAGCGTGACCATGCCGTATTCGAAGATCAAGGCGCACATCGCCGAGATCCTCCAGCAGGAGGGTTACATCCAGGCTTGGACCGTCGAAGACGCCAAGGTTGGCAAGAACCTCGTGGTGGAGCTCAAGTTCGGGCCTACCCGTGAGCGGTCGCTCGCGGGGCTGCGCCGGGTGTCGAAGCCCGGTCTGCGGGTGTATGCGAAGAAGGACAACCTGCCTCGCGTTCTGGGAGGGCTGGGTGTCGCGATCATCTCGACGTCCGCCGGTCTCATGACCGACAAGCAGGCCGGCAAGCGTGGCGTGGGCGGGGAAGTCCTCGCCTACGTCTGGTAGAGGGGAGGAACACAGCATGTCGAGAATCGGACGGCTGCCCATCCCTGTGCCGAGCGGCGTTGACATCGCGATCAGCGGCCAGGATGTCCAGGTCAAGGGCCCGAAGGGCACGCTTTCTCATACAGTCGCGGATCCCATCACGGTGGGTCGCGATGACGACGGCGCTATCGCCGTCACCCGGCCCAACGACGAGAACAAGGTCCGTGCGCTGCACGGCCTGTCCCGGACGCTGATCGCCAACATGGTGCAGGGCGTCACGCAGGGCTACTCCAAGACCTTGGAGATCGTCGGCGTCGGTTACCGCGTTCAGGCCAAGGGCCCGACGCAGCTGGAGTTCGCACTGGGCTTCAGTCACCCGGTCATCGTCGACGCCCCCGAGGGCGTCACCTTCCGCGTCGAGAAGCCGACCCTGTTCCACGTGGACGGCATCGACAAGCAGAAGGTCGGCGAGGTCGCGGCCAACATCCGCAAGTTGCGCAAGCCTGACCCGTACAAGGGCAAGGGCGTGCGTTACCAGGGCGAACAGATCCGCCGCAAGGTCGGAAAGGCTGGTAAGTAGGCATGGCTCCGAAGACTGCGTTCGGCAAGCACACGGCTGCCCGCACCGTCTCGCGGGCCCGCCGTCACCGCCGCGTCCGCAAGAACGTCGTCGGTACGGCCGCGCGTCCGCGCTTGGTCGTCAACCGTTCGACTCGTCACCTGTTCGTGCAGATCGTGGACGACTCCGTCGGCCACACGCTGGTGAGCGCGTCCACCATGGACTCCGCGCTGCGCACGCTCGAGGCTGACAAGACCGAGAAGGCCAAGAAGGTCGGCGAGCTCCTCGCTCAGCGGGCCAAGGAAGCCGGGATCACGGCGGTCGTGTTCGACCGCGGTGGCAACCGCTACGCCGGGCGCATCGCCGCTCTGGCGGACAGCGCCCGCGAAGGTGGGCTCGAGTTCTGATATGGCAACTGAGATGAGGAACCACTGATGGCTGCAGCTCCGCGTCGCGGTGGCGGCACCGGTGGCGAGCGGCGGGACCGTCGTGACGATCGCCGCGGTGGCGCCGCCGACAAGGGCGTCTCGTACATCGAGCGCGTAGTGAAGATCAACCGAGTGGCCAAGGTCGTGAAGGGTGGTCGTCGCTTCAGCTTCACCGCCCTCGTCGTCGTCGGTGACGGCAACGGCCTGGTCGGCGTCGGCTATGGCAAGGCCAAGGAAGTCCCCGCGGCCATCGCCAAGGGCGTCGAAGAGGCCAAGAAGCACTTCTTCAAGGTCCCGAGGATCCAGGGCACCATCCCGCACACCGTGCAGGGTGAGGAGGCGGCCGGTGTCGTCTTCCTGCGTCCGGCTTCCGCCGGTACCGGCGTCATCGCCGGTGGTCCGGTGCGCGCCGTTCTGGAGTGCGCCGGCATCCACGACGTCCTGTCCAAGTCGCTCGGCTCGGACAACCCGATCAACATCGTGCACGCCACGGTGGCGGCTCTGAAGGGTCTTTCCCGGCCCGAGGAGATCGCCGCCCGTCGTGGTCTGCCGATCGAGGACGTCGCTCCGGCCCGGATGCTGAAGGCTCAGCGCGAAGGCATCGCCGAAGCGGCGGCCGCCAAGGCGGTGAGCTAGTCATGGCACGCCTGAAGATCACTCAGGTTCGCTCGAAGATCGGT
This sequence comes from Nonomuraea sp. NPDC049158, assembly GCF_040648335.1. Lineage (NCBI taxonomy): Bacteria > Bacillati > Actinomycetota > Actinomycetes > Streptosporangiales > Streptosporangiaceae > Nonomuraea > Nonomuraea sp. NPDC049158. Next base: position 21,340 of record NZ_JBEZDM010000005.1, read on the forward strand.
GGCAAGCAGAACCAGCGTGACTCGCTGCGTTCGCTTGGCCTGAAGCGAATCGGCGATGTCGTCGTCAAGGAGGACCGGCCCGAGATTCGCGGCATGGTCTCCGTGGTGACGCACCTCGTCGAGGTGGAAGAGGTCGACTAGTCATGACTGACAAGGCTCCGCTCAAGATTCACGACCTGCGTCCGGCCCCCGGCGCCAACAAGGCCAAGATCCGCAAGGGTCGCGGCGAGGCGTCCAAGGGTAAGACGGCCGGTCGCGGCACCAAGGGCAGCCACGCCCGTACGACGGTCCCCCTCGGTTTCGAGGGTGGCCAGGTGCCGCTGCAGAGGCGTCTGCCGAAGCTCAAGGGCTTCTCCAACGCGCTCTTCAAGACGACCTACCAGGTCGTCAACCTGGACAGGCTCGGCGAGCTGTTCCCCGAGGGTGGCGAGGTCACCGTCGAGACGCTGGTCGCCAAGGGTGCTGTCCGCAAGAACCAGCTGGTGAAGGTTCTCGGCACCGGCGAGATCTCGGTCGCGGTCAACGTGCGGGCGCATGCCTTCTCGTCCGCCGCGAAGGAGAAAATCGCCGCTGCTGGGGGTTCCGTTACCGAGCTGTAAGAGCTATTACGAGGCGTGGGGGCTCCGACCATGGGCCCCCACGCCCGTAGTGCGTTAGAGTTCGCGAGACGGCAGGATTCTGTCCGGCTCGTTTTGACCTGAGACTTCTGATGGCAGATCCCCGCACCATCGCATACTCACACCGCCTTTTAGGCGCGCAGGAGGGACCGTGCTGACCGCGTTTACCCGGGCGTTCCGGACGCCGGATCTGCGCAAGAAGTTGCTCTTCACTCTGGGCATCATCGCGCTGTTCCGACTCGGCTCGGTTCTTCCGACTCCGGGAGTTCACGTCCAGAACCTTGCGTCCTGTTTTGATCAGGTCCGCAACGGTGAAAACGGCAATATCTACGGGATGGTGCAGCTGTTCAGCGGCGGCGCGCTCCTGAAGCTGTCGGTGTTCGCTCTGGGCATCATGCCGTACATCACCGCCAGCATCATTCTCCAACTTCTCGTCGTCGTGATCCCACGCCTCGAAGCCCTCAAGAAGGAGGGGCAGGCCGGTCAGACGAAGATCACACAATATACGCGTTATCTGACGATCGGTCTGGGCATCCTGCAGTCGACGGCGTTCATCGCGCTGGCGCGCTCCGGGCAGCTCTTCCAGGGCTGTGACAAGGACGTCCTGCTCGACCCCGACAACATCTTCATGATCGTCACGATGGTCGTCATCATGACGGCCGGCACCTCGGTCATCATGTGGCTGGGCGAGCTCATCACCGACCGTGGTGTGGGCAACGGCATGTCGATCCTCATCTTCACGCAGGTCGTCGCGGTCTTCCCGTCCGAGCTGGCCAGCATCTTCCAGGCCAACAAGTTCACCTTCGCCGTCGTCATGGTGGTAGGCGTCTTCATGATCGCCGCGGTGGTCTTCGTCGAGCAGGCGCAGCGCCGCATTCCGGTGCAGTACGCCAAGCGGATGGTCGGACGCAGGATGTACGGCGGCACGTCCACCTACATCCCGCTGAAGGTCAACCAGGCCGGCATCATCCCGGTCATCTTCGCGTCCTCGCTGCTCTATCTGCCGCAGCTGCTGACCTCGCTGTTCGCCAACGCGGAGAACCCCAACGCGGTCGTGCAGTGGATTTCCGCGAACCTCACCAAGGGCGACACGCCCATCTACATGATCACGTTCTTCGTCCTGATCGTGTTCTTCACCTACTTCTACGTGTCCATCACTTTCAACCCCACTGAAGTGGCCGACAACATGAAGAAGTACGGTGGGTTCATTCCGGGCATCCGTCCGGGACGGCCGACGGCTGGATACCTGAGTTTCGTGCTCACCCGTCTGACCGCCCCCGGCGCGCTCTATCTGGGTCTGATCGCCATGATCCCGATCGTCGCGCTCGCGGTGGCCGGAGCGAGCCAGAACTTCCCGTTCGGAGGGACGAGCATTCTGATCATGGTTGGCGTCGGCCTGGACACGGTCAAGCAGATCGAGAGCCAGTTGCAGCAGCGTAATTACGAAGGCTTCCTGCGGTAGTGCGTCTCGTTCTGGTCGGGCCCCCCGGAGCGGGTAAGGGGACACAGGCCCAGTACATCGCGTCGAACCTGTCCATCCCGAAGATCTCGACAGGTGACATCTTCCGTGCCAACGTCTCCGGGGGCACGGAGCTCGGCAAGCTCGCCAAGACGTTCATGGACCGCGGCGACCTGGTGCCCGACAAGGTCACCATCGCCATGGTCCGTGACCGTCTCGCCGAGGACGACGCGCAGGACGGCTTCCTGCTCGACGGCTTCCCCAGGAACGTGGCTCAGGCCGAGATCCTGCGCGACATGCTGAAGGAGTGGGGCCAGGCGCTCGACCTGGTCCTGGAGCTGGTAGTGGACGACGACGAGGTGGTCAGGCGGCTAGCCGGCCGCCGCACCTGCAGCCAGTGCGGTCGCATCTGGCACGTCGAGTTCGATGACAAGAAGGACGATCGGTGCGACGCCTGCGGCGGCACGCTGTTCCAGCGTGACGACGACAAAGAGGAGACGGTCAGGCATCGCCTGGAGGTCTACCAGGAGCAGACGGCGCCGCTGGTGTCCTACTACGCGGACGAGGGCATCCTCGTGGGTGTCGACGCGACCGGTCCGGTCGAGGAGGTCACCCAGCGGGCCATGGAGGCCATCCGCCCTTTCATGGGGTAAGCCCGATGGCCGACTGCGGAGGTGGCACGGATTTCCGTGCCACCTCGCGGCTATTGTGAGGGAATTGGGCTCCCACATCTGCCCGTTGAGACCCCGGGGGGTGCCACACGTGTTCAAGAAGAACCGGCATGGAATCCAGATCAAGACGCCCGAGCAGCTCGACAAGATGCGGGCGGCCGGTCTGGTGGTCGGGCGAACGCTCGATCTGTTGAAGCGCTCCGTCGAGCCGGGGATGACACCCCTGGACCTCGACGCCATCGCCGAGAAGGCGATCAGGGATGAGGGCGCCATCCCGTCGTTCAAGGGCTACCAGGGGTTTCCCGCCACGATCTGCGCCTCGGTCAACGAGGAAGTGGTCCACGGCATCCCGACGAGCGCCCGCGCGCTGCGCGAAGGCGACGTCATTTCCATCGACTGCGGTGCCATCCTCGACGGCTGGCACGGCGACTCGGCGGTCACGGTGCCGGTGGGGGAGGTGGACCCGAAGCTCACCGAGCTCATGCGGATCACCGAGGAGTCGATGTGGCGCGGCATCGCCGCGCTGACCGTCGGCCGCCACCTGTCGGACATCGGGTACGAGGTGGAGCGCTACATCAAGTCGCAGGGCCGCTTCGGCATCCCTCCCGAGTACGGCGGCCACGGCATCGGCACCGAGATGCACATGGACCCCTGGATCGCCAACCACGGCCGTCCCGGCAGGGGGCCCGTGCTGGAGGCCGGGATGTGCCTGGCCATCGAGCCCATGGTCAACCTGGGCACGGAGCGCACGCGCGTACTGGCCGACGATTGGACCGTCGTGACGATCGACGGCAAGCAGTCCGCACACTTCGAACACAGCGTCGCGGTGACACATAATGGTCCTTGGGTGCTAACCGCCCTCGATGGGGGCGAAGAGCGCTTGGCGCAGCCGTAGACGAGCCGGGAGTGGTGGGTATGGCGCAGAGCCCCGAGATGCGTGCCTCGGACGTCGATCGCGATCGGGTGGCCGCCGTGCTCCGGGAGCACACCGCGCAGGGCCGCATCACGATGGACGAGTTCAACGAGCGGCTCGAACAGCTCTACCAGAGCAAGACCTACGGTGAGCTGGCCCGGTTGACCGCGGACCTGCCGGACGTGGACCTGCGCAACCGGCCGGCCAAGCTGACCGAGTCCACCCCGGCGCCCAAGAGCGGCATGCACTCGGGGATGCGCGCGGCCTGGAGCGCCTGGGCCGCGGCGAGCTCGATCAACTGGGTGATCTGGCTGATCGTGAGCGTCACCTCCGGGCACATGATCTATCCCTGGCCGCTGTGGGTGATGGGTCCCTGGGGTGCGATTCTGCTGATCAGCACCATCTTCGGAACCGGTCCGAAGCGTCAGTGAGTGTGTAGTACTGCACTGTGTGCATTCGTCCGCAGAAGGCGGGAGATGTTCTTCCTAACGTAAGCGGTGCCGGACAACAGAGGGGCTCACCCGAGCAGTCCCGGTCTGGTACGGGGAACCGTCTTACAGGAGGACACAGTGGGTATTCGTCACCTTCTCGCGGGCACCGCTCTCGCCGGCTCGATGGTCGCCGGGGCGCTGGCCATCGCTCCCGCCGCCCAGGCCGACACCGCGACCGCCACCCAGGCACAGAGCGCCCAGGCCAGCCCGAGGCACTTCTTCGGCCCGTACTTCTCCAACGGCTCCGAGAACGGCGGCCACGAGTCGTACTTCAAGGGCTACTGGCAGAAGCGCGGAGGCAGCTACTACTTCTACGGCGACCTGTACGACCGTCACCACAACGACGGTGACTACAGCTACGTGTGGTTCAAGTACTACGACAGCCACGGCAACTTCCACCGCAACTGGTACCGGTCCGACGACCGCCGTCACTTCGACAGCATCCGCTTCAAGAGGGACTTCAAGATCCAGGTGTGCGAGGGCGGCTCGCGCAACAGCGGCTGCGGCAGCTGGCACGACGTCTTCTAAGCACATCAGGCTCATAAGCACATCAGGGGGGAGTCATCCCAGGGGGTGTGCTGACTCGCAGGGGCCCGCCGGTTCGCCGGCGGGCCTTTCGCTGTGCCACCCCGAAGCGCTGTGCCGCCCGAATCGCTGTGCCGCTCGGCCCATACGGGTTCGCGGGTGGGGTAAGCTGACTCGTGGTTGTGTCAGGACACCTGACACGCGTTTCGCGTTTTTGTCTCAGGTGTCGTACACTCCTTACTCGGCTCACTATGACTATCACGCGTCGGCGCCCGTTGCCGGTCGCCGCTCTCTTCGAAGCGTGAGGTCGCGGCTGCTTAGTGAACCGGAGCCTCAGACGATCGATCAGTGAAACGCGAGGAATTTTGGCCAAAAAAGACGGCGCCATCGAGATCGAGGGCACTGTGGTCGAGTCGCTCCCGAACGCTATGTTCCGGGTGCAGCTTGACAACGGCCATAAGGTCCTGGCCCACATCAGCGGACGGATGCGGATGCACTACATCCGGATCCTGCCCGACGACCGGGTAGTCGTGGAACTGAGCCCCTACGACCTGAGTCGTGGGCGGATCGTCTACCGATACAAGTAAGACGTCTGAGGAACACGAAGGACAATGAAGGTAAAGCCGAGCGTCAAGAAGATCTGCGACAAGTGCAAGGTGATCCGCCGGCACGGTCGCGTCATGGTGATCTGCGACAACCTGCGCCACAAGCAGCGTCAGGGTTAGTCGCCGTAAGGCTTCTCCGAGTCCGCCCCAGATTAGGGAGCGGGCTCGACGCATGAGAAGCCTGAGACAGTAATCGCGCGTCACACCTGAGCAGGCGGCCTGATTTCCGGGCCGTACCACCCAGGAGACCCCCGGTCGGAGGCCGGGGCCCTCACCCCGGGCATGGGGAGGGGTCGTGAGGCGCAAGACCTCCGCCACAACGAAGGAGAATGCCCGACCATGGCTCGCCTGGTTGGCGTCGACCTCCCCCGCGAAAAGCGGCTGGAGATCGCTCTCACCTACATTTACGGAATCGGCCGCACCCGTGCGCTGGAGGTCCTCGAGGCCACCGGTGTCAGCGGCGACACCCGCGTGCACCAGCTCACCGACGCTGAGCTCGTCCCGATGCGTGACTACATCGAGGCGAACTTCAAGATCGAGGGTGACCTGCGCCGCGAGGTTCAGGCCGACATTCGTCGCAAGATCGAGATTGGGTGCTACCAGGGCATTCGGCACCGCAAGGGCCTGCCTGTCCACGGTCAGCGCACGCAGACCAACGCGCGCACCCGCAAGGGCAAGAAGAAGACCGTGGCCGGCAAGAAGAAGCCCGGTAAGAAGTAGTCCACGCAGCCGCGGGACCGAACACCTCAGGAGTGAAGGCAAAGGATGCCTCCTAAGAGCCGTCAGGGTGCGCCCAAGAAGGTGCGCCGCAAGGAAAAGAAGAACGTCGCTCATGGGCACGCCCACATCAAGAGCACGTTCAACAACACGATCGTTTCGATCACCGACCCCAACGGGAACGTGATCTCCTGGGCCAGCGCCGGCCACGTGGGTTTCAAGGGCTCCCGTAAGTCCACCCCGTTCGCCGCTCAGATGGCCGCCGAGAACGCCGCCCGCCGCGCCATGGAGCACGGCATGCGCAAGGTTGACGTCTTCGTCAAGGGTCCCGGCTCCGGCCGTGAGACCGCGATCCGTTCCCTTCAGGCCACCGGCCTCGAAGTGGGCTCGATCCAGGACGTCACCCCGGTTCCGCACAACGGCTGCCGTCCGCCGAAGCGCCGCCGCGTCTGACACCCAGGAGAATCTGAGAAATGGCTCGTTACACGGGTGCGGACTGCAAGCTCTGCCGCCGGGAGAAGACCAAGCTCTTCCTCAAGGGCAGCAAGTGCGAGTCCGCGAAGTGCCCCATCGAGATCCGTCCTTACCCGCCGGGTGAGCACGGCCGCGGACGTCCCAAGGAGTCCGAGTACCAGCTTCAGCTTCGTGAGAAGCAGAAGACCCGCCGCATCTACGGCGTCCTCGAGAAGCAGTTCCACAACTACTACGAGGAAGCCTCCCGCAAGAGCGGCAAGACCGGTGAGGCGCTGCTCCAGATTCTGGAGAGCCGTCTCGACAACGTGGTCTACCGCGCCGGGTTCGCCCAGTCGCGCGACGCCGCTCGCCAGCAGGTCCGTCACGGACACTTCCTGGTCAACGGCAAGAAGGTCGACATCCCCTCGTACCGCGTGCGTGAGCACGACATCATCGAGGTGCGTGAGACCAAGCGCAACCTGCTGCCCTACGAGGTGGCTCGCGCCACCGCCGGTGACCGCTCGGTCCCCGCGTGGCTCGGCGTCGTGCCGGACAAGATCCGCGTCCTGATCCACCAGCTGCCGGTCCGCCAGCAGATCGACACCCAGGTTCAGGAACAGCTGATCGTCGAGTACTACTCGAAGTAAGTAGTGGTTGGGGTGCGGTTCGCCGCACCTCAACTAGGCTTGTATCGGAGTGGCGTCATATAGCGGGCGCCACACGAAAAGGGGAGACCCCGCATGCTGATCGCTCAGCGCCCGACTCTTCTCGAAGAGTCGATCGACGACACCCGATCCCGATTCGTCATCGAGCCGCTGGAGCCGGGTTTCGGCTACACCATCGGCAACTCGGTCCGCCGCACGCTGCTGTCGTCCATTCCGGGCGCGGCCGTGACGAGCATCCGGATCGAGGGCGTGCTGCACGAGTTCTCGACGGTTCCCGGGGTCAAGGAAGATGTCACCGACATCATCCTCAACCTCAAGGAGCTCGTCGTCTCCTCCGAGCACGACGAGCCGGTCGTGATGTACCTGCGCAAGCAGGGCCCGGGTGAGGTCACCGCCGCCGACATCGCGCCGCCCGCCGGTGTCGAGGTGCACAACCCCGAGCTGCGCATCGCCACGCTCAACGGCAAGGCGAAGCTGGAGATGGAGCTGACCGTCGAGCGCGGTCGCGGCTACGTCTCCGCCGCGCAGAACAAGCAGCCGGGTCAGGAGATCGGCCGTATTCCGATCGACTCGATCTACTCCCCGGTGCTCAAGGTCACCTACAAGGTCGAGGCGACCCGAGTCGAGCAGCGTACCGACTTCGACCGTCTGATCCTCGACGTCGAGACCAAGCCGGCCATGAAGCCCCGCGACGCGGTGGCCTCCGCCGGTAAGACCCTCGTCGAGCTCTTCGGCCTGGCCCGTGAGCTCAACGTCGAGGCCGAGGGCATCGACATCGGCCCGTCGCCGACCGACGCCGCCCTGGCCGCCGACCTGGCGCTGCCGATCGAGGAGCTGAACCTCACCGTTCGCTCCTACAACTGCCTCAAGCGCGAGGGCATCCACACCGTGGGTGAGCTCGTCGCCCGCAGCGAGCAGGACCTGCTCGACATAAGGAATTTCGGCGCCAAGTCGATCGAAGAGGTCAAGCAGAAGCTGCACGAGATGACGCTGGCGCTCAAGGACTCCCCGCCCGGGTTCGACCCGAGCGCGGTGGCCGGCGCCGGTTACGACGACGACGACAGCGCGTACGTCGAGACCGAGCAGTACTAAGCCATCGCGAGGGCTCTGCCTCGCGACTCCCCGCGCCGAGCGGTTCCCGCTCGGCGCGGGCGACGGTAACGGCTCGCATCGCCCCTAGAGCGACTGCGACCGGCCCGACTCCGGTACCTGGTACGGCCGGGGCGGGTTAACTCACAAGGAGAACGCAATGCCCAAGCCCACCAAGGGTGCACGTCTTGGCGGTAGCCCGGCGCACGAGCGGCTGATCCTGGCGAACCTCGCCACGGACCTGTTCCGCCACGGCAAGATCCGCACCACGGTTACCAAGGCCAAGCGCGTCCGTCCGCTGGCGGAGCGCCTGATCACCAAGGCGAAGAAGGGCGACATCCACAACCGTCGCCAGGTGCTCACGGTCGTCAAGGACAAGGGCGTCGTCCACCACCTGTTCACGGACCTCGCGGTGACGTTCGCCGAGCGTCCCGGCGGTTACACCCGGATCACCAAGGTGGGCGCCCGTAAGGGTGACAACGCCCCCATGGCGGTGATCGAGCTGGTGACCGAGCCGCTCAACCCGGTTCGCGTGTCGCGCACGGAGGCTCCCGCCGCCGCCGCTCCGGCTCCCGCCGCTGAGACCGAGGCTGAGACCGAGGCGCCGGCTGCTTCGGAGACCGCCGAGTCGGATGAGGCCACCACGGCTGAGGCCGCTGACTCGGGCTCGGCCGAAGCTGAGGCCGGCGAGGCGAAGAAGGACGAGGCCTGATCCGTCAGGTCGGCTGCATCGGGCCCAGGCCCCCGCTGTGCGGGGATTCCGGGCCCAGTTGAATCGGGCTCGGGCCCCTCTCGCGGGGGTTCGGGCCTGTTCGCGTTTTTGGGCGCTCTGGGGAGAGTGATGGTGGTACGGCTCCGGCTTGATCTCGGCTACGACGGGACCGACTTCTCCGGGTGGGCCAGGCAGCCGGGGCTGCGTACGGTCCAGGGGGAGATCGAGCGGGCGCTCGGCAGGATCCTGCGGCTGGCCGAGCCACCGGCGCTGACCGTCGCCGGGCGTACGGATGCCGGGGTGCACGCGCGTGGGCAGGTGGCGCACGTGGATCTTCCCGTGGAGGCGTTCTCCGCCCTTGACCGCAACCACCGGCGATCCGCCGGGCCCGAGCCTGTAGCGGCCTCTGCGGCGGCTTTTCCGGCTGCCGACTCTGCGGCTGTCCCTCCGGGTGTCGGCTTTGCGGCAGTCGGCTCCGTGGGGGTCGGCGCGGTGTTGCCGCTGGACGTGGATGAGCGGCTCGCTACACTCCTGCGGCGGCTGGCCGGGGTACTGGACTCAGATGTACGTGTTCATCGGGTCTGCGTGGCTTCTGAGGGCTTTGACGCACGGTTCTCCGCACTGTCACGCCGGTACGCGTACCGGGTCAGTGACGCGGCCGGTGGGGTGGATCCGTTGCGGCGCCGGGAGGTGGTCTGGCACAACCGGCCGCTGGACCTGGACGCGCTGAACGAGGCGGCCGCGCACCTGCTCGGCGAGCACGACTTCGCCGCCTTCTGCAAGAAGCGTGAGGGAGCCACCACGATCCGGCGGCTGCAACGGCTCGACTGGGTGCGGGAGGGCGACGGGGTGCTGGTCGCCACTGTGGTCGCCGACGCGTTCTGCCACTCGATGGTGCGGTCGCTGGTGGGCTCCCTCCTGTCGGCCGCCGATGGGCGCCGGCCCGTCGAGTGGCCTGGGCAGGTGCTGGGGCGGGCCGTACGGGACTCCGGGGTGCACGTGGCGCCCGCGCACGGCCTGTGCTTGGAAGAGGTGACCTACCCGCCGGCCACGGAGCTCGCCGCGCGCGCCCTCGCGACCCGGCGCGTCCGCACGCTGGGCGATGATCCGCCCGCGGTCGACGCGCCGTAGCTCTGGCCTGTCCGTACGTCGGCTGGTGATCCGCCTGCGGTTGACGAGTCGATCCGCCTGCTGTCGGCGAATTGTGGCCCGGGACGTCGATCCGCCTTTTGTCAGCGAGTCCTAGTCCCGTGCCGAGCGGGTCGTCAGTCGTTGGTGAGGCGGCGTTCCAAGGCCTGTGAGGTCTGGTCGCGGAAGGCGCCGCTGACCTTGCCGAGTGTCTTCTCCTTGGTGCCGGGCGTGTGGCCGTCGGCGTAGGTGGCGTAGCTGAAGACGATGTAGCGGCCCCAGACCAGCCCCGCGGCGTAGCCGCCCGCGATCTCCACGCGTTCGCCGCCGGTGCCCGCCGCTGAGGGGAGGCCGCGGAACCAGACGTTGCGGCCGAGGTTCTTGGCCTTGTCGGCGCTCATGGCGGCCTCTTTGGTCGGCAGCACCGCGATGCCGGTCGTCACGGCGTAGCGGCGCTTGGTGTCGACGTACGTCGCCCGTACGATCCGGCTGCACTTCTGCTCGCGCAGCGCGTCGGCGAAAGGACCGGAGGCGGCCTTCTCGCAGCTCCCCGTCATGTCCGTCTTGACCTTGGCGAACACGGCTCCCTCCGCCTCGATCTTCTTCTTCGGGAACGCCTCGGAGAGCGACATCTTGCGCGGGTCGGTCTGCTCGGAGTTGAGGATCGAGGTGGCGGGGACGACCGGGGTCGTCGAGGCGTCGGGGCTGACGATGGCCGGGGGTGCCGTCGTCGGCGGCTGCTTGGCGGCCGTCGTGGCGGCGGGCGATGACGGGGCGCTCACCGATTTGTAGGCGAAGAAGCCGCCCGTGGCGACGCCTGCCAGCGCGAGGACACCCAGGGTGATGAAGAGTGCTTTCCGGCCCGCCGGCTTGCCGGGCTGGCCGGTGGCGGGCGGTGTCGCCTGGAACGGCGACTGCTTGAACGGTCCCTGCCCGTAGGGGGCGGGGAGTCCCTGGGGTGGTGTGGAGCGGTCCTGCGAGGCCGGGACGGGCAGGGCGGCGGTGGGTTTCTGGCCCCATACCTCGAACGGGAGGTCGGGGACGTTGCCCTTCTGCTCGGGTCCGCCAGGGGGGATCGGCGGCCAGACCGGGACATCGCTCGGCTCGACCGGGTGCCCGGCGGCGTTCGGGTCGAAGGCGGGCGGCGTGGTGCCTGGGTCGAAGGCGGTGGGCGGGGTGCTGGCGTCGAAGGCGTGCGGGCGGGCGTAGGGGGCCGTCGCGCCGGACTCGGGCGCAAAGGTGTTCGCGCCGGACTCGGGCGCAAAGGTGTTCGCGCCGGACTCGGGCGCAAAGGTGTTCGCGCCGGACTCGGGCGCGGTGGTGTTGGGGTCGAAGGCCGGTGGGGCCGTCTCGTTGGCGGCGAAGGGGCGGGCGGACGCGCCCCTCGCGTCGAAGGGGGCGGTCAGGTTCGGGTCGGTCTGGTAGTCCTCCCCGTCCTTTGAGGGGTCGGCCTCTTCGTAGTCGGCCGCGGGCTGTCCGAACGCGGGGCCCTTGGTCGTCGGCCCGCCGTACACGGAGCTCTTGGGCGCGGGGTCGCTGTCGCCGGACGTGGGGAGCCCGGGCGGGATGATGCCCCCCGGACGGGTGTCGGCGTCGTCCGGTGGCGGGCTGTCCGATGGGACGTTCCAGGGCGATGCCGGGCCTGACACGTCGTCGGCGTCAGGCTCCACGGCGAGCTCGCCCGTGGCGGCGGGCCAGGGCGGCATGGCGGGCGGGTCGGCGACGGGGGCGGGCCATACCTGCATGCCCGCGGCCGCGGCGGTGAAGGCCGGTGGCGGCTCCCACGACGGCGCGCCGGGCACCACGGGGTCGACCGCCCAGGTGGCGGGCTCCTCCGGGGCCCAGGTCGCGGGCTCTTCCGGGATGGGTGCGGGCCAGGCGCCGGCCGCAGGGGACCATCCGGCGCCGGGCTGGCCGGGAGCCGGGGCGTCCTGCTCCGACTCGGCGCGCTGCCACGAGGGCTGGGGGCCGGAGGTCTGACTGCCCGATTCGGACCCGGCGGCCTGCCATGGAGGCTGAGCGCCTGGCCCACCGGTGTGTGACGGAGGTTGAGCGCCTAGCCCGGCGGAGTGTGAAGGAGGCGGAGCGCCTGGTGCCGGGCTGTGCGATGGAAGCTGGGCGCCCGGTCCCGGGGTCTGCGACGGAGGTTGGGCGCCCGGTCCCGGAGCGGTGGGCGCTTGTGCGGCCGCGGACCCGGCAGACGGAGGGCCCGCGGCAGGAGGTCGCGGAGACGGGGACGGGGTGCCGGGCTGGGCGCCGAGGTTGCGGGGCAGGCGGCCGCGCATGGGGCGGGGTGGGCCCTGGGGGTCGGCGAACCAGTCGTACGGCGCGGCGTCGTCGCCCGCCACCTCCCATGGCTGCGCGCCGGGAAAGGCCGGCAGGCCGGGAAGGTCGGACTGGTCCTCGGCCGAGGCCGGGTCCGATGGCTGTGGTTCGAACGGCTGCCACTCGGCCGGCGAGTCGGAGCCCGATGCCCCGGTCATCGTCTGCTCGGCGTCCGGTGGCGTGCCCGGGAAAGCGGGCAGCATGTCATGACCGGCGTCGTCATAATCGGCACTCCCATAACCGGCGCTGTCAGAGCCGGAGTCAGCGCCCGCGCCGGGCTCCGGCGGCGATGCTGGAGTAGATCCGGGCGCCTCGTGAGACGCCCGTGACTCGGGATATTGAAGGGGCTGGCCGAAGCTCGGCGGTGGCGTCGCCGGTGCGGCCGAGCCGTCAGATTCCCTACGATCGTTGTCAGACCCAGGTTCCTGGCCACGCATAAGGGGGAGCCTAGCGAGAGTCGCGAGATCGTTATGCCGGTATGGGCGTTCCCGACTGGATCATCGATGCCGTTTGGGTACGTATGAAAAGGTTTGAGGCTTTCAGCTGCCCGGGTGGCCGGTCAGAGTCCGGGAGTCAAGGGCCTTGAAGACGGTGGCCTTGGTGATGTCGTCGACCGCCTGGAAGAGCGACTTCTGCCCCTTCTTGTCGGGCTTGTTGCCGTCCTTGTTCTGGAACCAGATCATGACGGCGTAGTGGCCGTACATCCACATCTGGGTGCCGCCGCTGCCGGTGCCGAGGCTCTTGGTGAGTGAGTCCTTGCCGGTCAGCGGCTTGACGTAGTTGGCCTTGCTGCCGACCGACTGCACCTTGGTCGCGGTCTTGCTGGACTTGAGGTTGGCCACGCCGACCGTGCCCATCAGCTTGCCGGCCTTGTCGCGGAAGCTCGCGCGGATGATCTGCGTACACTTGCCGGCCTTGAGGGCCTTCTGGAGCTTGTCGCCGACGGCTGCGTCGGAGCACTTCTTGACCTTGCTGGTGACCGTCATCGTGTACGAGCGGCCGGCGACGGAGATCTTCTTGGTCGCGAACAGCTCCTTGACCGTGAGCGGCTCGGGGTCGGTCTTGCGCTCGCCCGCGTAGCTGTACTTGCCGGGCGGCGACGACGGCAGCGGCGCGGAGGTGCGGCGGGCCGCCAGCGTCTCGGCGGCCTCCCCGGAGCCGCCTGACTTGAACATCACCACGAGACCCGCGACGAACAGGCCGAGCACCGCGACACCGCCGAGCGTGAACCAGAGCGGCCCACGCGAGCGTTTGCCCTCGTCGTAGGGGCTCCACGTCGTGCTGCGGCGCACCGGCTCGGTGGGCGGCTGGGCCGCCGCCGGCTCCTTGGCCTTGCGACCGGCGGCAGCCCCGACCGGTTCGAAGGGGTTGCGGGAGCCGCCGGGTTCGGCCGTGTCGCGGGCCCTGCGAGAACGGCGGGGGGTGCTCTCCGTGCTGGTGTCACGTTCGTCGGGAAAACCCATGCGGCGACATTACCGTGAAGGTGGTCATGAGTAACCGAAGTCCTGCGTCCACCACGGACCGCCGGGACCTGCCACCACGCCGACGCCGATGGACTCGATGCGGCAGTTGAGGATGTTCTGGCGGTGGTCGTTGCTGTCGAGCCAGCCGCGGACCGCCTCGTCGGGGGAGGTGTAGCCGCGGCCGATGTTCTCGGCGGCGCCCGCGCGGTATCCGGCGCGCTCCATCCGGTCCCACGGCGACGAGCCGTCGGGGGAGTCGTGGGTGAAGCGGCCGCTGCGCGCCATCTCAAGGGAGTGCACGCGGGCCGAGCGGGTCAGTCTCGCGTCGGTACGGAGGCGGCCGCAGCCGCGCTTGACCCTGGCGGCGTTGGTGAGGCTGACGACCCTGGCCGCCATCGCCGGCGACATCTCGGCGGTCTGCTCGCCGAGCACCCGCGTGGGGTCCTCGGCGGTGTAGCCGGGCACCATGTTGCCGTCCGGGCTCTTGGTGGGCTTGGCCCTGACGCTGCCGCGCGGGACCCCGGCGGTGCTCTCTCTGGGGATGCGCCCGGCGTACGGCTGCTTCTTGGCAGTCGGCGTGACCGTGGGCTTGGCCTTGGCCGCGGCGGCGGGCGGGGCCGTCTCATTGAGGTAGATGTGGCCGGTTTCTTCGACGTTGTCCGTCAACCGCCCGATCAGCACACCCGTGAACAGAACCGCCATAAGACAGGCGAGCACCCCCAGATGGTTCCGGCGCCGTGCGCTCCGCTGGGTGTGCCGGGTGAGAGAGGTGTGCCACATGCCACACCCAACGATAGAGATGTCTGGTCCTGGGAAAGAAGGGATCCCAGGGAACCGAAATCGAACCGTTCTGTGTCGGGTAGACTGATCGCAGGTTACCGGTCTTTTGACCAGCACCCTTAAATGCGGGTAGCCTAATCAATCGTTGTGTGCATAGGTCCAGCGCGACCGATGCGCGGCGCGTCCGGCGTCATCTCCCATCATCAGCCCATCGGGCCAGGGAGACGGAAGGTCCGGGCTGCCGTGTGCCCGCACCGACCGACCCTAGAGCTGTCGCTTCCCGACAGCGCCGAAGACGCGAGCATAAAGAAGGCTACGACCGTGCGCACGTACTCACCGAAGCCCGCCGACGTTCAGCGTCAGTGGTACGTCATCGACGCGACCGATGTCGTGCTGGGCCGGCTGGCCAGCCACGTCGCGATCCTGCTCCGCGGCAAGCACAAGCCGATCTTCGCCAACCACGTCGACACCGGCGACTTCGTCGTCATCATCAACGCGGACAAGATCGCGCTCACCGGCAACAAGCGTGAGCAGAAGAAGGCCTACCGCCACTCGGGTTACCCGGGCGGTCTGCGTTCCGTCAGTTATGGCGAGCTCATGGACAAGCGGCCGGACAAGGCCGTCGAAAAGGCCGTCAAGGGCATGCTGCCGAAGAACTCCCTCGGCCGGAAGATGGCCAAGAAGCTCAAGGTCTACGCGGGGTCCGAGCACCCGCACCAGGCCCAGCAGCCGGTGCCGTTCGAGATCACCCAGATCGCCCAGTAGTAGTCCGAAAGATTTAGAGGAGAACCGTGGCTGAGCCCACCGGTGTCGAGACGGCCGTCGAGGCCGAGGTGGAAGAATTCTCCGGCGAGGAGTTCCCTTCCGAGTACACCACCGAGTCCACCGCCAGCGCTGACGCTCCCGTGCGCAAGCCCGTCACCACGGGCAACTCGTACGGCACCGGCCGCCGTAAGGAGGCGATCGCCCGCGTGCGCATCGTCCCCGGCACCGGCAAGTGGACGATCAACGGTCGTTCGCTGGACGTCTACTTCCCCAACAAGGTCCACCAGCAGATCGTCAACGAGCCCTTCGTGGTGCTCGGCGCCGAAGAGGCGTTCGACGTCATCGCGCGCATCGACGGTGGCGGCGTGACCGGCCAGGCCGGCGCGCTGCGCATGGGCCTGTCCCGTGCGCTGTCGATCCTTGATGTCGAGACCAACCGAGCGCCTCTGAAGAAGGCCGGCTTCCTCACCCGTGACGCCCGCGCCACGGAGCGGAAGAAGTACGGCCTCAAGAAGGCCCGTAAGGCTCCGCAGTACAGCAAGCGCTAAATTGGCGCGTCTTTTCGGCACCGACGGGGTTCGTGGGGTCGCTGGTCGCGACCTCACGGCGGAGCTCGCCATGGACCTCTCGGTCGCGGCGGCTCACGTCCTCGGCGATGCGGGCGCGTTCACGGCCACAGGACGTCGTCCTGTGGCCGTCGTAGGCCGGGACCCGCGTGCCTCGGGGGAGTTCCTCGAGGCCGCAGTGGTCGCCGGCCTTGCGTCGTCCGGAGTGGATGTGCTGCGCCTCGGCGTGCTGCCCACCCCGGCCGTCGCCTACCTCACCGCGGCGCTCGGCGCCGACATCGGCGTCATGCTGTCGGCCTCGCACAACGCGGCGCCGGACAACGGCATCAAGTTCCTGGCCCGGGGCGGCTTCAAGCTGTCCGACGCGGTCGAGGACGAGATCGAGCGGCGGCTCGGCGAGGACTGGACCTTTCCCGTCGGCTCCGCCGTGGGCCGGGTGCGTGACGCCTACGGTGAGGCCGACCGTTACATCTCCCATGTGCTGACCACGGTCAGTGGCCGGCTCGACGGCCTCGACATCGTCGTCGACTGCGCTCACGGCGCCGCACACATGGTCGCCCCCGAGGCGTTGGTGCGATCCGGAGCCAGGGTGGAGGCCATCGGCGCGCGGCCCGACGGCCTCAACATCAACGCCGGCTACGGTTCCACCCACCTGCCCAAGCTGCAGCAGGTCGTCGTCTCGCGCGGCGCCGACCTCGGCATCGCCTACGACGGCGACGCCGACCGCTGCCTGGCGGTCGACCACACCGGCGCGATCATCGACGGTGACCAGATCATGGCGATCCTCGCGGCCGACATGCACGCCGAGGGCACGCTGGCCAAGGACACCGTGGTCGCGACCGTGATGTCCAACCTGGGCTTCAAGCTGGCGATGCGCGATGCGGGCATCCACGTCGTGGAGACCGCGGTGGGCGACCGCTACGTGCTGGAGCGCATGAAGTCCGACGGCTACAACCTGGGCGGTGAGCAGTCGGGTCACGTCATCATGCTCGACCACGCCACCACCGGAGACGGCCTGCTCACCTCGCTGCACCTGCTCTCGGTCGTGGCCAGGTCGGGCAAGTCGCTGCGCGAGCTGGCCGCGGTGATGACGCCGCTGCCGCAGATCCTGATCAACGTCAAGGACGTGGACCGGGGCAAGGCGTCGGTGCCGGAGCTCACCGAGGCCGTGGCGCTGGCGGAGAAGGAGCTGGGTGAGACGGGCCGGGTGCTGATCCGGCCCAGCGGCACCGAGCCGATGATCCGCGTGATGGTCGAGGCTTCGTCCGAGGAGCACGCCTCCGAGGTCGCCGGCCGGCTGGCCGACGTGGTCCGGGCCGCCTGCGTCTGAGGCTTTTCCGGTGAGGGGCACGGCACTGCCGTGCCCCTCACGCGTATCCTGCGGCTGGTGAGCGTGACTGTGCTGATCACCGGTGGGCGGGCGCCCGTGGCGCTGGACCTGGCCAGGAAGTTCGCCAGGTCGGGTGCGCGGGTCGTGGTGGCCGAGAGCTCGCGGGCGCAGCTCTGCGCGCGGTCCTCGGCCGTGGCGGTCAGCTATCGGGTGCCGCCGCCCAACCGGGCGCCTGAGGCGTTCGCCGACGCGCTGGCCGACATCGTCAAGCTGGAGGGCGTGCGGCTGGTCGTGCCCACCTGCGAGGAGATCTTCTGGGTGGCGCGGGGGCGGAAGCGGTTGCCCTGCGAGGTGCTGGCCGAGCCGCTCGGGACGCTGCGGGCGTTGCACAGCAAGTGGGAGTTCGTCCAGCTGGCGAAGGGGTTCGGGCTGCCGGTGCCCGAGACCGTGCTGGTGACATCGCAGGCTGACCTGGCCGGGATCCGGCGCCCGTTCATCCTTAAGCCTGTTTTTTCGCGCTTTGGTACGAAAGTGCGGGTTGTACGGGGAAATGTCGCGTTAAGGCCGGGCGAGGGGCCCTGGGTGGCTCAGGAGTTGCTCGGCGGGACGCAGATCTGCACCTACTCCGTGGCGGTGAAGGGGCGATTGGTGGCTCATGCCGCCTACGCGGTGGAGTTCACGGCTTCCGGGGCTTGTGTGAGTTTCGAGCCGGTGGAGCAGGCCGAGGTGGACGCCTGGGTGACGGAGTTCGTGGCGCGGGTCGGGTTCAGCGGGCAGATCGCCTTCGACTTCATGGCCGGCGACCGGGTGTTGCCGCTGGAGTGCAATCCACGGGCCACCAGCGGGGTCCATCTCCTGGGCGACGAGCTGGCCGGGGTGTTGCTCGGTGACGTACCCGACCGGCCGCTGCGGCCCGCACCGGGCGCGCGGGCGATGATCGGGCTGGCGATGCTGGGCTTCGGCCTGGCGGGGGTACGGTCCTGGCCGGAGTTGCGCCGGTGGGTGAGCGTGGTGTCGGCCGCTGACGACGTGATCGCGGTGGACGGGGATCGGGGGCCGTTCCTGGCGCAGTTCGGGGTGCTGTGGGAGAACTGGATCCGCTCGTTGTGGACGCGGCGGTCACTGATCGAGTGCTCGACGTACGACATCGAGTGGGACGGCCGGTGAAGGCCGAGCTGTTCACGAAGGACACCCTCGGCGAGCTGCCCTGGCCCGACACCGAGGACGGCGCCTACGCACGTGACTACCTGGTGCCGCTGGTCGAGGACGGGACCGAGGCGTTCGTCGGCAATGTGGTCACGACCTACGGGGTGCTGCTGGTGGACGGGCGCATTGTCCTGCCGGTGTCGGTCAACGACGGTGAGCAGGGGAACGCGTGGGTGTGCTCGCCGTACACGCACTATGTGACCTATGCCGGTGAGGAGCTGCGCGTGCTCGGCAGCCGGGTGCTGCGCGCGGTGCTGGCGGCGGCGCTGTCCGCGCTGGGCGCGCTGTGCCGGTGGGCGGAGCTGGACCGGGTGGTGCTGGTCAACAACTGGCTGCTGTCCACGAACCTCTATCCGGCCATCGAACCCGCCCATGAGCGGGCCGCCATCCGCTTCCTGCGGGAGCGGTTCCCCGGGCACGCCGTCGGGTTCTGCTCGGTGAACCGGCGGATCGACGGCTGTGTGATGGTGCCGGGGCGGCGGGTCTATCTGGTGCGGCCGGGGGAGCAGGAGGCCCGCCATCGCAAGCGGTGGCGGCGCGATCTGCGGCTGGTCGGGCGCAGGGGGTATGAGGTGGTGCGGCCGGGCGAGGGCGATGCGGCTCGGGTGGTCGAGCTTTATGACCTGCTTTATCTGGATAAGTACTCACGGAACAATCCGCAGTTCACCGAGCGGTTCGTCCGCGAGACCATGCGGGCGGGGACGATCACCTATTGGGCGCTGGCCAGGGACGGGCGGATCGACGGGGTGCTCGGCTACTTCCACCGCGACGGGACGCTGACCACGCCGATCTTCGGCTACGACACCGCGCTGCCGCAGGGGATCGGGCTGTACCGGATGCTGAGCGCGCTGGTCTACCAGATCGCCGTGGACGAGGGGCTGTCGGTCAACGACAGTGCGGGTGCGGGGGAGTTCAAGCGGCTGCGTGGGGCGGTGCCGGAGATCGAGTATCGGGCCGTGTACGTCGGGCATCTGCCGTGGCGGCGGCGTACGGGGTGGGTGGTGCTGGCCTGGCTGCTCGACCGGGTCGCGGTGCCGGTCATGCGGCGTTACGAGCTTTGAGGGCTTTTGAGGGGAGTGGGATGCGGAGTGATCTGCTGGCTCAGGTGTTCGCCGCCTGCGAGCGTACGCCCCGGGCGACGGCGATCGTGGGGGCGCGCGGGCAGGAGCTGACGTTCGGCGGGCTGCGCGAGCGGGCGCTGCGCATCCGCGACCGGCTGGCGGCGGAGGGACTTGAGCGTGGAGACGGTGTGCTGTACGCCGTCGAGCCCTCGCCGGACGCGATCGCCGTGGCGCTGGGCGTGGTCGCCGCGGGCGGGGTGCTGGTGCTGGCCGATCCCGGCCTCGCGCCGGAGATCCTGCGGGCCCGGCTCCGGCTGGCCCGGCCGCGCTGGGTGGTGGCGGGGTCGCTGCTGTACGCCGTCACGTCGTTCGCGCCGCTGCGCGCGCTGGCCAGGCGCCGGGGCGTGCTCCTGCCCGGCCTCCGCGATCCGCTGCCGGAGCTGGAACTGCGCCACGCCTACACCGGCCGGTGGCTGCCCGGCGTGCCCAGAGCGGCGGTACGGTTACGCGGCCTGGACGGCTCGCCGCCCCACACCAGCCCCGGCCCTGGTCCGGACGTGGGCGCGGATGCGGCAGGCGCGATCGGTGCGAGCCGGGGCGAGGTGGATGATCCGGCGGCGGTGATCTTCACTTCCGGCACCACCGCGCACCCCAGGGCCGTCGTCCACACCCGC
Organism: Nonomuraea sp. NPDC049158; assembly: GCF_040648335.1. Taxonomy (NCBI): domain Bacteria; kingdom Bacillati; phylum Actinomycetota; class Actinomycetes; order Streptosporangiales; family Streptosporangiaceae; genus Nonomuraea; species Nonomuraea sp. NPDC049158. Next base: position 41,555 of record NZ_JBEZDM010000005.1, read on the forward strand.
GCGTCCCTCGCCGCCGGGCTGGAGATCTTCAGGGACCGTTTCCCCGTCGAGCCCGGCGACGTCGTTCACACCGACGGCCTCATGCTCGGCCTGCCCGCGCTCATCGGCGGCGCCACCTGGTCGATGCCCGGCCCGGCCAAGCTGATCTTCGAGCGCCGGGTGACCCATCTGTACTGCGTGCCGGTCGAGCTGGCCGGGCTCGTCACCCGGGTGGAACGGCTGCCGGACGGCCTGCGTCACCTGCTGCTCGGCTCGGCCCCCGCGCCCCCGGCCCTACTGCGGAAGGCGATCGCCGCCGCGCCCGGTGCGGAGGTGCTGAGCGTTTACGCGATGACGGAGGCGCTGCCGATCGCGCTGGCCGGCGCGGCCGAGAAGCTGGCCTGCGCCGAGGGAGACCTGCTCGGCGCGCCGCTGCCGGGAGTCGGCGTGCGGTTCACCGAGGACCAGGAGCTGGTCGTCAGCGGGCCGCACGTGGCGCGCGGCTACCTGGGCGAGCCGCCGCACGACGAGGTGGCCACCGGCGACCTGGTCCGCCTGGACGGCGATGAGCGCCTCGTCCTGCTCGGCCGGAAGAAGGACATGATCCTTCGCGATGGGTTCAACATCTACCCGAGCCTGTACGAACCGGCCATCGCCGCGTTGCCCGGCGTGGCCGACGCGGCCATCGTCGGCCTGGCCGATCCGGTCACCGGGGACGAGGAGGTCGTACTGGCGCTGGTGCCCGGCGACGGCTTCCAGGAGGCGGCGGTACGCGCCCGGCTGCCCGCGCTGGTCGACGCGGGCGCGCTGCCCGACCGGATCGCGGTGCTCCCGGACTTCCCGCGATCCAGCAGGCGCAAGCTCGACCGCGCGGCGCTGCGCGCGGCCATCGGCCGCCCGTGAGCTGTTCGTCACCCGTGAGCGACGCCCTTGGGCGTCGCTCACGGGAACGAGGAGCTATTCGTCGCCCGTCAGTGTGAAGACGCGCAGTCGCTGTCCCGCCCAGAGCACCGCGCCGAGCGTCACGATGATCAGCGCCGGTACGGCGAAGCCGAGCGTCACGTTGGCCGTCAGGAACGGGTTGTCGGAGATCTGGTGGGCGATCGTCAGAGCCCACTGCTGGATGGAGAACTTCTGCGCCCCCGGCACGAACGAGCCGACCAGCGTCTCCCACAGCAGCGCGTAGATGATCCCGATCGTGACCGCGTGCCGGGTCAGGATGCCGAGCAGCAGGAACACCGCGGCGTAGGCGATGCCCGCGACCAGCGCGCCGAGCGCGAAGCCCGCCGCGAGACCGTCCTCGTTGCCCACCAGCAGCCAGGCCGCGAAGTATGTCGGGACCGCCGCGAACACCGCCAGCAGCGAGGCGGCCACCAGGAACTTCGTCTGCGCGATGACCGGCCGGGAGATCGGCTTGGACATCAGGTGGATGATCGTGCCGTCGTCGATCTCCGGGGCGATCACCCCGGTGCCCGCGATGAGGCCGAGCAGCGGAAGCATCGTGCCGACGGCGAACTTGGCCATCAGCACTTCGGCCGAGTGCGGGTCGTGGCCGCCGAACACCCGCAGCATGACGGCCAACCCGATCAGCGCCAGCGGCAGCAGAAGCAGAAGGAAGATCCTCCGCCTACCCAGCAAGGCCCGATAAGTAATACCTGCAACGACTGTATTCATTGCCTCACTCCGTTCGGCGGCTCGGTCGCCTGGATGCCGCCGCCTTCCCCCGTCGCTCTGGTCGCTTCGCTCCCGGCGCTCCTCCTCCAGGCGACGGCGCTCCTTCGCGGGTTCATCAAGTGCTCCTGTTGATCAAGTAGGCGAAGACGCTCTCCAGGTCCTCGTCGGCGGGGGAGACCTCGTGCAGGCGGATCCCTTCGGTGCGGGCGACGCGCGGTAGCAGCCGCGCGAAGCGCCGGAATTCGACCGCCTGGACCTCCAGTCCGCCCGCGCCGAGCGAGACGCCGCCCGCCGAGTCGTCGAGCATGAGGGCGGCGGCGAGCTTCCTGTCGTCGCTCGACCGGATCCTGAACAGGTGCGGCCGGTCGGTCATCAGGCGGCGGATCTCGCGGAAGTTGCCCGAGGCGGCGTGCCGGCCCGCGACCAGTACCTCGATCTGCTGGGCGACCCGCTCGACCTCCTCCAGGATGTGCGAGCTGAACAGGATCGTCTTGCCCGCCGTGCCCATCGAGCGGATCAGGTCCATCAGGTGCAGCCGCTGGCGCGGGTCCATGCCGTTGAACGGCTCGTCGAGCAGCAGCACCGGCGGGTCGTGGACGAGCGCGGCGGCGACCTTCACCCGCTGGCGCATGCCCTTGGAGTAGGTCTCGACGCGGCGGTCCTTGGGCTCCTCCATCTCGACCGTGGCCAGCGCCTTGCGGGCGGCCTCGATCGGATCGGGCAGACCGTGGAGCCGGGCGGCGGACAGGACGAACTGCCAGCCGGTGAGGAACCCGTAGACACCCTCCCGTTCAGGAACCAGGCCGATGTTCTTATAGATGTGGTGGTTTTTCCAGATCTGGGTGCCGTCCATCGTCACCGTGCCGCCCGAGGGGGCCAGGAACCCGGCCATCAGGTGCAGCAGCGTCGACTTGCCCGCGCCGTTGGGGCCGAGCAGGCCGGTGACGCCGGGACCGATCGTCATCGTGACGTCGTTGACCGCCACTACGTTGCCGTACCAGCGAGAGACCTGTGCGAGCTCGATGTTCATTGGGCAGCCGCCTTCCGATAGCGGGCCGCGAGCGCCGCCAGGCCGATCCCGATGAGCACGAGCACGAGGACCGCCGGGACGGGCCCCGGCGGGTAGCCGCCGTCCGGAACGTTGGGCGTGGTGCTGAACAGCCACACCTGTACGGCGTCGACCAGCCAGAACGGGTTGAGCAGCCAGGCCCACGCGGCTCCCGACTCGTTGCCCGCCGAGTACAGCGTGCCGTAGATGACCGGGACGGCGGCCGAGGTGAGCAGGTAAAGGGCGATGACGGAGGCGACGCCGAGCCCGCGCCTGGGCGTCAGCGAGGCGATGGCCAGGCCGAACGACGACAGCAGGAGCGCGAGCACCAGCGCCATGACCAGGGCCCCGAGGTATTCCTTGGTCTGCGGCGGGCCTTTGAGGTCGATGACCAGCTCGCTCACATAGATCAGCGTGAGCGGCACGGCGAGCAGCAGGAACAGCGCCGCGGTCATGGCGATGACCTTGGCTGCCACGTACTCGGCGATCGTGACCGGACGTGACAGGTACAGCGGCAGCACCCGGAAGCGCAGGTCGGGTGCGACGACCGTCGGCGCCTGCGCGGCCAGGAAGATGGCCACGACCGGCTGCATGTAGGTCGCGAAGCCGCTGTAGGCCATGCCGTGCCGGCTCATCAGGGCCATCATCGCGATCGACACGACCGCGGGCAGCAGCATGATGACGCCCAGGGCGAACGGTATGATCTTGCTGCGCGCCGTACGCCCGAGGCCGAAGACGCCGCGCAGGCTGTGGACGGTGAGCGCGCGCGTCGCGTAGCCGCGACCGAGTCGCGGACCGTCGTAATGGCGGTAACCGATGTCATAGATCTCAGACACCCGCGTCGACCTCCTCTCTGAAGACGTCCTCGATGCGGTGGCGGCCCTGTTCCAGCCGGATCAGGCAGAGGTCGAGATCGACGGCCGCGTCGCGGATCGCGTCGAACGTCTCCGGGCCCGCCACCTTGACCAGCAGCAGGCGGCCGTGCTGGACGGCGCTGTGGCCGAGCTCGGACAGCCGCTCGGCGAGCGGCTGCGTGCCCTCCTCGACCTCGACCGTGACGGTCTGCGTGGCCTGGGTGAACTCGGCGATCGCCGACGAGCGCAGCAGCCGGCCCGCGTCGATGACGATCACGTGGTCGCAGATCCGCTCCAGCTCGCCGAGCAGGTGCGAGGTGACGAGCACGCTGATGCCGAAGTCGGTGCCGATGCGCCTGATCAGCGCCAGCATCTCGTCCCGGCCGCGCGGGTCGAGCCCGTTGGTCGGTTCGTCGAGGAAGACCAGCTTGGGGTCGTGCACGAGCGCCTGGGCCAGTTTGACCCGCTGCTTCATGCCGGTGGAGTAGCCGCCGATGGCGCGGTAGCGCTCCTCGGCCAGGCCGACGTGGCGCAGCACGTCGGCGGCGCGCTCGCGGGCGGCCGTACGCGGCAACCCGGACATCTGGGCGAGATGGACGACCAGCTCGGTGGCGGACACGTCAGGGGGGAGGCAGTCGTGCTCGGGCATGTAGCCCACGAACCTGCGGATCTCGGCGCCCTGCGTGGTCACGTCGAGATCGAGCACCCGCGCGCCGCCCCCGGTCGGGGGCAGCAGGCCCAGCAGGATCTTGATCAGCGTCGACTTGCCGGCGCCGTTCGCCCCGACCAGGCCGGTGACACCGGATCCGACGGTGACCGTCAGCTGGTCGAGCGCCGTGACGGTCGGGAAGCGTTTGGTCAGCCCCTCGGTAGCGAGGATGTGCATGACCCGGACCCTACCGGCCGGGTATGGGGTGTGGCCTCGTTCACACGGATGAACGATGTCCTACTTGAGGCCAGAATTTCCGCTGGATGGCCAGGGTGACGGTGCCCGAGATGAGCATGCCGGCGATGTTCAGCGCGAGTTGCGCGACGGACCCGCCGACCTCGGCCCAATCGCTGAGCGCCAGCGCCACGGCCACGTAGCCGGCGGCGGGGACCGTGGTGACCGAGATGAAGACGCCGATCAGGGCCGAGGACTTGCCCGCCGTGATCGACAGCACCCCGGCGGCGCCCGCCAGCAGCGCCACGATGAACGACCAGCGGTCGGGCTTGACGATGAACTGGACCTCCTCGTTCACGCGCAGATTGCTCAGGTCGATCCAGCCCATCCAGCGCGAGACCAGCGCGCAGGCGAACGTGATCGCGATCGCCACCGTGAACCCGACGACCAGGGTCTTGAGCGAGGAGATGATCAGCCGGCCCCGGCCGCGGAGCAGGCCGAAGCAGATGGCCGCGATGGCGCCGAACTCGGGGCCGAGCACCATCGCGCCGACGATCAGGATGGGCGAGTTCTGCAGGACGCCGATGCCCGCGAGCTGCGTGGCGATCGCGAGGAAGGCCAGGTACGCCCACGTGATGCGCGACTCGGCCCGCACCTTTTGGGCGAGCTCCGCCCAGATGACCGCGTCGTCGGGGTCGCCGGGAGCCTCCTCGACGGCGTCCGCGGCGACCTTGGACAGGGCCAGGTGCACCTGCTCGACGGCGATCGACCCCTCGTCCTGCACCCATTTGAGCCGGTCGATCACCTCGTTGGCCGCCTCGCGCGCGACGTCGCAGAGGATCAGATCGCCCTTGGGCTCGCGGGCCGCGCCGGGCAGCACGGCGACGTTGGTGACGCCCGTGCACTCGTCGAGCACGGCCGTCACCTCCTCCGTACGGGTGGACGGAGTGATCAATCGCAGATGTAGCACTGGGTCATTCTTGTCCATTGGATGTTGATGGGGTGTTGACTACCGTACGCGAGGGTCTCTCACATGAGGCAGACGTTCAGGTGTCACGAGGACGGCGAGGACTGCTGGTTCGCCGACATAGACGATCAGGGGTGCGCGGGCAGGTTCGCGACCTACCTGTTCGAGGAGGTGTTCAGGTACGGCGAAGCCGTACCCGCCTGACGGAGTGGTCGGCGCCCTTCTGCATGACCAGGCCGGCGCGGCCACGGGTGGGGGCGATGTTCTCGACCAGGTTGCGCTCGTTGATGTCGCGCCAGACGTTGACCGCGAACTCCGTCGCCTCCTCGTCGGAGAGGTCGGCGATGTACTTGAAGTACGACTTGGGGTCCTCGAAGGCGGTGCGGCGGAGCTTGTGGAAGCGGTCGACGTACCAGGCTCGGATGTCCTCCACCTTGGCGTCGACGTAGATCGAGAAGTCGAAGTAGTCGTTGACCGCCAGGGAGGTGGGCGGAGCGGGCTGCAGCACGTTCAACCCCTCAATGATCAAGATGTCCGGACTTTTCACTACTTGTTTGGCGCCGGGGACGATGTCGTATTCGAGGTGGCTGTAGATCGGGGCCTGCACCTCCGGCAGCCCGGCCTTGACCTCGGCGACGAACCTGACCAGCGCCCTGCGGTCGTAGCTCTCGGGGAAGCCCTTGCGATGCATGATCCCCTTGGACTCCAGCACCGCGTTGGGATAGAGGAAGCTGTCGGTGGTGAGCAGCTCCACGTGCGGGTGCTCGGGCCAGCGGGCCAGCAGCGTGTGCAGCAGCCGCGCCGTCGTCGACTTCCCGACCGCGACACTGCCCGCGATGCCCAGGATGTACGGCACACGCTGCCCGGGATGCCCGAGAAACGCGCTCAGCACGCTACTGCGTTGTTTGGACCCGGTGAAGTGGAGGTTCAGCAGCCGGGTCAGGGGGAGGTAGATATCGGTGACCTCGGCGAGGTCGATGGGGTCGTCGACGCCACGCAGCTCTTCCAGCTCTGCCTCGGTGAGAGTCAAGGGCGTGTTCTTGCGGAGTTCGCTCCACTGCTCCCTGCTCAGTTCAACGTAGCCGTTGTTCACCTTGGCAGCGTATCGACGGCCGACAAACGCGCTCTCGACCGGGTGGCACTCTCTATCCACAGCCTGTGGATAAATACTTGGGATTACTTATGACCAGTTTGGGGTAAGGCTGTGGCCCGCGCCCGGGGATCTCAGCAAACCGGGCATGCGGCGATTTGTCAGCGGCTACTGTTCGGAGACCTGACCTTCGGGAGGGCTTGTGGACCGTCGTCGCTTTCTGACCAGAGCAGGGCTGGCCGCCGCGGCCGGCATCACCGGGCCGTTCGCCGGGGTGGCCTGCGCGGGCGCCAGGGGCGGGGTCACGCGGGCGACCGGCTACGGGCCGCTGAAGGCGGTGCGCGACGCGCGTGACGGCAAGGTCAGGCTGCACCTGCCCGACGGGTTCAAATACCGCTCCTTCAGCCCGGCGGGCAGCAAATACTCCGACGGCTCCATCGTGCCGGGCAGGCACGACGGGATGGGCGCGTTCCGTGGGCCGCGCGACACCGCGATCCTGGTACGCAACCACGAGGTCAGCGGAGCGGTCGGCGCCTTCGGCGACAAGGACAAGGCCTACGACCCCGCGGCCGGCGGCGGCACCTCGACCCTTCACGTCACCCGCTACGGCGAGGTGCTCAAGAGCGCCCCGTCGCTCAACGGCACCATGATGAACTGCTCCGGCGGCCCGATGCCCTGGAACGCCTGGGTGAGCTGCGAGGAGACCGTCAACGGCCCCGACGTGGCCAACGACTTCTCCGGCGGCGACAACGGCAAGCTGACCCGCAAGCACGGCTACATCTTCGAGGTGCCGGTGTCGGGCACCTCCAACGCCAAGCCGATCAAGGCCGCCGGCCGGTTCGCGCACGAGTCGGCCGCGTTCGACCCGCAGGCGGGGGCGCTCTACCTGACCGAGGACTGCTTCGCGTTCGCCTCCGGCTTCTACCGCTACACGCCGCCGAAGCACCCGCTCAAGGCCGGGCGGCTGCTCGACGGCGGGCGGCTGCAGATGCTCGCGATCAAGGGCTCGCCGCGCAAGGACCTGTCCAAGGGGCAGCGGCCCGGCGCGACGTACAACACGGTATGGGTGACCATCGACGACCCCGACCCCACCTTCACCGGCAAGCCGTCGAACGACGAGGCCGTCCAGGCCGTGGGCAAGCAGGGGCGGGCCGAGGGCGCGGCGATCTTCTCCAGGCTCGAAGGGGCCATCTACCACCAGGGCACCGTGTACTTCTGCTCCACCCAGGGCGGCGCCACCGCCGAAGGTGACACGCCGCCGTCCGGGTTCGGCAAGGGGCGCGGGCAGGTGTGGGCGTACGAGACGTGGACCGGGCGGCTCCGGCTGGTGTACGAGTCGCCGCGCTCGTCGGTGCTGGACCTGCCCGACAACGTGACGGCCAGCACCCGCGGCACGCTGGTGCTCTGCGAGGACGGCGACGGCGACAACTTCCTGCGCGGCCTCACCAAGCAGGGCCAGATCTTCGACTTCTGCCGCCTGGAGCCGGTGGCGGGCGACCCCGGCGCGGAGTTCGCGGGCTCCACCTTCGGCCCCGGCGGTCACACCCTGTACGTCAACGTCCAGTCCAAAGAGGGCACCTCGTTCGCCATCTGGGGACCCTGGCAGCGGGGCTCGTTCTAGCCGGCCAGCTCCGCGACCGCCTCGGCCACCAGGTCCACCTCCTCCTCGGTGTTGTAGTAGTGCGGTGACAGGCGCAGGCACCAGTCGACGTCCTTGTCGCCGAAGTCGAACTGCGCGAACTCCCGGAAGCTGAGCGCCGAGTTGATCCCCTTCGCGTCCATGGCCGCCTTGAACGGCTCCGGCCGCCACCCCTCGATGGTGAAGGTGACGATGGCGCCCAGCTCGGGGCCCTTCTCGAGCACGCGTACCCCTGGAACGGCGTCGAGCAGGACACGCAGCCGGGCGGCCAGCGCGGGCGAGCGGCGCGCGATGGCCTCGACGCCGACCTCGCGGGCGTAGCGGGCGGCGGCCGCGCAGCCCAGCACGGTCGCGTACGGGAACTCCCACCCCTCGAACCGCGCGGCGGACTCGGCGGGCTGGTAGTGGCCCGGCCCGGTCCAGCGGGCGCCGCGCATGTCGATGAACAGCGGCTCGTACCCCGCCTTCAGCATCCGGTCCGACACGTAGAGGAAGCCGGAGCCACGCGGGCCGCGCAGGAACTTCCGGCAGGTGGCGGTGAGCAGGTCGCAGCCGATCGCGGCCACGTCGATGGGGTACTGGCCGATCGACTGGCACGCGTCGACCATGTACAGCAGGTCCAGCTCGCGGCAGTGGCGGCCGATCTCGGCGACCGGCTGGACCAGCCCGGAGTTGGTGGGGATGTGGGTGGCGCTCACCAGCCGGGGCCGGTGCTCCCGCATGAGCGCGGCCATCGCCGCCACGTCCACGCCGCCCTCCGGCGCGTCCGGCGCGTGCACGACGCGCACGCCGAAGCGCTCGCGCAGGGACAGGAACGCGATCTGGTTGGAGATGAAGTCGTTGCGCGTGGTCAGGATGACGTCGCCGGCCTCGAACGGGATCGAGGACAGGGCGGTGGCGAAGGCGTGGGTGGCGCTACCGGCGAACGCGATGTTTCCGGGAGCGCAGTTGATCAGGGCGGCGAGCTCGTCGTAGAACTCGCGGACCTGGACGGCCCGGGCCGCCGCCGCCTCATAGCCGCCGATCTGGGCTTCCAGTCGCAGGTGGTCGAGCATCGTGGCCAGCACCGGAGCGGCCAGCAGCCCGCATCCGGCGTTGTTGAAGTGCACGACCTCCGCGCACCCGGGGGTGTCGGCCCGGAGGCTCTCGACGTCCAGTAGCGATCCCGAGTCGAGGGTGAAAGCGCTATTATCCAGTCTCATGTCGGATAGTAGCAGTTCGTCGGAACTGGCAGTGCGGCTGCGTGCCCTGCTGTCCGGGATGGCCCCGGGCGACCGCCTGCCCAGCAGCCGCGACCTGGTCCAGCGCTACCGGGTGGGCCCCGTCACCGTGTCGCAGGCCATCGCCGCCCTGGCCGCCGAGGGCGCGGTGATCACCCGTCCGGGCAGCGGCACGTTCGTGGCGCCGCGTGCCAGGGCGGGCACCGAGGTCGCCGACACCGCCTGGCAGACGGTCGCGCTCACCGACCGGGCCGTGGACACCCGCTCGCTGACCGACGCGCTCGGCCCGCCGCCCGCCGGGACGATCACTCTGGACGGCGGCTACCTGCATCGGTCGCTGCAGCCGACGCGGGCCATGGCCGCGGCGCTGGGCCGCGCGGCCCGTCGGCCCGACGCCTGGGACCGGGCGCCCGCGATCGGCCTGTCGCCGCTGCGTGCCGTGTTCGCCACCATGGCGGGCGGCGGCATCACACCGGAGGACGTGCTGATCACCGCGGGCGGGCAGAGCTCGCTGTCGATGGCGTTCCGCGCCATCGCCGGACCCGGCAATCCGGTCCTGATGGAGTCGCCCACCTATCCCGGCGCCATAGCCGCCGCCCGCGCGGCCGGGCTCAGCCCGGTGCCGGTGCCCATGGACGCCGACGGGCTGCGGCCGGACCTGCTGGCCGAGGCGTTCGAGCTGACTCGCGCGCGGGTGCTGTACTGCCAGCCGGTCCACCACAATCCGACCGGCGCGGTGCTGACGCCCGAGCGCCGCCGCCAGGTCGTCGAGGTGGCCAGGGCGGCGGGCGCGTTCGTGATCGAGGACGACTTCGCCCGGTACCTGGGCCACGGCGGGCCCGTGCCGCCGCCGCTGGTGGCCGACGACCGTGACGGCACCGTCGTCTACCTGACCTCGCTCACCAAGCCGGCCGCGCCGAGCCTGCGCATCGGGGCGCTGGTGGCGCGCGGTCCGGTGATGGCGCGGCTGCGGGCCATCCGCCTGGTCGACGACCTCTTCATCTCCCGCCCGCTCCAGGAGGCCGCGCTGGAGCTGGTCAGCTCGCCGTCCTGGGAACGGCACCTCCGTACGCTGGCCACGGCCCTGCGCGAGCGGCGCGCGGAACTGGCCGCCGCCCTCGCGCGCGAGCTGCCCGGCTGGAGCGTCGCGCGGCAGCCCGCCGGCGGGCTGCACCTGTGGGCGCGGCTGCCCGACGGGTTGAGCGACACGGCGGTGGCCGGAGCCGCCCGGCAGCTCGGGGTCGCGGTCAGCGCGGGCAGCCGCTACTTCGCCACCGAGGTGCCGGCCGCGTGGCTGCGCCTCGGGTTCGCCGAGACGGCGGACACCGCCGAGCTGGTCGAGGGCGTACGGCGGCTGGCCCGCGTCTGAGACCGACCCTACGCAGGCTGAGACCGACCCCGCGTACGGCGGAGATCCGTTGGCTGAGGCCCCCTGATTGAAGCTGCCCAGGAGGTTGTCGATACTCGAAGAGGACACTCGCGACAGGAGGGCTCCTCGTGCTGTACATCTTCGGCTTCGAGCGGATCGGCGTAGCCGTGAGCGATCTCTACTTCGTCGACCCCAAGCCGATCAAGGGCCAGGAGGGCGCCGAGCACGGCGTCCGCCTCGAAGTACGGATGCTCGAACCAGGGCAGCTGAAGGGTTCCATCTATTCGGCGCGGCCCATCAACCTCGACCGGCCCATCTGGCGCGTCGACCTCCTGGAATCGGTCGACGGCCGTCCCGGCAGCTTCGACCGCACCCATCACCATCCGGTCTTCACCGGATGGGATCCGGGCCCGCGCGTCTTCGACCGGGAGCTGTCGAGCGATCCGCTTCAGTGGCTGGCGGGCAAGCTGGCGGACCTGGACGCCGTACTCGAAAGGGCGGGGGTGGAGCGCGACGAGTCGATCGCCGCGGACGTGGCCGAGCTGCGCGGGTGCGTCCCCGAGATCGTCGAGAGCGTCAGCCGCCTGCTCACCAGGGTGACGAAGGGCGAGCTCGGCAGGGCTCCCGGTGACGGGCCGGCCGACAGCGTGCGGGCCAGCTGGCTGTAGGGACGCGCCCGGTTAACCTGAGGGGATGATCCTGGGCATCGGCGTGGACGTGGTCGACATCGCGCGGTTCGAGTCGGCGCTGGAACGCACGCCGGGGCTGCGCGAGCGGCTGTTCACCGAGGTCGAGCGGCCGCTCGCCGTGCACTCGCTGGCGGCCAGATTCGCCGCCAAGGAGGCCGTCGCCAAGGCGCTCGGCGCGCCGAAGGGGCTCGGGCACCTGGAGGCCGAGGTGCGCTGCGACGAGAGCGGCAAGCCCGAGCTGCGCGTCACCGGCAAGGCCGCCGAGGTCGCCTACGGCCTGGGGGTCAAGCGCTGGCACATCTCGCTCAGCCATGACGCGGGTGTGGCGATGGCCTACGTGATCGCGGAGGGATAGCTTCAGATCATGCGTACCGCCTACACCGCCGACCAGATCAGGACCGCCGAACGCGCGCTGATGGCGCGGCTGCCCGACGGCACGCTCATGGACCGCGCCGCCACCGGGCTCGCCGCCGTCTGCGCCGGGCTCCTCGGCAGGGTGTACGGCACGCGCGTGCTGCTGCTCGTCGGCAGCGGCGACAACGGCGGCGACGCCCTGTACGCCGGGGCCCGGCTGGCCGGGCGCGGAGCCCGGGTCGAGGCAGTCCTGGCGGGCTCCAAGACCCATGAGGCCGGGCTGGAGGCGTTCCGCCGGGCGGGCGGCACGATCGCCGGGCCGGACGCCGTGGACCGGGCCGAGCTGATCGTCGACGGGCTGGTGGGGATCGGGGCGACCGGGGCGCTGCGGGAGCCGTACGCGGGGCTGGCCGAGGCGGCCAACGCCGCGCCCGGCCTGGTCGTCGCGGTGGACGTGCCCAGCGGCGTGGACGCGAGCACCGGTCAGGTGGACGGGGCGGCCATCGCGGCGCAGGTGACCGTGACCATGGGCGCTCCCAAGGCCGGGCTGCTCGTCGATCCGGGCGCGAGCAAGGTGGGCGAGATCGAGCTGATCGACATCGGGCTCGCGCCCTACCTGCCCGATCCCGACGTCGTGGCGTTCACCCACCGCGACGTCGCCGGGCGGCTGAAGTCGCCGATGGGCGAGTCCGACAAATACCGCAGGGGCGTTCTGGGCGTCGCGGCGGGCAGCGACCGTTACACGGGCGCCGCCGTGCTCGCCGTGGGCGGCGCGCTGCGCGCGGGCGCGGGGATGGTGCGTTACGTGGGGCCGGGTGAGCCGGTGGCCCAGGTACGCACCCACTGGCCCGAGGCGGTCATCACCGAGCTGAGCGAGCCGTCGATCGACGAGGTCGGCCGGGTGCAGGCATGGGTGCTGGGGCCCGGTCTGGGCACCGGTGACTGGGCGCACGAGCTGGCCGCCAGAGTGCTCGCCAGTGACGTGCCCGTCCTGGTCGACGCCGACGCCCTGACCCTGGTCGCCCGTGACCGGGCGCTGCTCCGGCGTACCGCCCCGGTGCTGATCACGCCGCACGCGGGCGAGCTGTCGCGGCTGCTGGAGGTGGACCGCGAGGCGATCGAGGCGGGCCGGCTCCGGTACGCCCGCCAGGCGGCGGCGGAGCTGGGCGTGACCGTCCTGCTCAAGGGCTCGACCACGGTCGTGGCCGAGCAGGGCCTGCCCGTACGGGTCAACCCGACCGGCACGGCCTGGCTGGCCACCGGCGGCACGGGGGACGTGCTCTCCGGGGTGGCCGGCGCGCTGCTCGCCCAGGGGCTCGACCCCTACGACGCGGGCTCGTGCGGCGCCTACCTGCACGGGCTGGCCGGCCGGATCGCGGCCGAGGACGCGCCCCTGACGGCCGCGGACGTGGCCTCGGCGGTTCCGGCGGCGATCCGTACGCTGCGCGACTCATCCAGGTGAGTCGGGTCCGCCCGGCGGACCTCAAGCGGACCTCAACAGGGGCGATTCGCGCTCGACCACGTGAGCGAGCTGCCAGACTGGAGGGATGACATCCCCGATGGCGACGCCCGCGGAGGCGCGGGTCGATCTGGCCGCGATCAGGCACAATGTGGCGCTGCTCAAGGAGCGCGCGGGCGGCGCCGAAGTGCTGGGGGCCGTCAAGGCCGACGCCTACGGGCACGGGCTCGTCCCGACCTCCGAGGCCGTGTTGCGGGGCGGCGCGAGCAGGCTCGGCACCGCCTACATCCGTGAGGCGCTCGCGCTGCGCGCCGGTGGCATCACCGCGCCGCTGCTGTCGTGGATCATCACGCCCGGAGAGCCGCTGGACGAGGCGCTCGAAGCCGAGATCGAGCTGTCGGCGGCCGACGCGCCGCTGCTCGACGAGATCGCCGCCGCCGCCAGGCGGACTGGGCGGACCGCCAGAATGCACCTGGAGGCCGACACCGGCATGAGCAGGGGCGGCGCCCCGCTCGCCGCCTGGCCGGAACTGCTGGCCAGGGCGCTCGCCCTCCAGGCCGAGGGCGTCATCGAGATCGCCGGCCTGTGGTCCCACTTCGCCTGCGCGGACATGCCGGGGCATGGCTCGATCGACCGGCAGATCGAGGCGTTCGAGGCGGCGCTCAAGCAGGCCGAGCAGGCCGGCGCGGCCGGGTCCCACGTCATCAGGCACCTGGCCAACTCCGCCGCGATCCTGACGCTGCCGCGGACCCACTACGACATGGTCCGGCCAGGCATCGCCATGTACGGGCTCAGCCCGGTCCCCGAGCTGGGCGACTTCGGGCTGCGACCGGCGATGACGCTCGTGGCGCGGATCGCCCTGGCCAAGCGGGTGCCGGAGAGCTCTGGAGTGTCCTATGGGCACCTTTATGTCACGAGTTCCGAGACCACGCTTGGGCTGGTGCCGCTCGGGTACGCCGACGGGATCCTCCGGCACGCGACGGGGCGGGCAGAGGTTCTGGCGGGAGGTCGCCGAAGGGCGATAGCCGGCCGGGTGTGCATGGACCAGTTCATGATCGACATGGGCGACGAGCCGCTCGCCACAGGGGACGAGGTCATCCTGTTCGGGCCTGGTGGGAGGGGTGAGCCGACCGCTCAGGAGTGGGCGGATAACCTCGGCACGATTACGCATGAGATCGTGACCAGGATCGGTTCGCGGGTGCCGCGGGTGTATAGGGGATCAGGGACATGACGACGACAACACGGCGGAAGGTCGGGATCGCCGGCGCCATCGTCGGCGCCGCTTCGGCCGGTGTCGCGGCGGCGGCGCTGGCCAAGCGCTACGCGGTGGGCCGCATGAGGCTGCGCCCCGACGCCGAGGCGAGCGAGCGGTTCGGCGAGCTGCGCGGCAGGGACCTCACGCTGGTCACCTCCGACAACACGGAGCTGCACGTCGAGATCGACGGGCCCGAGGACGCGCCGCTGACCATCGTGTTCTGCCACGGCTACTGCCTCAGCCTGGAGTCGTGGCACTACCAGCGCCGCGACCTGCGCGACACCTACCGCATGGTGCTGTGGGACCAGCGCTCACACGGCCGCTCGCAGCGCGCCACCGCCGAGGACTGCACGATCGACCGGCTGGGCGACGACCTGGCCGAGGTGATCGAACGCCTCGTGCCCGGCCCGTGCGTGCTGGTCGGCCACTCCATGGGCGGCATGACGATCATGGCGCTGGCCGACCGCCACCCCGAGCTGTTCGGTGACAAGATTCGCGCGGTGTCCCTCATCGCCACCTCGGCGGGCAAGCTGGCCGAGCTCACCCTGGGCCTGCCGGCGCTGCTGTCCAAGGCCGTGCACAAGCTCGCCCCCTCGACGATCTCGCTGCTGGGCCGGCGGGGCGCGTTCGTCGACAAGACCCGCAGCGCGGGCAGCGAGATCGCGTTCCTGATGACCCGCTACATGGGCTTCGGCGACTCCAAGAACGTCAGCCCCACCCTGGTCGACTTCGCCGAGACGATGATCAGGGCGACGCCGACCGAGGTGTTCGCCAACTTCTACCCCGCGCTGATGAACCACGACAAGCTGGCCGCCCTGGACGTGCTCGACCCCGTGCCGACCGCGATCCTGGTCGGCGACAAGGACTGGCTCACCCCGCCCGAGCACAGCAAGGCGATCGCCGCCGCACTGCCCAACGCCCAGCTCACCGAGGTGCCCGACACCTCGCACCTGATCCAGCTGGAGCGCCCGGGCGTGGTCAACGACGCGCTGCGCGACCTGATCAAGCGAGTGGAGTTGTAGTGGCCGAAAGGCTTCCGACCGCCGAGGACATGCGCGCCTACGGCGCCCGGCTGGCCGCCGGGCTGCGGGCGGGCGACCTGCTGATCCTGTCCGGCCCGCTCGGCGCGGGCAAGACCACGCTCGTGCAGGGCATCGCCGAAGGGCTCAAGGTACGCGGCCCGATCACCTCGCCCACGTTCGTGATCGCCAGAGTGCACCCGTCGCTGCGCCAGGGTCCGCCGCTCGTCCACGCCGACGCCTACCGGCTGGGCGGTGACCTGGAGGTCGACGACCTCGACCTCGACGCCTCGCTCGAGGAGTCGGTGACGGTCGTGGAGTGGGGCGAGGGACTCGTCGAGGGGCTGTCCGACGACCGCCTGGAGATCCACATCGACCGTGAGGGCGGAGACGACGCCCGCCTCGTGACGCTGCGCGGCGTCGGCGCGCGGTGGGCCGACACGCCGTCCGAACCTGCGGAAAAGTAAATTCCGCCCTGTCTTCCGGCAAAGCTGCCACCCTTGACGTACCTCACCATCGATAGAAATCATGATCATTGGTAAGGGTTCGCCCAGAAAAACTGGGTATCAGGAGGGGCGGCGTCCGCTTTTTTGGTGGATGCTTGGTGAAGGACGGCGCGGAGTGGGGTGCGGCGGTGCTCAGGGTCAGGCGAGTCGCGTACGCGGGAGCCATCGTCATGATCGGTGCGGTCGGCTGCTCGGCCTCCGCGCAGACCACATCGACTCCCACACCCTCGGCCTCGGCCACCGGCTCGGTCAGCGCCACGCCGACCGCCACCGTGAGCAGGAAACCCATCCTGGTCGAGCTCAGCCCCGCCAAGGTCACCGCGGGTGAGACCTCGAAGGTGTGGATCTTAGCCAATTGCCCCGTCCCCAGCGGCGGCCCCGCGCACACCGGCACCGCCACGTCCAAGGCGTTCATCAACGGTGTGTCGCTGACCACCGCGCCGACGTCCTCGACGGCCACGCCCGCCCCGACCGGCACCGCGGCCGGCAACCCGTGGGTACGCGGCGAGGCGCAGGTGTCGGGCACGGTCAAGCGCGGCACCTACCCGGTCGAGGTGAAGTGCGACGGCACCAACGACACCGGTAAGGCCACCCTGCGCGTTGTCAGCGCGACCGCTGACACCTCCGACGACAGCTCCACCAAGGCGCCCACGAAGGCGCCCAGAGCGGGCGGCGGCGGCACCTTCGGCAAGGACGTGGACGAGGGCTCGGGGATGCCGGTCGGCGGCGTACTGGTCGGCGCGGCCGTGCTGGCGGCGGCCGGGCTGCTGATCAAGCGCCGCGTCCGGGGCTAGCCGATGGCCCGCCCTGGACGGGTGGTCATCGCGGGCGCCGTCACCGGCTTGGTGCTGGTCGCGTTCGGCAAGACCTATCAGGAAACCACCAAGACGGCCGGCTCCGTCGTGCCCGAGAGCATCGACATCCCGTCGATCGAGGTCGAGGCGCCGCTGATGAAGCTCGGCCTGAGCAAGGACGGCGAGGTCGAACTGCCGCCGTACGAGAAGCCCAAGATGGCCGGCTGGTACACCGGCAGCGCGGTGCCCGGCGACAAGGGCGCCTCGGTCATCATCGGCCACGTCGACACCAAGACGGCACCGGCGGTGTTCTTCAAGCTCAGGCAGGTACGCAAGGGCGAGATCGTCAAGGTCGAGCGGAGTGACGGCAAGGTCGT
This sequence comes from Nonomuraea sp. NPDC049158, assembly GCF_040648335.1. Classification (NCBI taxonomy): domain Bacteria; kingdom Bacillati; phylum Actinomycetota; class Actinomycetes; order Streptosporangiales; family Streptosporangiaceae; genus Nonomuraea; species Nonomuraea sp. NPDC049158. The sequence goes on from NZ_JBEZDM010000005.1 coordinate 58,731, forward strand.
CAAGTACAAGGTCGACTCGGTAGAGCAGGTGTCGAAGGACCACTTCCCGGCCAAGCGGGTCTACATCGAGGACGGCCTCAAGCTGGTGACCTGCGGCGGCAAGTTCGACTACGCCAAGGGCGAATACGTCGACAACATCATCGTCTACGCTTCCAGAGCGTGAGCGAGCAGACCCATCCGCCCGCGTCGGGCGCGCGCGTTCCCTGGCCGGAGGTGCACCCGGCGGCCCGGGCGGCCGTCGAGGAGTTCCTCGGCGCGCCCGTGACCGAGGCCGTGACGCAGACGGGCGGGTTCTCGCCCGCGGCGGCCGTACGGCTGCGCGCCGCGAACGGCCGGCGCGTTTTCGTCAAGGCCGTCGGCCCGGAGCCGAACCCCGACAGCGTCCGCATCTACCAGGCCGAGCGCAGAATCGCCGCCGCCCTTCCCGAGTCCGTGCCCGCGCCGCGGCTGCTGACCTCCTTCGAGATCGAGGACTGGGTGGTGCTCGTCTTCGAGGACGTCGAGGGCCGCCACCCCGAGCTGCCCTGGCGCCGCGCCGAGCTCGACCGGGTGATGGCGGCCGTGCGGCGCATGTCGGCCGCGCTCACGCCCGCGCCGATCGAGGCGCCGCCGGTCGCGGAGGTGTTCGGCGAGGCGTTCCGGGGCTGGCGCGAGCTGCTTGGCGAGGACACCAAAGGCCTCGATCCGTGGGCGCTGCGTCACCTGGACGCGCTGGCCGAGCTGGAGTCCGGCTGGGCCGCCGCTGCCGCCGGCGACACGCTGCTCCACGCCGACCTGCGGGCCGACAACATGCTGCTCACCGAGGAGCGCGTCTACGTGGTCGACTGGCCGTGGGCCTGCGTCGGCGTGGCCTGGTTCGACTTCCTGGGCATGCTGCCCTCGGTCGCCATGCAGGGCGGCCCGCCACCGCAGGAGCTCTTCCCCGACCCCGATCCGGCCGCCACGGCGGTGATCGCCGCGTTCGCCGGCTACCTGGTACGGCAGAGCCGGCAGCCGCCGCCACCCGGCCTGCCCACGGTCAGGGCGTTCCAGCGGGCGCAGGGCGTCGTGTCGCTCGACTGGCTGAAACAGCGCACCGGCTGGGCGTGACCCGGCGGGCGGGTAGGCTAAACAGTCGTGCTGGTCCTGGCCTTTGATACCGCGACGCCCGCCGTCACGGCCGCGCTCCACGACGGGCGGCGTGTCCTCGCCGAGTCGACGACGATCGACGCCCGGCGACACGGTGAGCTGCTCATCCCCACCATCGAGACCGTGCTGCGCGAGGCGGGTGCGGCCCTGTCCGAGGTGACCGCCGTCGTGGCGGGCAGCGGACCGGGCCCCTACACCGGGCTACGCGTCGGGCTGATGACCGCGCAGGGGCTGGCCACCACGCTGGCCGTCCCCGCGTACGGCATCTGCACCCTCGACGCCGTCGCCTACGGCAGCGGGTTCGCCGAGCCGTTCCTGGTCGCCACCGACGCGCGGCGCAAGGAGGTGTTCTGGGCCCGCTACTCCGACGCGCGCACCCGGCTCGACGGGCCGTTCGTCGACCGGCCTGCGGATGTGCCGGTGGAGGGCCTGCCCGTGGTGGGTGCCGGTGCCGGGCTCTACCCCGACCTGCTGGGGCAATCCGACGCTCCGCCGTACCCTTATGCGGGATTCCTGGCCGCCCTGGCGGCCGAGCGCATCGCCGCGGGGGAGCCGCTCGGCCCGCCGCGCCCGATCTACCTGCGGCGGCCCGACGCGGTGGTGCCCGGCGCCCCCAAGAGGGTGACGGCGTGAAACCCCGGCAGGTGGACGTGCGGCTGCGGCAGATGACCGAGGCCGACCTGCCCGCGGTCATGGCGATCGAGCGCGACACGTTCCCGCTCGACGCGTGGAGTGAGGCCATGCTCCGCGGCGAGCTGGCCGACCAGCCCCGGACCAGGCATTACGTGGTGGCCCTCGTCGACCAGGAGATCGTCGGCTACGCGGGTCTGGCCGCCGCGGCCGACCAGGCCGACGTCCAGACCATCGCGGTCGTCCAACCGCACCAGGGCACCGGCATCGGCGGCGCGATGCTGGCGGAGCTGCTGGCCGAGGCCGGCCGGCGCGCGGCACGGGAGATCTTCCTCGAAGTACGGGCCGACAACCCGCAGGCGCGGGGGGTTTATGAGCACTTCGAGTTCGAGGTGATCGGCCGGCGCCGCCGCTACTACGACGACGGCACCGACGCGATCATGATGAGAAGGAAGCTGGATGGCTGACGCACCGCTGGTTCTGGGCATCGAGACGTCCTGTGACGAGACCGGCATCGGCATCGTCAGGGGTCACACGCTGCTGGCCAACACCATCGCCTCCAGCATGGAAGAGCACGCCAGGTTCGGCGGTGTCGTGCCGGAGGTCGCCTCGCGGGCCCACCTGGAGGCGATGACGCCGACGGTGGAGGCCGCGCTGGCGCAGGCCGGGCTGAAGTTCTCCGACATCGACGCGATAGCCGTCACCGCCGGTCCCGGGCTGGCCGGGGCGCTGCTCGTCGGCGTCGCCGCGGCCAAGTCCTACTCGCTCGGCCTCGGTGTGCCCCTCTACGGCGTCAACCACCTGGCCGCCCACGTCGCCGTCGACCAGCTCGAACACGGCCCGCTGCCCAAGCCGTGCATCGCCCTGCTGGTCTCGGGCGGCCACTCGTCCCTGCTGCTCGTGCCCGACGTGGCCGAAGACGTGATCTCGCTCGGCTCCACCGTCGACGACGCGGCCGGGGAGGCGTTCGACAAGGTGGCGCGGGTGCTCGGCCTGCCGTTCCCCGGTGGCCCGCACATCGACAAGGCCGCCACCTCCGGGTCGGGCACGGCCGTCGCCTTCCCCCGGGGCAAGATCGACGACGGCACGCTCGACTTCTCCTTCTCCGGGCTGAAGACCGCCGTGGCGCGCTGGGTGGAGGCCCGCGAGTCGGCCGGCGAGTCCATTCACGTGCCCGACGTGGCGGCATCCTTCCAGGAGGCCGTGGTCGACGTGCTGACCCGCAAGGCGCTCCAGGCCTGCCGCAAGTACGACGTGCGTGACCTGCTGATCGGCGGGGGCGTCGCGGCCAACTCCCGGCTGCGCGCCCTGGCCCAGGAGCGGTGCGACGCGGCGGGCGTACGTCTGCGCGTGCCCCGGCCCGGACTGTGCACCGACAACGGCGCCATGGTCGCCGCCCTGGGCTCCGACCTGGTCGCGGCGGGCATCACCCCGTCGCGGCTGGACATCCCCGCCGACTCGTCGATGCCGATCACGACCGTTCACGTTTGAGCCCCGCGCGATAGGTGGGGTAGGCGGGGGTCCAGCCGAGTTCCTGTTTCGCGCGGTCGCTGGAGAGCCGGATGCGTACGCCGGTCATGAAGGCGTGGATGTACGGCGTCGGCCGCAGCAGCCAGCCGGGCACCCGTAGCGGCGCGGGCGCCTTCGCCGCCTCGGCCAGCGCCCGGACATACGCGTCGAAGCTCACCGGCTCGTCGTCCGCGATGTTGTACGCCCGCCCGCCCCGGCCCCGGTCCAGCGCGGCGACGGCGGCCGAGGCGGCGTCGTGGACGTGCACGAGCGAGAGGACGCCGGCCGGGTGGACCTCCGGCAGCATCCGCCGCCGCGCCATGGCCATCATCTTCCGCGTCGTCACCTCGGGGCCGTAGAACAGGCCGTAGCGCAGGGAGACACCGTCGATGCCCGGCGTGTTGAACACCTGCTCCTCGTTGGCCCGAATCGTCCTCATATGCACGCCGAAGGGGCCCCTGGCGGGCTCGGCGAACGGCCGGTCCTCGGTCACCGGCTCCGGGCCGTGGTCGCGGTAGCCGTACCCGAGGAAGAACGACTGCGTGACGAAGCGGTGCGCGCCGATCTCCTTGGCGGCCGCGATCAGGTTGGCCGTGCCCCGGTCGCGCAGCGCGCCCGTCGGATACAGCTGGCGGTGGAACAGCGGCAGGCCGGTGATCGCCGTGGCCTGGTGCATCACCGCGTCGGCCTGGTGACCCTTCACCGCGGCGAGCAGGGCGTCGCGGTCCATCATGTCCGCGACCAGGCCCGTCGCGCCCGCCTCCGCCAGCTTGGCGGCGCCCCGCTCGGAACGGGTGAGGCCGAGCACCTCATGGCCGGCGGCGAGCAGCTGGGGGATCAGCTCGGTGCCGACGGTGCCGGTGGCTCCTGCCAGAAGTACTTTCATGCCTCTCCTTGTCGTCTGGTGGTGTCCTCCTGCAACGGATGCGTGGCGGGGTGCCGGATGTGACATGCCGAGCTGTCGTGCGGCCCAGATGTCCGTTGCGCGTGTGGCTCACGTGCCCGTTGCGCGTCTGGTCCACGTGCCCGTTACGGTGGGCCGAAACCGTCTCCTGGGGACCGCCGGGGGATCTGGAGGGGCCGTGGCCGATGCTGAGGCGGTGTTCGCGGAGCACCGGAGCCTGCTGTTCACCCTGGCCTACGACATGCTCGGCAGCGTGGCCGACGCCGAGGACGTCGTGCAGGACACCTGGCTGCGCTGGGCCGGTGTCGACCTGTCCCAGGTGGGCAATCCGCGGGCCTACCTGATCCGCATCGCCGTCCGGCGGTCCCTGGAACGGCTGCGCGGCCTGCGCGCCGCCAGAGAGGACTACACCGGCCCGTGGCTGCCCGAGCCGCTGGTGAGCGCCGACTACCCGGTGACGGCCGCTGAGAACGTCACCACGGGCCTGCTGGTCGTACTGGAGACGCTGTCACCTCTCGAACGGGCGGCGTTCGTGCTGCGGGAGGCGTTCGGGTTCGAGCACGCCGAGATCGCCCGCATCCTCGACCGCACACCGGCGGCGGCGCGCCAGCTCGCCCGCCGGGCCCGCGAACACGTCCGCGCCCGCCGCCCGCGCTACCCGGCCGACCCCCGGGTGGCGCGCGAGGTGGCGGAGCGCTTCGTCGCGGCGATGGCGGGCGGCAGCCTCGCCGACCTGCTGGCCGTGCTGTCTCCGGACGTCACCATGTGGAACGACGGGGGTGGCCGCGTGCACGCGTCCCTACGCCCGATTCACGGCTCGGACCGGGTGTCCCGCGTCCTCATGGGGATCGGGCCCAGGTACGTGGACCTGGACCTCCTCTGGACGGCTGGGCCGACGTTCCTGCTGCTGGCCGGGGGCCAGCTCCGCGTCGCGCTCACCGTGGAACCGGAGGAGACGGGCACTCAGGTGGGCGGGCTGTACGCGCTGGTCAACCCGGACAAGCTTGCACATGTGCGTCGACCTGCTCGCGTTCAGGACCGGCCATGAGGTCGCGCGCCATGGCTGTGCCGGACGGGTAGCTCAGTCTTTTCGCGTAGGGCGGAGGAGGGCCTCGGCGAGGGCGAGCATGGTCTCCTCCAGCGCGCCCAGGCGCCTGGTGAGGTCGGTGGTGGCGGGCTCGACGATGTCGGTCACCGTCTGGGTGAGCTCGGTGCGGTCGGGACGGGCTGCGACCAGCTCCGTGAGCACCGCCGCGGCGGCGGCCAGGCGCTCGCCCTGGTGGGTGGTCTGGGAGTCGAGGAGCTCGCCCACCCGCTCGCCGATGCTGAGCGTCGCGGGCAGCTGGCCGATGCGCTGGTTGACGGCCTCGATCCGGTCGTCGACCGCTTCGAGGTGCTCGCCCGCCTGCTCGGCGCGTTGGGCGAGGCCGGTCAGGTTGCTCTCCACGCCGTTGAGCTGGTTGCCGAGACCGTCGAAGCGGGTGGTCACCCGCTCCTCCACCTCGCCCAGGCGTTCGTCGAGCGTGTCCATGCCGTTGTCGAGCTGGTTGAAGCGGCCCTCGTTGCGGGTGGCGGAGTCGATGAGGTGGCGGTCGGCGGCGGCCAGGCGTTCGTCGAGCCGGATGAAGTGGCCGTCGACGCGGCCGTCCAGTGTGTCGAAGCGGTTGTCGTGGCGGGACAGGTGGCCGTTCACGGTGGTCAGATGGCCGCTGACCGTGGTCAGGTGGCCGTTGACGGTGGTGAGGTGCTCGTCGACGCCGCCCAGCCGGTTGTCGAGCGCGCCGTGGACGTCGAGGAGCTTGGCGTCGACGCCGTCGAGGCGCCCGGCCACGCGCTGTTCGGTCTCGTCCAGGCGGCCCGCCAGGCGCTGTTCGGTCTGGTCGAGGCGGCTTGTCGCGCTCTGGCGGGTGTCGTCCAGGTGTTCGGTCAGGGTTTGCCCTGTTTCGTGGAGCCGGGCGGTCAGCGCCTGCTCGGCCTCGTCGAGGCGGTCGGCCAGGCCCTGCTCGGACTCGCCCAGACGGGCGCTGAGCCCCTTTTCGGCCCGGTCGAGGTGCGTGGTCAGGCTCTGCTCGGTCCTGTCCAGGTGGCCGGTGAGCCGCTGGTCCAGGTCGGTCAGGAGGTCCTCGGTCTCGCCGAGGCGTACGGAGAGGCGCTGTTCGGCGCCGTCCACCTGGGCGCCGAGCCGGTCCGTCGCGGCGGTGAGCTTGCTGTCGAGCTGCTCGGCGTTGGCGGCGAGCTTGCCGTCGAAGGTGTCGGGCAGCTCCAGCAGCGCGCCTTCGATGCGGTCCGTACGGGCGCTCAGCTCGGCGAGCGACTTGTCGATGCGGCTGAAGCGGCCGGCGGCGGCCTCCATGCCCGTGTTGAGGTGGCCCAGCCTGACGCCCAGGTCGCTCATCCGCTTGGTGATGCCCTCCGTGAAGTCGAGGACCGCCTGCAGCTTCTTGAGCACCTCGTCCACATTGTCGCCGACGGTGCCGACCTCGGCCCACAGCCCCGGCAACTCCGCCACCGGCGCGACCCGCTGGTGAACCGACTCCACATGCGCGTCGACGGTGCCCACCTGCTCGCCGACGGCGTCGACGTGGTCGCGTACCGCCTCGACATGCTGGGCCAGACCCTCCGCCCACATCGGCGGCTTGGCCGCGATCTCGTCAAGTCGTCCGCTCACCGTCTCGAGCGTGCCGCTCAGACCCCCCAGCTCCCGCTCGCGAACCTCCCGGAGCAGCCACTCCATACCCTCAAGGCGCTGGCGGATCTCGTCGAGGACGGCACCCTGGGTCCGCTGCTCGTAGACGTGGTCCTGAGACGCACGCGCGAGCAGGTCCCGCATCCTTTCGGAGATGGCGGAATCGCCGCCTGCCTGGAGAAGGGTGGTGTGGTTGGAGTGATCCACCGAAAGGCTCCTTCGCTCGCCGACGGTCTGCCGCGCAGCGGTGGGACAGGTCCGGTTTGCAGATGAAACGAGAACGCGGCTAACCGCCAAAGGGGGAGGACTCCCGCGTGCTCACCTTAGCCGCTCGATCAAGGTTCGTCAGGAGCGAAGTAAAAGATCGGGGTTGGCCCGAGAACGTCCTACTTTGTCATTTGCGCAGGTGGGGATGGGTGACAAATCAGGACGGAAGGCTTATCCATGATTCGGGTAAGCATGATTACCGCAGATTTGTCACCCGAAAGTCGCAGGTCATTTCTGAGCCGTTCGATGTCTACCGCTGAGGCTCGCTTCTTGATGACGACATTTCCGACTTGCCGCTCGCGGAGGGTGGCGCGGAGGCGCTTCAGCGAGAATGGCAGCACGTCTTCCACCGCGTACCGCGCGGCCCATGGGGTGTCGAACGGCTCGTCGCCGGTGATGTAGGCGATCATCGGGTCGGGGAGGCGGCCGCCGACCATCTCGGCGACCTCTCCGACGAGGTGCGCGCGGATCGCGGCCCCGTCGGGTTCGTACATGAACCGACCGACGGGGCCGGTCGGCGCCTCGGCCCCGCGCGCGACGAGTGTCTCCCCGCCGGGCAGCAAGGTCGCCCGTCGCACCGCCCCTTCGGTGGGGCCGGTCCAGAGGGCTGCCTCCTTCACCTCGCCCTTGTACGACACCCACTCGGCCTCGGCCTCGTCCGGGATGAATTCGTACGGGATGCCCGGAGCCACCTTCAAGCAGGCCCGTCCGGCCCTGGCGACCAGGTCGAGCACGACCGGCCACGGCGGCGAGTAGGCCATGGGGTCGAACGTCCTGCCCCGGCTCGTCCGGCGGGCGGGGTCGGCGAACAGCCAGTCGTAGTCCTCCGGCGAGACCGTCGCCGCGTCGGCCTCGCGTACGGTGACCCGATCCGCCAGCCCGAGCGCCTCCGCGTTGGCCCGGGCGACGGCGACGGTCAGCGGGTCGAGGTCCACGGCGTCCACGACGCAACCGGCGCGGGCCAGGGCGAGGAAGTCGCCGCCGATGCCGCAGCAGACGTCCACGACCCGCGTCCCACCGGCGGGTCCGGCCAGGCGGCGGGCCCGGTGGGCGCCGACCTCGGCTCGGGTGGCCTGCTCCAGGCCGTGCGGAGTGAAGTACATGAGTGCCGCGTCGGCGCCGAACTTGGCCTTGGCGCGCTCGCGCAGCGCCGCCTGGGTGAGCGCAGCCGAGGTGAGGGCGGCGTCGTACGACCTGCGCAGCCTCGTCGCCGCGGCCACCGGATCGGCTCCCACCACCTCGACGGCCTCGGCGAGTGCGCGCTGCCCGCGCGGGGTGAGCAACTCGGTGAAGGCGTCGAGATCCACGTCACCCGACGTTAGCGTCTCCCCGCCGCACTCCAGCCTGCCGGTGGGCGCGTACGGTGGCAGGTGGAGGGGCACGTCTGCCCTGCGCCAACAGTGCGTGTCACCCCAATTAGCCTCAACCTTGGGCAAGCTCTTGGGCCTTATCGCTCTGAGCAGACGCGTTCGTGTTGACTGTCAAGCCCCTCTTGCATATGTTTCCTGTTGGCACTCTCCCCTTGAGAGTGCCAACGTGCGACGAGGCAGGTCTGACACCCGCGACGGCAGGCCCCGCTGGTCGCCTCTTCTAGATCATTCAAATCTGAAGGGGAGGTCCGATCGTGACGACCGCCACCAAGGTTCCCGTTAAGCCGCTCGGCGACCGCATCGTGGTTCAGCCGCTTGAGGCCGAGCAGACGACCGCTTCCGGCCTTGTCATTCCTGACACCGCCAAGGAGAAGCCGCAAGAGGGCAAGGTCCTCGCGGTGGGCCCGGGCAACTGGGATGAGGACGGCGACAAGCGTATTCCGCTCGACGTCGCTGAGGGCGACATCGTCCTCTACAGCAAGTACGGCGGCACTGAGGTCAAGTACGGCGGCGAGGAGTACCTCGTGCTCTCCGCCCGCGACGTTCTCGCGATCATCGAGAAGTAAGCCGGATGCGTCGGGCCCCGGGCGCGCGTCTCGTCTGAGCGCGTGCGGCCGGGGCTTTCGACGCTAGGAGAGGACTTTCAGCATGGCGAAGATCCTAGCGTTCGACGAGGACGCACGCCGCGCGCTTGAGCGTGGCGTCAACGCCCTCGCGGACGCCGTGAAGGTAACCCTCGGCCCCCGTGGCCGTAACGTCGTCATCGACAAGAAGTTCGGTGCTCCGACGATCACGAACGACGGCGTGACAATCGCTCGTGAGATCGAGCTGGAGGAGCGTTACGAGAACCTCGGCGCCCAGCTCGCCAAGGAAGTCGCCACCAAGACCAACGACGTCGCTGGTGACGGCACCACCACCGCGACCGTCCTGGCTCAGGCGATGGTCCGCGAGGGCCTGCGCAACGTGGCCGCCGGCGCCTCGCCGCTGTCGCTGAAGCGCGGCATCGACAAGGCCGCCAAGGCGGTCAGCGACAAGCTGCTGGCCAGCGCGCGCCCGGTGGAGGACAAGAAGGAGATCGCGAACGTCGCGACCATCTCCGCCCAGGACGCCAAGATCGGCGACCTGATCGCCGAGGCGTTCGACAAGGTGGGCAAGGACGGTGTTCTCACCGTCGAAGAGTCCAACGCCATGGGCATGGAGCTCGAGTTCACCGAGGGCATGCAGTTCGACAAGGGCTACCTGTCGGCGTACATGGTGACCGACCCCGAGCGCATGGAGGCCGTCCTCGAGGACGCCTACATCCTGCTCACCCAGGGCAAGATCTCCTCGATCTCCGACTTCCTGCCGCTGCTCGAGCAGATCGCCCAGACCAAGAAGCCGCTGCTCGTGGTCGCCGAGGACGTCGAGGGCGAAGCCCTGGCCGTCCTGGTCACCAACAAGATCCGCGGCACGTTCACCTCGGTCGCCGTCAAGGCTCCGGGCTTCGGCGACCGCCGTAAGGCCATGCTGCAGGACATCGCCATCCTCACCGGTGGCCAGGTCGTGAGCGAGGAGGTCGGCCTCAAGCTCGAGAACGTCGGCCTCGAGGTGCTCGGCAACGCCCGCCGCATCGTCGTGACGAAGGACAACACGACCATCGTCGACGGCGGCGGCGACCAGCAGGCGATCGAGGACCGGGTCAAGGAGATCAAGATTGCCATCGAGCAGTCTGACTCCGACTGGGACCGCGAGAAGCTGCAGGAGCGCCTGGCGAAGCTGGCCGGCGGCGTGTGCGTGCTGCGCGTCGGTGCCGCCACCGAGGTGGAGCTCAAGGAGAAGAAGCACCGCCTCGAGGACGCGATCTCCGCTACGCGGGCCGCGATCGAGGAGGGCATCGTCTCCGGCGGTGGCTCCGCGCTGATCCACGTCGCCAAGGACCTCGACGACCTGGGCCTGACGGGCGACGAGGCGACCGGTGTCGCCATCGTCCGCCGCTCGCTGGTCGAGCCGACGCGCTGGATCGCCGAGAACGCCGGCCTCGAGGGCTACGTGGTCACCCACAAGGTCTCGGAGCTGTCGGCTGGCAACGGCCTCAACGCCGCCACGGGCGAGTACGGCAACCTGCTCGACCAGGGCGTCATCGACCCGGTCAAGGTCACCCGTTCGGCCGTCCAGAACGCCGCGTCGATCGCCGGCATGCTCCTCACCACCGAGGCGCTCGTCGTCGAGAAGCCGGAGGAGGAGCCGGCCGCCGCCGGCCAGGGCCACGGTCACGGCCACGGCCACTGAGCCGTTCCGTCCTCACCCGACCCGCGCCTGATTCCAGGTGCGGGTCGTGTGCTTTCTCCGGTGTACCCCTGGCCTCGTACCCCCGCAAAGCCATGTATGGCATATGACATACGGGCAATCCAGGCGATGCTGCTGAGAGGGTGCGCGAAGGGTGATGAACCGGGAAAGTGGTTTATTCGGGTAAACCGGATGTGTGGCTTAAGCGTCTAGGCGTCTGACAATTTCTGCACATTTGGGGTTATGGGATGAAATATTCTTCCGCAATAAAGGCTTAGTGTTGCCGGTCGATTACTGCCCGTTATCGCCGCGTCAATGTGACCAATCCGTAGCCGTTCGCGATGACGACAGGCCCGATCAGTGCGGGCATCATGCCTAACGTGAGCGAGGGAAGCGTCGCCGACGCCAAAATTGGGGTAAGGCTCGCGTCGAGACTTCCGGCACGGACGGATGACTCCGACCTAAGGGAACTGACGAGCCTCGCCGTACAGGGAGATCGCACTGCGATCGAATCCCTGCTCGGCGAGTTGCGTCCGATGGTGGTGCGCTATTGCCGCGCCAGGCTGGGCAGGGTTTCAGGGCAATATCACATTGCCGATGACGTAGCCCAGGAGGTGTGCATCGCGGTCCTGTCCGCGCTGCCGCGATACCGCGACATGGGACGGCCTTTCGCCTCCTTCGTCTTCGGTATCGCCTCGCACAAGGTGGCCGACGCGTTGCGGAGTTCGGTCCGCTCGGCCGTACCGACTCAGGATCTACCGGATGGGCCCGACGACGGACCGGGGCCCGAGGAGACGGTGGTCCGCTACATCGAGGTGGAGTATGCCCGCAGGCTGCTCGCCAGGCTCCCCGACAACCAGCGCGAGTTGCTGTTGTTGCGGGTGGTGTCGGGACTGTCGGCGGAGGAGACCGGTAATGTACTCGGTATGTCACCAGGTGCGGTCCGTGTTGCCCAGCATCGAGCGCTGGCGAGGCTGCGGCAGATGGCCGAACTGGAGTCGGCTTGACGCCGGAGGAGCAGACTGACGCGCTCCTCGACGTGCTGGCCCGCGGCGAGTTGCCCGATTCTCGCGATCCGGCCGCGCGGCTGCTCGCCGCGCTGCTGGACGACGTGGATCAGCGGCGCTCCTCGGTGTCGATGACACCGTCGACGTAGCCTCTGGCGTATTCCCAGGTCACGTAGTCGGCCGGGTCAGGATGAAAGGCCGGCTCGTGCATCTGGGGCTGGCCTTTGTCGATCATCTGGCGCAGATTGCCGCGCAGCAGCTCCCAGTCGAAGAAGTGCTGCTCGCCGCATTCCGGGCAGTCGAGCACCAGGCCCAGCACTCCCTGCTGCTCTAACAAGGAGCGGAAGACCTCGACGTCGGCCAGGTCGGTGATGGCCTCGTCGCGCTCGGAGGCGGTCAGCGGTTCGGCGTCGTCGAGCTCGCCCATCGCTGAGGAAGGGTCGTTCGGGTCGTCCGCGAACGGGTCGCGGGGGACGTCTTCCAGCACCTTCCCACCATATGACCGATGCGGCCACCGCGGTGGTGATTAGCTCAGCCATCCCCGCCGGGCGGCTTCCACACCTGCGTGAAAGCGTGATTGCGCGCCAAGCTGAACCATCGCGTCGGCAAATCTTGCCCGTACCGTGCGTACGGAGACACCGAGCTGGCGGGCTATCGAGTCATCGCACATGCCCTGCGCGGCGAGCCGCAGCACCTGCACCACGCTCTCGCCCCGGCGACCCCACGGCAGGGGTACGGCCCGGCCCCACAACTCCTCGAAGAGCGACCGGAGCATGCCCACGACGATCGGCGTCCGTACCAGGTAGAAGTTGTAGGCGTGGTCGGGCAGGTTGCCGCCCCACAGCGCGGGCAGGCCGGCGGCGTCGGGGCCGGCGGTCATGAACCAGCTCGGCACCCGGTCCAGCGTGCGTACGGTCCCGCCGGTGGCCAGCAGTCTGGTCAGCTGGTCGCGTACGCCGGGCAGGGTCAGGGTGGAGACCGGGATGACGGCCCGCACGTTCAGGAGTTTCCGCTGCTGTGCATCGATCCAAGGATCGGCAAATTTTCGTACGAAGTCTGCCATCGTGCGCTCGTCGGGTATCGCGGTGAGTAAGCGCATCGGCGGGGACTGGGACTGCACCGCCATGCCCACCACGCTCTCGTAGAGCACGTCGGCGCCGCTCACCATCTCAACCCGGAACGCGCCGTTCTGGTAGTCGTGCCCCACGTCGTAGTCGCGGATCAGCCCGCGGATCGAGCCGAGCGCGGAGTCGATGCGCCTGCTCTCCTCGGCCAGCCGGTCGAGGCGCTCGGCGATCAGCCGGCCGAGCGCGGCGGCGGGGTGCCGGGCGAGGTATTCGCCCGATTGCTCGTCGATCACCCCCAGCCTGACGAGGTCGTCGAGCTGCCTGCTCACCTTGTCGATGGGGTTGTCCATGGCCTCGGCCAGTTCGGTACGCGTGGCCCTGTGCAGGCGCAGCACCGCCGTGTAGAGCGCGGTCTGAGCCGGGTCGAGGCCCAGCGTCGCGAGGGGATCGGACACGGTGGGTGACTCGCTGCGCATATAAGGGGCTCCGTAGGGGGGACACGGGCGTGTCGTGAGAATAACTCGGCGATACGTCCTTGTCCGCTCCTTGCGTGGACTCCTTGGCCACATGTGCAACTTCGTGCAATTGCACGTTTTCACATTGCGGTGTGCCGATGAGTAACGCAGGCTTAACCCAGCGTCGGCATCCACTTGAGCTGGCAGCGCTTGCCATCAGGACGCGGAGGGGGGTTCGGTGGCGCTTTATGCGCTTCCGCCCGGATGTCGGTGGCCGGAGGATGGGGCGGATCACCGACCGCCCCATCCTCCGGCTCTTTCGGATGCCGGGGGTACGACGGGCCGTGGGGGTCATCGTGCTCCCGGCCTCGGGACGTTTTGCATGTAGGCCCTAGACTTGCCTCATCAGCATCGGCAGGAGGGGCCGCAGCATGTCCAAGTTCACCGAGACGGGTCTGACCTTCGACGACGTGTTGCTCGTCCCAAGCTATTCAGATCTGCAACCTGGTGACGCGGACACCGGTTCGCGCCTGTCGCGCGGCATCAACCTGTCGATCCCGCTGGTCTCCGCCGCGATGGACACCGTCACCGAGGCGCGCATGGCCGTCGCCATGGCCCGCCAGGGCGGCATCGGCATCCTGCACCGCAACCTGTCGGTGGAGGAGCAGGCCCAGCAGGTCGACCTGGTCAAACGGTCCGAGGCCGGGATGGTCACCAACCCGGTCACCTGCACTCCCGACGACACCCTGGCCGACGTGGAGCGGCTGTGCGCGACGTACCGGATCTCCGGGGTGCCCGTCACCGACCTGTCCGGCGTACTCGTCGGCATCGTGACCAACCGCGACATGCGCTTCGAGACCGACCAGTCCCGGCCCGTGCGTGAAGTCATGACCCCGATGCCGCTGGTCACCGCCCCGGTCGGGGTGTCGCGTGACCGCGCGTTCGAGCTGCTGCGGCAGAACAAGATCGAGAAGCTGCCCCTGGTCGATCCCGACGGCCGGCTGCGCGGCCTGATCACGGTGAAAGACTTCACCAAGAGCGAGCAATATCCGCTGGCCACCAAGGACGCGGACGGCCGCCTGGTCGTCGGCGCCGCCGTGGGCGTCGGCGGTGACGCGGAGCTGCGGGCCAAGGCGCTGATCGAGGCGGGCGTCGACGTGGTGGTGGTCGACGTCGCGCACGGCCACTCCAAGGGCCTGGCCGACATGGTCGCCAAGCTCAAGGCCAACAGCAAGGTCGACGTCATCGGCGGCAACATCGCGACCAGGGCGGGCGCCCAGATGCTCGTCGACGCGGGCGCCGACGCGGTCAAGGTCGGCGTGGGCCCCGGCTCCATCTGCACCACCCGCGTCGTGGCCGGCGTGGGCGCGCCGCAGGTCACCGCCATCTACCAGGCGTCGCTGGCGTGCGGGCCGGCCGGTGTGCCGGTCATCGGCGACGGCGGCCTGCAATACTCCGGCGACATCGTCAAGGCCATCGCCGCCGGCGCCGACACGGTCATGCTCGGCTCGCTGCTGGCCGGCTGCGAGGAGTCGCCCGGTGAGCTGATCTTCATCAACGGCAAGCAGTTCAAGTCGTACCGGGGCATGGGCTCGCTCGGCGCGGTCCGCAACCGCGAGCGCGGCGGCATGTCCTTCAGCAAGGACCGCTACGCGCAGGCCGACATCGGCGGCGAGGACAAATACATCCCCGAGGGCATCGAAGGCCAGGTCCCCTTCCGGGGACCGGTCGCGGCGGTCGCCCACCAGCTCGTCGGCGGCCTGCGCCAGGGCATGTGGTACGCCGGCTGCCGCACGATCACGCAGATGCACACCGACTGTGAGCTCATGCCGATCACGGCGGCGGGACTCACCGAGAGCCATCCCCACGACATTCAGATGACCGTGGAAGCCCCGAACTATCACAGAAGGTAAGACATGACTCAGCAGGTGGAGATCGGCCGGGGCAAGACCGGTCGCCGGGCCTACGCGCTCGACGAGATCGGCCTCGTACCCTCCCGGCGCACTCGTGACCCGGAGGAGGTCTCGATCGCCTGGCAGATCGACGCTTACCGGTTCGAACTACCCGTGGTCGTCGCCCCCATGGACAGCGTGGTCTCGCCCGCCACCGCGATCGAGATCGGCCGCCTCGGCGGCCTGGCGCCCCTCGACCTCGAAGGGCTCTGGACCCGCTACGACGACCCGTCGCCGCTGCTGGAGGAGTGCGCCTCGCTCGACGCCGAGGCGGCGACCAAGCGGCTGCAGGAGATCTACACGGCGCCGATCAAGGAAGAGCTGATCGGCCGCCGGATCGCGGAGATCCGGGAGTCCGGCGTGACCACGGCGGTCCGCCTGTCTCCGCAGCGTACGGTGCAGTATCACAAGGCCGTCATCGACGCGGGCGTGGACATCTTCGTCATCCGCGGCACCACGGTCTCGGCCGAGCACGTCTCGGGCCGGGCCGAGCCGCTGAACCTCAAGCAGTTCATCTACGAGCTCGACGTACCGGTCATCGTGGGCGGCTGCGCCACCTACACGGCCGCCCTGCACCTCATGCGCACCGGCGCGGCGGGCGTCCTGGTCGGCTTCGGCGGCGGCGCCTCCCACACCACCCGCAACGTGCTGGGCGTGGCCGTACCGATGGCCACCGCGATCTCCGACGTCGCCGCGGCCCGCCGCGACTACATGGACGAATCAGGCGGCCGCTACGTCCACGTGATCGCCGACGGCGGCATGGGCACGTCGGGCGACATCGCCAAGGCCATCGCCTGCGGCGCCGACGCGGTCATGGTCGGCTCCCCGCTCGCCCGCGCGGCGGAAGCCCCTGGCCATGGCTTCCACTGGGGCTCGGAGGCACACCACCCGGACCTGCCTCGGGGCCGGCGGGTGGCCTTTGACACGGTGGGCAGCCTGGAGCAGATCCTGCACGGGCCGTCCAGCGTGGCCGACGGGTCCATGAACCTGATGGGGGCGTTGAAGCGGACGATGGCTTCGACGGGCTACTCGGACATCAAGGAGTTCCAGCGCGTCGAGGTCGTGGTCGCTCCTACCCAGCGCTGACCATTTGGGCGCCCACCCGCTTCCGGCCCAAAGGGCTTCGCGGGTGGGCGCTTCGCGCTTCGGGGGCAGACGTTGTTCCCAGTCGGGCCGAGGGCCCGACCCCTGAAGGACCTCGCTCCGCTCGGACGCCCTTCTGAGGCGCGGCTCCGCCGCGCGCTTCGCCCACGGCATACCGATGGCCCCCAAGCTACCCATGATCGGACGGCCGATAGCGTCATCGGTGATGACCGGCTACGGCCTGGGCACCCATCTGGACAAGGCCAGTGGCGCTGTGCCCCGCCAGCCAAAAAGGATCCTGGATAGGGCGTCGTCGGGACGGGGTCGGAGTTTTGTCTGTCGTGGTCGGCCCACCGGCCCCGGGGCTTGGGTGGCCGGGGTGATCTGGTCGGCGGAGGCCCGGTATGGGTGTCGGCCAGGTTGTCCGACCCGGCCCCCGCAGGAGATCGGCCAGGTGGTTGGCCACCAGCATTGCGGGCTGGAGAACCATCGTGACGGCCGTCCGCTCAGCCGGGGTCGGCGCAGAGTTGGGAGGTCAAGGCGGTGCGGGCCCATTCTTCCCACGTGTCCGGTGACCAGTCGCGGTCGCGGACGAAGATCAGGTAGAGCTGCGGGCTGAGCAGGCCGAACAGCAGGTCCGCCGCCATCTCGATGGACAGGCCGGGACGGATGTCGGGCTTGCGGGCCAGGGCTTCGGCCGCCGCGTACTGCACGGTGTAACGCGGGTCGGGGCCGTCCGGCCACTGTGCGGCGATCTCCGGGTCGGTGGCCGCGGCAGCCGCGATCAGCGGCATGATCGGGGCGACCCGGCCCAGGGTCTCGCGGGTGCCGTGGACGTGCGCGCGCAGTTGCCCGGCTGCGGTGGGTTCGGCGCACGCGGCGCGAAACCACTCACGATCCATGGTGGCGACCGGCTCGGTATCCCCGGCGATGGATGTGTCGACGACGTCCTTGAACAGCGTGCGCTTGTTGCGGAAGACGAAATAGACCGTCTGGACGGCCACGCCCGCCCGGTCCGCGACCTCCTGCAGGCTCGTCGCCCCGTAACCCTGCGCGACGAACAGCTCGCGAGCCGCCTCGACGACCTTTTCACGGGTGCGGCGTGAGCGCTCGGCTCGCTTGTCCGGCCGCTTGACGTTGTCCATATTGCGAGTATAACTCTAGAGTACGCCACTAGAGTTCAACTCTATATTCTTGGAGGAGACGATGGACCAGCCCAACGCCATCCAGAAGCCGGAACCGGACCTGGCCTCAACGCGGCGAGACGCGGAGGAGGAGTCCGTCCACCGCGCGCTGGAGGGCTACTACCGCACCGGCAAGCCACCGTGGGACACCGGCGTCACGCCGCCCGAGCTGGTCGCCCTGGTAGAGGGGGACGGCGCGCTGCCGCCCGGCCGCGCCCTCGAACTCGGCTGCGGCACGGGGACCAACGCCACCTACCTCGCACGGCACGGCTGGGAGGTGGCGGCCGTCGACCTGATCGACCGCGCCGTCGACCAGGCACGGGAGAAGGCCGCGGAGGCGGGAGTCGCGGTACGGCTGCTGCACGGAGACGCCACCCGCCTCGACGAGCTGGACGTGCCGGGCCCCTTCGACCTGTTCTTCGACCTGAGCTGCTACTGCGGGGTCCCGCTGCACCGCCGCGACGCCTACGCCGCCGGGCTCACCCACCGCGCCGCTCCTGGAGCGCGGTTGCTGATGTTCGGGTACGGCCCCGAGCCGCTCGGTAATCCGATCCCCGAGGTCACGTCGTGGGCGGCGGGCGTCACAGCTGATGAGCTCCGCGCCAGGTTCCCCGGCTGGGAATTGCTCGACGTCACACCGGGTACCAACTCGGTGCCGACCTTCTGGTTCACGCTGCGCCGCGACGCCTAGCCATCTCCGGTCGCGGGTTTCTGTAGGTTCGTGTCAAGTTTCACGCCGCCCGAGCAAGTCGAGCTTGGGCGGCGTGGTGGTCCACGTGCCGGGTGGTGGCCCTGCGCGCAGGTGGCGTTTGAGGCTGATCGGTCGCGGTGAGTGCCGCCTAATCGGAGGGCGACTAGAGATGCCAGCATTCGCGCCGGTCGGCATGCCTCAACGGGTGACGGGGCGAGACGCACTGCTGGCGCACATGAGTAGCTTTCCCGAGACCTTCGACGTAGAGTTCGTCGACCTGGTGTTCCACCCGACGGTCGATCCGGGTCTCGTGATCGCCGAATTCCGCTCGACGGGCACCGCACTGCCGACGGGCAAGCCGTACGAGCAGAGGTGCGTCTCCGTCGTCCGGACCGATGACGACGCGCGCATCACCCACTACCTGGACTACTGGAACCCGTTGGTGGCGATCGAGGCACTCACACCCCACGACGTGCCGTCCGACCCTGAGCTCAGCGTGACGTTCGGAGGTTGAGGATCCATGCCCGCCGCAGGCACCAGCACGAAGAGCGACGAACGACGTCGGACCATCGTGGCCGCCGCGATGGAGTGTTTCGCGCAGAAGGGTTTCTACGGTACGACGACGCACGAGCTGGCCGAGCGGGTCGGCATCTCTCAGCCGTATCTCTATCGCCTGTACCCGAACAAGGAAGCGCTGTTCGCGGCGGTGGTCGACCACGTGTCCGTCGTGATGACCGAAACCTTGGTCGCGCACTCGCCGGCGTCGGATGGGGCCGGGCTGACGTCCGAGGTGGCGTCGGGTGGGGCCGGGCCGGCGTCCGAGGCGGCGTTGGATGCGGCACGCGGTGCCTACGCCGCGCTCATCGCGGACCGGACCATCCTGCGTTTCCTCATGCACGCGAACTGTGCCACCGGCGAGCCGCTGGTAGGGCAGGCCGTACGTCGGTGCTACGCCAAGCAGGTTGACACCGTTCGGCGGCTGCTGGGCGACGACGACGCCGTGCGGCGCTGGTTCGGCGCCGGAATGCTCGACAACGTGGTCGCCGTGCTGGGTCTGGCCCACATCGATGAGCCGTGGGCGCACGTACTCGCCGCTCGATGACCGAACACCGGGATACGCGACTTATCTCAAGCACCCTCCAAGCGGGCAGGCCCCACGAGGGGCCGTCGGGATTGCCCAGCCACACCTTCTGCCCCTGCCGGGTGGTCCGGACAGGGAGCTTCTGGCGGCCTCGGCCATGACCCCCTCGGCTTGCGTGACCCATGTCCGGTTCCCGTAGACCATGCGCAGCCACCGTTCGTGGGACATCCTCGCGCGCTGCCACGGCGTGAACTCGAAGGCTGCTTCGTGGCAATACTGATGAGGATCCAGCTGATGAGAGGTATGCATGAGCTCAGGTAGTGGCCTGGTGGACGCAGCCAGGTTCCCGGAAGGCCGCCCGCGATCACCGATCTGATTCGTATCGGGATCCCGCCGAAAACCTGAGGGATGGGGATGCCTGGGCGGTTCCTGCCCGTTCGCGGTCCGATGGGGCGTGCGTGACGGTGGCCTGGTCCAGCCTGGCGCGGCGGGTGAAGTCGAAGGGGCCGGAAATCCGAAACCAAGATCCAGACTGTGTTAAGGTCACGAACCTGCATCGGGGGATGTCATGGCGAGGCGCAGATGCCATCGAGCGGCGGGTGATGAGCCGCGAAGGGCTCTGAGGTCGTCACCTATGAGCGGGCTCGACGGGTGAGCTCACGGGGATAACCCCCGGCCATGTGGCGCGATCACCCTCGCCGGGGGCTGGCCGTGTGACGGTTGCCCCTCTGAGTGCTCTTTCCATGGACGAGCGAGCCCGTTGCTCGCCGCGTTCGAGGTCCGCGTCATCTGCCGACAAACCTGGACTCCCTCATCAGGGACGTCTACCAAGGAGGATTACACATCGTGTCCATTTTCCGAACCAGAACGAGTCGTGCCGTGGTCGCGCTGTCCACCGCATCGGTGCTGTTAGCCGCCGCGACGCCGCCGGCCCAGGCCACCACCGATGGCGGCGGCGTCGCCGCCTTCCTGCGGGACACCATGGACGATCTGCGCTTCGAGCAGGTCCTCGACCTGGCGCCGCCGACGTCCCCGCAGGCTCGGACGCTTTCCGGCGTGGTCGACAAGGACGCGAAGACGGCCGCTGACTACGCCCGGCTGTTCGCCAATGTGGCCGACCCCAAACCCATCGTCCAGCAGCCGCAACTCGACGTGACCGTACTGGAACTGGACCGGCGTGGCCGGCCGGTGTCGTCCGGGACGGTCCTGATGAGCCCGCAGTATCCCAACGGGATCGTCGTGCCGGTGGACCAGAACTTCCACACCAATCAGGTGCGGTGGCGGCAGTGGGACGACGCGGGATGGTACGCCAACCAGGGCAAGGGCACCATCGACATCGTGCCGGGCCGGGAGAACGCGCCCATCGACTTCATGCTTCCCTACCCGGCCTCCGTCCTGAAGCTGATGGTCAACTTCGGGGTGCTGCGCCTGGTGGACAAGGGCGTGATCAAGCTTGACGACACCTACGACTACCAGCCGACCACGGTCAGCTCACTGTGCGGCGGAGCGTCGAGCAACACCATCAGCGCCTACATGGACGCCTCGATCACCTCCTCCTCCAACGCCGCGTCCTGCGCGCTGGTGAAGCTGCTGCACGACAAGGGCGCGGTGGACGAGCTCAACCAGACCTTCCAGGACCTGGGTCTGGAGACCATGCAGCTGAAGAACACCAACCCCGCCAACGGCGGTCGCTGGTCCAACCCGGTCACGATGAACTCGTTGGACACGGCCAAGCTGCTCGCGCTGGTCGACGGCGTACAGGGCACGGCGTGGACCGCCCCCAACGGTTCACCGGTCACCGGCGCGGTGCTGAGCCCCACCTCCCGCCAGGTCTTCAAGAAGCTGCTCGGCGAGCAGGGCTTCAACGACATGCTCTCCACCACCAACCGGTGCGGCAGCGCGTACCCCGCCGCGGGCATCCCGCAGCGGGTGGCTTCGCGGTGGGTGGCCGCCGACGGCACGGTGACGGTCGAGGGCAACAAGTTCGGCAAGGACGTCCGGCCCTGCAACAAGCAGGCGCAGGTCACGTTCGCGCACAAGACCGGCTGGGTCGGCAACTCGGGAGCTGACGCGGGCATCGTGCGGTCCCTGCCGGGCAAGGCGGGCCGCCACTACGTCGTCGTGGCCTTCACCAACCTGGGCACCCAGTACGTGGACGCCAACCGGCCGGCGACCGAGCCCGGCGTCTACCCCGTCGCCTACACCGAGAAGCTGGCCCAGCTGGGCTCGGCGATCGACCGGTACGAGGCGGCCTGGCTCGCCCGCAGTACCAAGAACTGATCATCCGCATGGGCCTACCGCGTTGACGGCGGGCCCATGACCAATGTTCCCGGCCCGCGACCGTCGCGTGCCGGGAACATTGGCCTCTCTGCTCCCTCTCATAACGCTTTTTCGGCAGCTGACCAAGAAGGGAGGTAATCGACGAAGGGAGCTGGCCGGTGCGTCGCAGACAGTCGGACATCGCCACAGACCCGGAGGCTTTCGAAGCCTTCTACCGGCGCCACATCGACGCGATCACGCGCTTCCTGGCTCGCCGGGTCGATGATCCGCACACGGTCGCCGATCTGGTCCGCCCGGCGGTGGCGCTCAACCGAGGGAGGCGCGGTAGCCGTCCGTGGCCTCGATGAGCTCATGCAGCGTGCCGGGTTCGGCGCCCGCGTGGCCGGCGTCCTCGACGATCCGCAGCTCCGCCTCCGGCCAGGCCAGATGCAGGTCCAACGCCGCGTCAGGCGGCGTCTTCATGTCATAGCGGCCGTTCACGATCACGCACGGGATGTGCCGGATCGCGGCCACGTCGAGCAGTTCGCCCTCCCGCAGGAAGCACCCCTGGCTGAAGTAGTGCGCCTCGATGCGGGAGAAGCCCACCAGCTCCCGGTCGTCCAGAGGTGGCGGCGGGGCGGGGAGCAGGGTGTTCGCCGACAGCTCCCAGGCCGCCCAGGCCCGCGCGGCCGGTACGTGCACCTCCGGGTCCTGGTCGGACAACCGGCGGTGGTAGGCGGCGACCAGGTCGTCCCGCTCCGCCTCCGGGATGAAGCCGCGGAAGGCCGCCCACTCCCGCGGGAACAGCCGGGCCGACCCGCTACCGGTGAACGCCCACGCGTCATCGGCCTTGCTCGCCAGGTAGACGCCGCGCAGCACCAGCTCGCTCACCCGCTCCGGGTGCCGCCGCGCGTACGCCAGCGCGAGCGTCGACCCCCACGAGCCGCCGAACACCTGCCAGCGCTCGATGCCGAGGTGCTGCCTGAGCCGCTCTATGTCCGCCACGAGGTGCCAGGTCGTGTTGGTCTCCAGCGACACCCCGGGGTCGGCCGCGTGCGGTCGGCTGCGCCCGCAGTTGCGCTGGTCGAACAGGACGATGCGGTACGCCTCGGGATCGAAGAACCGCCGCTGCGGCGGTAACGTCCCCCCGCCGGGGCCGCCATGGAGGAAGACGACAGGTTTGCCGTCCGGGTTGCCGCTGACCTCCCAATAGATCTCGTTCCCGTCGCCCACGTCGAGCATCCCGGTCTCGTACGGCTCAATCGGTGGATAAAACGTTTTTTGTCCCATGGCTATCAGACATACACGCCGACGCCATTCGACGCGCACGCCGCCCACCCCGACACCTGGTCGGGGTGGGCGGGCGTTCCTGTCCTTCAGAAATCCGGCGAGGGCTACCAGACCTGTAGCAAGGCGCCGAATTCCAGGTCCACGTCCCAGACGCGGGAGAATACGATCACGGATCCGCCATCGGCGGCGCCGCAGTACACCTTCTTGCTGACGGCCGAGGTGATGCCCTGGGCGGCGACCTCGTCGAACCAGTTGGTGTAGGAGTAGATCGGGCCCCCGCTGTCACCGTGTGCGACGGCGCAGCCGCCGACCACGCTTTTGGCGCGGACCATGTGCTTGACGTACTGACCGTTGGTGTACGTGCCGCTCCAGCCGGTCTCGGTCACCTTGATCAGGCAGTTCTCGCCCAGGGTGGCCCCGGAGTTGCAGACGAAGTTGCCCACGTACGCCTTCCACAGCGCCACCACCTTGTTACTGGTGGAGGCGGTGCTGCTGCCGTCGAAGACGTTGGCGGTCGCGTCGGCGAGCACGATCGCGGCGTCTCGCTTGGCGACGCGCCAGGACAGCTGACCCATGTAGTTCGCCGGGCTGATGCCGCCGCCGTCGTAGAACTGGTCCCAGACATTGCCGCAGTGAGCGGCGGTGAGGAACCCCGGGGTGCCGTACTTGTCGACGACCGCGAAGCCGGAGCTGCAGCCTGCTCCCGACTGCTGGTTCCAGGTCCGGCCGCCCGCGTAGTAGCTGGGTACGTCGTCCTGCCTGCTGTAGGCCGGGCTGAACTCCTCTCCTCTCTCCAGTGTGATCGGCGCGGTCGTGCCGCTGGGCCGCTGCAACTGCTGCGGCTCGGTGTCCTCCCCGGTGACCGAGAGCCGGATGCCGCTGCCGTCCGGCTGCGGCGCCGCGCCGCTCGCCTGGCCGGCCTCGGCCCACTTCTCGGCCTCCTGCAGGAGTTGCGCGTTGGTGTAGGCGGCCGGAAGTACGGCCACCGGAGCCGTCTGCCGTCCCTGGTCGATCGTGGTCTGTACGGCCGGCGGCACCGTGCCCCGCCAGTACAGGCGTACCTCGTGATTCTCCGGTGCGACGACGATCCCCGCGTAGCCCTCGGCGTTCTCGGCCGACTCGGTGATGCGGTCGGCCACCCCGTTCAGCCGAGTCTGCTCCGAGAACAGCGCCTTCCAGTCGGCGAACCCGCCCGGCACCGCCCCCCGCGGCCCCGTCGCGTCCCTGTCCGGCGTCTTGCCGCCCGGGTCGTCGGTGGCCCGCGTGGTCATGGCCGGGTCGTCGATGGCGGTCTGCGCCGTGGCTGCCCCCGCGCCCAGAAAGGGCAGCAGCGCACAGGCGGTGCTGAGGATGGTCAGGCGTAAGCGGACTTTCTTCTGCATGAGTGAAACCCCCGTGTCTGTGACAAACGCGAGTCATCACAGCATGGGGATCACGGTTTGTTCCGCGTCCAATTACGGGGGCGGTCTGTGTACCTCGCCCTTGTGCCTGATCAAGGTCAGGCTCAGGGAGTGGGTCCCGTGGGTAGGGTCGTACGAATGAATCGCGTCTGCCTGGTCACCGGGGCCAACCGGGGCATCGGATTGGAGGTCTCTCGCCAGCTCGCGCTGGCTGGGGACACCGTCATCCTGACCGCCAGGGATCTGGGGAAGGCGGAGAAGGCGGCGAGTGGGCTGCGCGGGAGCGTGGAGCCGCGGCAGCTGGATGTCGGTGATCCGGACTCGGTGCGCCGGTTCGTCGAGGAGTTGCCGTACGAGAAGGTAGATGTCCTGGTCAACAATGCCGCCATCCACTACGACACCTGGCAGCGAGCCGAGAACGCCGACCTCGACGTCGTGCGGGAGGCGCTGGAGACGAACCTGCTGGGGACCTGGCGGGTGACGTTGGCGCTGCTGCCGTCGTTGCGGGCCGGCGATCATGGGCGGGTGGTCAACGTCTCCAGCGAGGCCGGGTCGCTGGCCGTCATGGGCGGCGGCACCCCGGCGTACACCGTGTCGAAGACCGCGCTCAACGCGCTGACCAGGATGCTGGCCGCCGAGCTGCGCGAGGATCGGATCCTGGTGAACTCCGTCTGCCCTGGATGGGTGGCCACCGACATGGGCGGGGCCGGCGGGCGGCCGGTCGCCGAGGGGGCTCGGAGCGTGCTGTGGGCGGTGAATCTGCCGGATGGCGGGCCTACCGGCGGGTTCTTCCGTGATGGCGAGGCTCTGGCCTGGTAGTCCGCTCGTCAGCCGGTGTTCCGGCGGCGGTGGGCCTTCTGCCTGCAGGCGCCGCCGCAGAAGCGGGGTGGGCGGCCGGTGCGGGAGGTGTCGATGATGGTGCCACACTCCTCGCAGCGGGCCGCGGGATCCGTGCGGGTTTCGTTACTGGTCTCCTGTTTCGTCACAGGTTTCGTTACGGTGGGCAGCCGGGAGCGTCCGGTGCGGAGGCCGTCCAGGACGAGGGCGGTGGGCCTGCCGGGAGTGGTGCTCTGCGCCTCCATCGTGAGGCATCCCGCCATGAGCGCCATGACGTCCGTCAGTTGCGCGTCCGGTCGTACGGCGCCGGCCTGGCGGGCCCGGTCGAGCAGGGCGGCGAGGGCGAGGCCGTAACGTCGCCGGGCCTCCGGCGCCATCTCCGACTTGAGGCCCGAGGCGAAGGATTCGCAGAGCGCCTTGTTGAGTCCGGCCTGCTCGACGGTCGATGTGAAGGCGGTGAAGAACGCCTCTCCGGTCTCCGCTTCGCCGGTGGTCAGCAGGGCGGTGAGGTCGTCGGCCAGGCGTTCGATCCGGTCGTGGACCACCGCCTCGAACAGGGCCTCCTTACTGGGGAAATGCCGGTAGACCGTGCCCGCGCCGACGCCCGCGCGTCTGGCGATCACGTCGAGCGGCACTGACAGGCCCTCCGCGGCGAACGTCTCCTGGGCCGCCTCCAGCACGCGGGCGCGGTTGTGCCGGGCGTCCGCGCGAGCGGCGATCGTCATGTGGCCTCCCATGCGTCGGGCGGTGCCCGGATTGACAAGCGGAACGTGCGTTCCGTAGCGTCTAAGCGGGTTGACCGTTCCGATTCTACGCAGAACGAGGAGTTCGCATGACCGTACCCCCATACCCGACCGCCCGAGAGGTCGTCGATCGCTTCCTGCGGGCGTCCGTGGACGGCGGGCTGGCCGACCTGTACGCCCCCGACGTCGTGATCGAAATACCGTTCGCCCCGGCCGGCATCCCTCGGCGCACGCAGGGACGTGAGGAACTGCGGGCCAGGTTCGAGGCCGCCAGAGGCGTGCTGCGCTGGGAGCGGACGGACAACGTGCTGGTCCACGAGACCGCGGACCCCGAGGTGGTCATCGTGGAGTTCGAACTCCACGGCTCTCTCGTCGCCTCGGGGCGGCCTGTCGTCTCGACGTACATCATGGTCGTCCGGGTGCGCGAGGGCTTGATCGTCCATTCCCGGGACTATGGGAACCCCATGGCCATGGAGGAGTACCGCGAGGAGCTGATGGGCGCGCTGAACTCCTAACGCGCGTACCTCATGAGGACCGTGCCGTTGTCGAACGTGCGCGTCGCGGTCAGGTTGAACAGGGTCGGGCGGAACTCGCCGTGGAAGGCGGGAATGCCCGACCCGGCCACCACCGGGTAGGCCTTGACGATCAGCTCGTCGATCTCCGGCAGCAGCGTGCCGGCCAACTGGCCGCCGCCGCAGAGCCAGATGCCGAGGCCGTCGTCCTCTGCCTTCAGCCGGCGGACCAGCGCGAGAGGGTCGCTGGAGACGAGCTCCACCGCCGGGTCGGCGATCTCCGGAGTTGTGGTGGAGATGACGTACTGCCGCAGGTGGGCGTAGGGGCTGGTCACGCCGACGTCGAGGCCCGGCTGGTAGGCGCCCCGGCCCATGAGCACGGTGTCGAAGCTCTTGTTGGGGGCCTCGAAGCCGATCTGCTTCCGGATGTGGGTGGGGACGGTCTCGGGGAACTCCTCGTTGGCGTAGGCGGCCAGGTCATCGGACAGGGGGTAGAAGTCGAACTCGCCGTTCGGGCCGGCGATGTAGCCGTCGATGGACGTCGCGACGTAGTAGGTGAGCTTTCGCAATCGAGTCACTCCATTTGTAGTACTTAGATCGAAGTGATGTAACCGTAGTACTACGTCTAGAGTGGTGTCAAGGCTGCGACGATGGAGGACATGAGGCTCGCGAAAGAGACGGACAGGGGTGCGGTCGAGGAGCTCGTACAGGCGGCCTACCAGCCGTGGGTGGCCGTCATCGGCGCGCGGCCCCGCCCTATGGAGGCCGACTACGCCGCGCTCATCTCCGAGGGCCGGGTATACGTGACAGGCGACGACCTCGACGGGCTCATCGTGCTGATCCCCGAGAACGGGGTGCTCTACGTCGACAACGTCGCGGTACGCCCCGGCCTCCACGGCAAGGGCATCGGCCGGAGCCTGCTGGCCTTCGCCGAGCAGGAGGCGCGGCGGCTCGGCCTGCCCGCCCTGCGCCTCTACACCAACGTCAAAATGGCCAGGAACATCGCCCTCTACGAGTCGCTCGGCTACGTCGTGACCGGCCACAAGGAACGCGAGGGCCGCACGGTCGTGGCCATGCGCAAACAGCTTCCGTGACGGTGGCTCAGCCCGTGAGGACACCCAGGAGGTGGGTCACCTCGCGGGCCACCGCGTCGCGGCCCGCCCGCAGGTACTTGCGCGAGTCGACCACCTTCTCGTCGCCGGCCAGGTAGTCGCGTACCGCGCCGGTGAACGCCTTGTTCAGGTGCGTGGCGATGTTGATCTTCTTCATGCCGTGCCGTACGGCCGCGCGAAGGGTGTCGTCGGGCACTCCCGACGAGCCGTGCAGCACCAGCGGGACCGCCACGGCGGCGCGGAGCTCGGCGATGAGGTCCAGGTCGAGCACGGCGTCCTTGGTGGTCATCGCGTGCGAGGTGCCCACGGCGACGGCCAGCGCGTCGACGCCGGTGCGTGCCACGTAGTCCACCGCCTCGTGCGGCTTGGTACGCGCCCCCGGCGCGTGCACACCGTCCTTGCCGCCCACCTCGCCCAGCTCGGCCTCCACCCACACGCCGCGCTCGTGGCACCAGGCGGCCACCTCGGCGGTGGCGGCCACGTTCTCCTCGTCGGGCAGCGCCGACGCGTCGAACATCACCGAGCCGACGCCCAGCTCCACCGCCTCTTCAACTAGGGCGCGATCGGTGGCGTGGTCGAGATGCACCGCCACCGGCACCGCCGCGCCCCTGGCGACCGCGAGGCAGGCGAGCGCGATGGGTTCGAGCGCGCCGTGGTAGCGGACGCAGTTCTCGCTGATCTGCAGGACGACCGGCAGGCCCAGGGCCTCGGCGCCCGCGACGATGGCGGTGGCGTGCTCCAGCTGGATCACGTTGAACGCGCCCACTCCCGCGGGTGATTCGCGGACGATGTCGCCGATTCGGGCGAGGGGCATGACGGCTCCTTTGACGATTCCTCAGAGGGTTCCTCAGGCGGTTCTTCGGGTGGTGAAGACGGTTGCTCAGGCGATTCTTCGGACGGTGAAGGCGGTTGCTCAGGCGATGACGATGCGGGGGTGGATGTCGGCGTAGACGTCGCGGTCGAAGTCGCCCGCCACGGGCGCCGCGACCGCCGCGGCGCCCAGCGCCGCCGCCCTGGTGAGCCGCTCGGGCCACGGGGACCGCTCCACGAGCCCCAGCGCCAGCCCGGCGACCAGCGAGTCCCCGGCTCCGGTTGGGTTGCCCTCCACCTTGTACGGCATGCGCGCCCGGAAGATCCCCTCAGGCGTGACGGCCAGCAGACCGTCGGCGCCCATCGACACGACCACCGACTCGGCCCCGCGACCGCGCAGCGCCTGCGCGCCCTCCTCGGGACCGCCTTCCGGAACGGCCCGCGCGAGCTCCTCGGCGTTCGGCTTGACGATCGAGGGCCGGCCGCCGGGCGCGTGCCGCAGCGGCTCGCCGTCGGCGTCCACGATGGCGGGCACGCCGTGGTCGGCGGCGATGGCGGCCAGCGTCGCGTACGCGTCGAGCGGCACACCTCTGGGCAGGCTGCCCGAGAGGACGACCGCCTCCGCCGTGGCCAGCAGGTCGGTGAAACGGCCGACCATCCGCCCGAACTCGGCCGCCGTGACCTCCGGCCCCGGCTCGTTGAACAGCGCGGTCTGGCCTCCGAAACCCCGCTCGTCGCCCGCCACGGCCTGGCCGGAATCCGCGACCACCAGCGTCGTGCGGGAGTCGGCCGCGATCCGCACGAAGGCGTGCGGCAGTCCGGCCGTCTGGAGGTCGGTCTCGATGGCCTGGCCGGTCGGGCCGCCCGTGAGGCCGGTGACCAGCACGTCCTGGCCGAGCGCGGCCAGGACGCGGGCCACGTTGACGCCCTTGCCGCCGGCCCGCCGGTGTACGGCGGCGACGCGGTTGACCCCGTCCCAGTCGACGCGGGGCACCTGGTAGGTGACGTCGAGGGCGGCGTTGAGCGTCACGGTGAGGATCATCAGGGCTCCACGACCCAGGCTCCGCGCTTCATCACGCCGGCCACCTCCAACTCGTCGGACAGAACCACCAGGTCGGCCGCCTTGCCCACGGCGATCGAGCCGGCGCGGTCGGCGACGCCCAGCACGCGGGCCGGCGTCAGCGAGGTGAGCTGGACCGCCTCGGACAGCGTCAGGCCCACCTCCTGGACGGCGCGGCGGAAGGCGACGTCCATGGTGAGCGTGCTGCCCGCGATCGAGTCGCCTTCGGCCAGCCTGGCGACGCCGTCGGTGACGATCACGTCCATGGAGCCCAGCACGTACGTACCGTCGCCCATGCCGGCGGCGGCCATCGCGTCGGTGATCAGCGCGGTCCTGGCGGGCCCGGCCACCTCGTAGGCCAGCCGCAGCATGGCCGGGTGCACGTGCACGCCGTCGTTGATCAGCTCGATCGTGACGCGCTCGTCCTCCAGCAGCGCGGCGATGGGGCCGGGGGCGCGGTGGCCGAGCGCTGGCAGCGCGTTGTAGAGGTGCGTGGCGACGGTCGCGCCCGCCTCGATGCCGGCCAGCGTCTGCTCATAGGTGGCGTCGCTGTGGCCGAGCGCGGCGAGCACGCCCTCGGCGGCGGCCATGCGGATCGTCTCAAGGGCCCCGGGCAGCTCAGGGGCGATGGTCAGCATGCGTACGTGCCCGCGTCCGGCCTTCAGCAGCTCACCGAACTCCCGAGGAGACGGCTCACGCAGCAGCCCGGGGTTGTGGGCGCCGCAGCGGGCCCGTGAGATGTACGGGCCCTCGAAATGGATGCCGGCCAGCAGGCCGTCGTCGCACAGCTCGGCCAGTGACGACGTGGCGCGGGCCAGGTCGTCGAGCGCGCCGGTCACCAGGCTGGCCACCATCGTCGTGGTGCCGTGGCGCTCGTGCAGCGCCACGGCGTCACGCGCTTGGTCCTGCTCGCCGGTCGGGAACGAGCCGCCCGCTCCGCCGTGGTTGTGCAGGTCGACGAAGCCGGGCACCACGTGCCGCCCGCCCAGGCCGTGGCCCGCGCGGGGGGCGGGTCCGTGCCCGACGTGCGTGATGCGGCCGTCTTCGATGGTCAACCACCCGTCGTGAACTCCCTCGGGAGTCACGATGCGGGCGTCGGCAAGAGTAAGGCTCATGAAGAAAGGATCACAGATCGGGTGAGGTGCAGGGGCTCGTCCGGGTCGAGACCCCTGGCGAACGCCCTGGCGACCGCGACCCGCTGCGCCCTGATCAGCTCGGCCATCGGGTCGAGGCCGGTCTGGAAGAACGTGCCGCCGGTCTCCTCGACCTGCTCGCGCAGGCCCTCGGGGGCGGTGCCGAGCATCCAGGTGACGCGGCCGGGGCCGGCGATGCTGATGGGGCCGTGACGGTATTCCATCGCCGGGTACGCCTCGGTCCACGACCGTGACGCCTCGCGCATCTTCAGCGCGGCCTCCTGGGCCAGGCCGACCGACCAGCCGATGCCGAGGAAGCTGAACTGTTCCGCGTCGGTGAGCTCGGCCGGGAGCGGGGCCGCCACGGCCTGCTCGGCGTCGGCGATCGCCTGGGTGAGGTCCTCGCCCAGGCTGGCGCGGAGCATGGCCAGCTGCGTGGTGGCGAACCGGGTCTGCACGACCGACCGCTCGTCGGCGTAGTCGAGCACGATGACGTCGTCCGCGGCCGTCATGACCGGCGTGTTCGGGTCGGCGGTGATGGCCGTGGTCCTGGCGTCGGTCCTGCGCAGGAGTTCGAGCACCTCGGTCGTGGTGCCGGAGCGCGTCAGGGCGAGCACGCGGTCGTACGAGCGGCCGGTGGGGGCCTCCGAGGCGGCGAACGCGTCGGTCTCGCCCAGCCCCGCGCGCTCGCGCAGGGTGGCGTAGGCCATCGCGATGAACCACGACGTCCCGCAGCCGACGACGGCGACCCGCTCACCGGGGCGGGGCAGCGCGTCGACGGGTACGTCCGCGACGGCGCGACGCCAGCACTCGGGCTGGGAGCCGATCTCGGCCTCGGTGTGGGTGGTCACCACTTGCCTCCCCGTGCTTGATTATTTCTGCTGTTTTTATAGCATAAAGGAGCAGAAATTTGCACCGGTGGCTTGACCTCCCAGGTTGTGCCACGCTTGGCCCCGACGGATCTCAAAGGGGAGGCATCGTGTCCCGCTACGATCGTTGGAACGCGATTCTCGAGCTGCTCGCGCAGGAAGGACGGCTCTCCGTCGAGGAGGCCGCCCAAGAGCTCGACGTCTCCACCGCCACGATCCGCCGTGACTTCGACCAGCTCGCGCAGCAGCAGATGCTCATGCGCACGCGGGGCGGGGCCGTCGCCCAGAGCGTCAGCTACGACCTCCCGCTGCGCTACAAGACCGCCCGGCACGCCGACGAGAAGCACGTCATCGCCGCGGCGGCCGCCGAGCTGGTCTCGCCGGGTGCCGTGATCGGGCTCAACGGCGGCACCACGACCTCCGAGCTGGCCCGCACGCTGGCCACCAACCCGGCGCTCGAATCGGGCTTCACCATCGTCACCAACGCCCTGAACATCGCCTCGGAGCTCACGGTCCGCCAGCACGTCAAGATCGTGGTCACCGGCGGCGTGGCCAGGCCGCAGTCCTACGAGCTCATCGGCCCGCTGGCGTCGGGCGTGCTCGAACAGGTGACGCTCGACGTGGCCTTCCTCGGCGTGGACGCGCTCGACGTGGAGCTGGGCGCCTCGGCCCACCACGAGGGGGAGGCCAGCGTCAACCACCTGCTCATCAGCCGGGCCGCGCAGATCGTGGTGGTGGCGGACTCCTCCAAGGTCGGTAAGCGGGCGTTCTCCCGCATCTGCCCCACCTACCAGATCGACACGCTCGTCACCGACGCCCAGCTCTCCGACTCCCTCGCCGGCGAGCTGACCGACGCGGGGGTCAAGGTCATCCGCGCCTGACGCCCCCGCGTTCCCGCCTCCGCCTCCGCCTCAGCGTGTTCCCCAACACTTCCGCGGGCCGTAACGGCGCTCGGCCACCATCCGGTCAGAGGCCGTCTCCTGGAGGCCCCCAGGCATGGTCGGCGGGTGGCGGGTAACCCATGCGTGCCGTACAAGAAAAGAGTGGAGTTTGTCGCAGGAGAGCCTGCGGCGGGTAAGAGGCCTGCGGCGGGTAAGAGGAGGGGCATGGCGGGAAGGGGAATCGCCCGGCTTGGGCCTGGAGAGCGGACCTCGGCGCTGGATTGGATGGGGGCACAGGAACTCGACGTGGTCGTGGTCGGCGGGGGAGTCGTCGGCGCGGGGATCGCGCTCGACGCCGTCACCCGAGGGCTCGACGTCGGCCTGGTGGAGGCGCGCGACTTCGCCTCCGGCACGTCGTCGCGATCCTCCAAGCTGATCCACGGCGGCCTGCGCTACCTGGAGCAGCTCAATTTCGAGCTGGTCCGAGAGGCGCTGCAGGAGCGGGCGCTGCTGTTGCAGCGGATCGCGCCGCATCTGGTCCGGCCGGTGCCGTTCCTGTTTCCGATGACCCACCTCGGGTGGGAACGCCCGTACGTGGGGGCGGGGGTCGCCCTCTACGACACACTGGGGTTCGCGACGGGGCTGGCCCGCGGGGTGCCGGGGCATCGGCACCTGTCCAGGAGCAGGGCGTTGCGGCTGGCGCCCGCGTTGAAGCGGACCGCGTTCACCGGCGCGGTGCAGTACTGGGACGCGCAGGTCGATGACGCGCGCTACGTGATGACGATGCTGCGGACGGCGGCCACCTACGGCGCGCACGTGGCGCCGCGCGCCCAGGTCGTGGGGTTCCTGCGCGAGGGGGAGCGGGTCACCGGGGTGCGGGTGCGTGACCTGGAGAGCGGCGCCGAGCTGGACGTACGCGCCCGGCAGGTGGTCAACGCGACCGGCGTGTGGAGCGACGACATCCAGGAGCTGGTGGGCGGCCGGGGACAGATCCATGTACGGGCCTCCAAGGGGGTCCACCTGCTGGTGCCGCGAGACCGGATCCACTCGCTCACCGGAATCATCCTTCGCACCGAAAAATCCGTACTTTTCGTGATTCCGTGGGGGCGGCACTGGATCATCGGGACCACCGACACCGAGTGGAAGCTGGACAAGGCGCACCCCGTGGCGTCGCGGGTCGACATCGACTACCTCCTCGACCACGTGAACGCCGTCCTGTCCGTGCCGCTGACGCGGGACGACGTCGAGGGCGTCTACGCGGGGCTGCGGCCGCTGCTGTCAGGGGAGTCGGAGGAGACGTCGAAGCTGTCGCGTGAGCACGTGGTGGCGCATCCGGTTCCCGGTCTGGTGATGATCGCTGGCGGGAAATATACGACTTATCGGGTTATGGCAAAGGACGCCGTCGACGCCGTCGCCCACGGGCTCGACCAGCGGGTGCCGAGGTCGTGCACGGACCGCATCCCGCTCGTGGGCGCCGAGGGCTACCAGGCGCGCTGGAACGCCAGGTACCGGCTCGCGCACACCTCGGGCCTGCACGTGGCCCGCATCGAGCACCTGCTCCAGCGGTACGGCTCGCTCGTCGACGAGGTCCTGGAGCTGATCGACCACGACAGGTCGCTGGCCCGGCCGCTCGGCGGGGCCGACGACTACCTGCGCGCGGAGATCGTCTACGCGGCCACCCACGAGGGCGCCCGGCATCTCAACGACGTACTGACCAGGCGGACGCACATCTCGATCGAGACCTTCCACCGCGGCCTGGCCAGCGCCCACGAGGCCGCCGAACTCCTCGCCCAGCCGCTCGGCTGGGACGGCGAGCAGGTCAAGCGCGAGGTCGAATACTTCACCAAGCGCGTCGAGGCCGAACGCCTGTCCCAGGAGCAGGACACCGACCAGGAGGCCGACGCGATCAGACTCGGCGCGCCCGAGATCGTGCCGGTCGCCCTCCCGGACCGCGACGCCTAGCGGAGTGGGATGCCTGTAGCGGAGTGGAATGCCTTCAGCGGAGCGGGATGCCTTTAGCGGAGCGGGATGTACGCCTGCTCGGCCAGCGTGGTCGCGTCGTTGACCTGGACGCCGTCCGTGGAGACGGTCCAGATCGAGTCGCCGATGACCATCGCGCGCTGGATGCTCGGCTGGTACGCCCCGTCCTTCGGCCGCTGGACCGGATGCTTGATCATGCCGAGCTTCGTCACCGCGGAGTCGTCGATCTTCAAGACCACCGCGCCGATCTCCTCCTTGTTCTCCTCGTAGGTGTTGAGCGGAATCACCGACAGGCCGGTCTTGGGCCAGTACAGGAACGCGTGCGGGTCCCATTCCGCCTCGGAGCCCGAGTTCTTCTGGAACATCTGCGACAGCCGCTTCGGGTTCGCCGGGTCGCTGACGTCGAAGAGCGAGATCTGCGTGCCGAGCGTCCGGCCCTTCTCGCTGGCCTCCTGCCCGATCCCGATCAGCCGGCCGTCGTTGCCGGGGTGGAGGTAGGCGGAGTAGCCGGTGATCTTCAGCTCGCCGGTCACCTTGGGCGCGGCCGGGTCGCGCAGGTCGAGCGTGTAGAGCGGGTCTACCTGCTTGAACGTGACGCAGTAGCCGACCGGGCCGATGAACCTGACCGAGTAGATGCGCTCGCCCTCACCCAGGCCGCCCACTTCGCCGACCTTGTCCAGGGTGTCGGCCTTGAGCACGTACACGCTGCTGGTGCTGGTCTTCTGGGCCTCGGAGTTGAGCGTGGTGGCGACGCGCAGGTTGCCGTCGTACTCCGACAGCGAGTACTGGTTCAGCAGCCGTCCCGGCACCTTGCCCGAGGCCACATAAGAGGGCGGACCCGGCTTGCCGATGTCGAAACGGTGGACCTCGGTCTCCTCGGGCGGAGCGGTCGGTGTCGGCGTGGGCTCGGGGCTGAGGGTGGTTGGGGAAGAGGGGCTGGGGTCGGTCGGCTCGGGGCTGAGCGTGACCTTGGCCGAGGGGCTGGGTTCGGTCGGGTCGGGCTCGGTGGCGGGGGCCTGGGGCGTGTCCTCCACGGCCGCCATCGGCACCGGCCACCACCAGCGCGGATTGCTGGTCACGTACAGACTCTGGCCGGTCCCGTAGACCGTGTCGCCGTCGGCCGCCAGGCTGATCGGGTCGGTGCCCGCCTCCGTGAGGCCCTGGGCCAGGTCGATGGTGTGCACGGTCAGCAGCGAGGTGCCGGTGTAGTCGGCCGGATGGCTGACCCGCGCGCAGTCGACCGTCTTCTTGGTGACGGTCCCGGCCGCGTCCGTGATCTGGATCTTGGGCAGCCAGGCGTCGAGCGGCGCCCGGCGTACCGCGTCCGCGTTCGCCTTCTTCATCTCGGCCTCGGAGGCGTTCTCCTTCGGCTGCGGGAAGGTGATGTCCGGCTGGCTGCGGGTGACGAGCCGGACGGTCGAGCCGACCATCCGGGCGTCCACGTACGTGCCCTGCGGCTTGATCGTCCCGAGCACCTTGGGCTCACCGGACAGGTCCACCAGTAGGTATCTGGTCTCGCCGACGGGCGCGAATCCCTTGTACATGATGTCGCCCCCGCGATACATCACCAGCGCGCGATCGCCCGAGACGAGCAGGTCGGCGGGGGCGTAGGCGGGCTCGTCGGCCTTGGTGAGCTTGACGGACCCGGTGACCTTCCTGGTGGCCGTGTCGATGATCCGCAGCGTGCCGCCCGCGACCGTGATGATCCGGTTGCCGTCCGTCTTGACCAGGTCGGGCTCGTCCACTCCCGCTTCGTGGGTGTTGGTCGTGGAGTGCTCCGGGGCGGTGTCGGCGGTCGCCTCCATGGACTTCTGGCGGGTCATGTACATGGGCACCGGGCCGCCGAAGCCCCACTGGCCGACGTTGCTCGCCGCGTGCTCGCGCAGCCCGGCGAGCATGTCGTCGCACCCGTTGTAGGAGACCAGGCGCACCTGCAGGCGCTGCTTCACGGGCGCGGTGCCCCCCGGCGCGGAGGTGCAGGCGGAGATGGCCGTCGCGAGGGCCGCCCCGGCCACGACCGTACGGATCAGCGTCTTCATGACCTCATTGACGGATCTCCGCGCCGAGCGGTTCACGATCATCCAGGGGGGTCGACCGTGAAGACCGGGCTGAAGTCGAGGTTCTCGGGGATGTCGAGCAGCTTGCGCACGAGTTTGCCCTGGAAGTTCGCCACCTGGATCTCGTCCCTGGAGGCGTTGTCCTGCTCCCAGCAGTAGACGTGGGTCTCGTCGTACCAGCCGAGGACCTTGTCGCAGTCGGAGGTGAACCGGCGGACCCGGTCGCCGCTCTCGGTGTTCCAGACGCAGTGGTCGCCGTCTCCGCCCTTGGGGCAGTTCGTGATGAACACCTTGCCGGAGGGGGAGAAGATGTCCTGCGTGCCGGAGGCCAGCGAGCCGATGTTCGCCATGGTGCGGGTGGTCTTGCCGCTCGTGTCGTAGAAGCGCAGGCCCCGCCCGGGGGACATGTTGACCACGCCCTCCTCCTCGCCGTCCCAGCCGAAGGCGGTCTTGCGGATCGAGGTGTCGGCCACGGTGACCACCTTGGCGTCCTCCGCGGCCACGTCCACGATGACGAAGCCGAGGTAGAGCCAGTCCTTGCCCGACTCCTTCTCGATGTTGAGCAGGATCTTCTTGCCGTCCTTCGACCAGGCGCGAATGCTGCTGATCAGCGGCTTGCGCACGGTCTTGATCGAGGTCCTGTCGCCCGTCCGCCGGTCGGTGATGATCACCGAGTCGTAGTCGTCGGAGGTGTAGTTGCGGCCGCGGCCGACCATGGAGTGGCCGTCGGGCGAGACCAGCGTCTCCCAGTTGCCGGAGTATTTCGTGAACGTCCCGCGCAGTGAGTTGCGGGCGTAGTCGATCCAGTCGTCGGCCTTCTTGTTGTAGACCTCGTACGAGGTCAGCGTGATCGGGTCGGCCGCATTCTCGTACAGCGAGATCGCGCCGCCGGGTATGGCCCGCTTCGTGCCCGTCCGCGGCACGCCCGTCGGCCTGGGGTCGGGCTGCCTGGCGGTCGCCGTGGTGGCGGTGCGGCTGTTGGCGGTCGGTGTGGTGGCCAGGGGCTTGGTCTGGCTGATGACCACGCCGACGGCGGCCAGCACGAGCAGCGCGACGGCCACGGTCATGCCGATGACGATGGGCGCCCGGCTCTTCTTCCGCTGGGAGTGTCCGGGGGTGTACGGGCTCGGGTGCGTCGGCCGGTGGTCGCCCGTGTGCGGGTATCCGCCGCCCATGGACGGCGGTCCGTGGTGGTGGCCGGGCGCCGAAGGCGGCCCGCCGGGCATGGAGGGCGGCCCCATGTGAGGGGGCTGACCGTTCACGGGCGGCTGGCCGTAGGGCGCCTGCCAGGGCTCCGCCGGGGCGGCCGCCGCCGCGGCCTGGGCGAGCATGCCGGAGTTGGGCACCGGGTGCTGGAGCAGGCGCATGATCACCTGCTCCGCCGTCGGCCGCTGCGCCGGATCCTTGGCCAGGCACGCGGCCACCACGTCGAGCAGCGGACCGTGCAGCCCGTTCATGTCCGGCTGGTGGTTCAGCACCCGGTTGATCACCGCGGGCATTGTGTCGCTGCCGAACGGCGAGCGTCCCGAGGCGGCGAACACGATCGTGCTCCCCCACGAGAACAGGTCGGCCGCCGGCCCGACGGTGTGGCCCATGACCTGCTCGGGCGGCATGTACGAGGGCGTGCCCACCGGCATGCTGCTGATCGTCGAGGTGGCGTTGAGCGCCCTGGCGATGCCGAAGTCGATCACCCGCGGCCCGTCGGCGCCGATGATCACGTTGGCCGGTTTGAAGTCACGGTGCACGATCCCGGCCTGGTGGATCGCGGCCAGCGCGGTCGCCGTGCCGATGGCCAGGCGGTGCAGGGCCGTGCCGGTGCGCGGGCCCTCCTCCTGGACGATCCGCTGGAGGGAGGGGCCCTCGATGAACTCGCTGACGATGTACGGGCGGTCGTGCTCGATGCCGGTGCCGAGCACCGCGGCGGTACAGAACGGCGCCACCTGCTGGGCGACCTGGACCTCGCGCAGGAACCGGCCCACGCTCACCTCGTCGCCGGCCTGGTCGGGGCGCAGCCACTTGACCGCCACGTGCGTGCCGGCCGGGTCTCTGGCCAGGTAGACGACGCCTTGGCCGCCCTCACCCAGCCGGCCTAGGAGAGGCAGACCTCCGAGCCTCTCGGGGTCTCCCGGTCTGAGTGGCGCGAAGGAAGGCATGAAGGGATTCTGTCCCCATGCCATGGATTGGCAAAAACTACCCGCCGGTAGCGATCCGGAATACCCTGCTGCCATGCACGTGACGTCCAGCGGCAAGACGACCGAGATCACCGCACCGTTCACCGGCGAACCCCTCGCCGACCTGCCCGTTTCCGGGGTGGATGACGTACATGAGGCATATAGGAAGGCGCGGGCGGCGCAGGCGGAATGGGCCGCGCTCCCGGCCTGCTCGCCCCGCGCCGGCGCGCCGGCATCTTCCCCGTGGCCACCCGGGTGACGGAGCTGCGCCGACCCAAGGGCGTGGTCGCGCTGATCACGCCGTGGAACTACCCGCTCTCCCTGGGCGTCACCGACGCCGTGCCCGCGCTGCTCGCCGGCAACGCCATCGTGCACAAGCCCGACACGGGTGTGCCGCAACGAGACGTTCGGCCCGGTGGTCGGCCTCTACCGGTTCTCCTCGGACGAGGAGGCGGTGGCGCTGGCCAACGACACCATCTATGGGCTCAATGCCTCCGTCTGGACCTCCGACCTGGCGCGGGGCCGCGCGCTCGCCGCCTGGATCAAGGCGGGCACGGTCAACATCAACGAGGGGTACGGCTCGGCGTACGCCTCCTATGACGCGCCGATGGGCGGCATGAAGGCGTCCGGGCTGGGCCGCCGGCACGGAGCCGAGGGCCTGCTCCGCTACACCGAGGCGCAGACGGTCGCCTCGCAGGCCACGTGGCTGGGTTTCGAGCCGCCCTTCGGCATGACGTACGACAAGTGGGCGGGCGTCCTGGTCACCACGCTCAAGGCGATGAAGAGGCTGCGCCTCAAGTAGGGGCGGAATACCGTGTCCGGCGCGGGTGTCATGATCTCCATGGAGATTCGTTACGTCGGCGGCCCGACCGCGGTCCTGGAGATCGGCGGGGTACGGCTGCTGACCGACCCCACGTTCGACCCGCCCGGCGACTACCCGATCGGGAACCGGGCGCTGGTCAAGACGGCCGGACCGGCGTTCGAGCCGGACGACGCCGGGACCGTGGACGCCGTCCTGCTCTCCCACGACCAGCATCCCGACAACCTCGACAAGGCCGGGCGCGCCTTCCTTGCCTCGGCGCCGGTGGTGCTGTCGACGGGCTCGGCGGCCGAGCGGATCGGCGAGCCGGTGCGGGCACTGCCGAACTGGACGCACACCGAGCTGGCACGCCCCGGCGGCGGCGCGCTGCGGATCACCGGCGTGCCCGCGCAGCACGGGCCCGACGGGAG
Organism: Nonomuraea sp. NPDC049158; assembly: GCF_040648335.1. NCBI lineage: Bacteria > Bacillati > Actinomycetota > Actinomycetes > Streptosporangiales > Streptosporangiaceae > Nonomuraea > Nonomuraea sp. NPDC049158. The sequence continues at coordinate 98,354 of NZ_JBEZDM010000005.1, forward strand.
CGAGCACCTGGTGGGCGAGGTGACCGGGTTCGTACTGAGCGGCGAGGCACTGCCCACCGTGTACGTGAGCGGCGACAACGCCTCCCTGGACGTGGTCAGGGACATCGCGGCGCGCGTCGGGCCGGTGGACGTGGCGGTGCTGTTCGCCGGTGGGGCGCGGACGCCGCTGGTGGGCGACGCGTACCTGACGCTGACCAGCGACGACGTGGCCGAGGCGGCCGAGATCCTGGGCGCCCGTCACGTGGTGCCGCTGCACTTCGAGCACTGGGGACACTTCACGCAAGGCCGCGACACGCTGGTCAAGTCCCTCGCGGGGCTCGGCGACCGCGCGCACCTGCTGGAGCCGGGCGAGCGGGTGACCCTCTCCTAAGGGTCGCGTCAGCTCAGCCGGTGGCTGACCCAGACGTTCGGCTCGATGTAGACGGCGTGGTCCTGGGCGACGTCGCAGTACACCGGGCTGAGCGCGCCGGGCACCTCGACCGGCCCGGTCCGGTCGAACGGCAGCCCGGTCCACTCGCGCCACTCGGCGAGCGTGCCCGGTATCACCATCGAGCGTGGCGCGACCTTGACGATCTCCCCGCCGGCCCGTACGTGCACGCGCAGCCAGGCGTCGTGCGGCAGGCCGTCCTCGCGGGGCCTGAAGGCGTACTCCGTCATGGGCGTGTGCGGTTCGAGGTGCTTCTGGTTCGGCCGGACCGGCGCCACCAGCTCCCGGAACCCCAGCCGCGCCGCGTGCTCGCGCATCCCGGCCACCATCGCCGGCGACACCCCCGAGCCCAGCAGGTCTTTCCTGACGGTGATCTCCAGCGCGGAGACGGCGTCAAGGGGGCGATCCAGCTTGCGGGCCAGCCACCCCTGGCGGATCACCCCGTCCCAGCCGTCGTCGGGCAGCTCGTCGTCCCTGGCCGGGAAGGGGATCATGCAGGCCCTGGCCACCATCCGGCCGGGCTCGGCGTCGTCATCGGCCACCAGCACGTAGTCGGCGTAGTCCGTCGCGGCGATGGGATAGAACAGATCGGCGATCGGGTCGTTGAACATGAAGACGCGCCACGAGTGATCCATCTCCCATAACGCGGACGCGAACTCGGGACGCTCGGCGAGCGTGGTGATCCGGAGTGACATGCGGCTCATTGTCACACCTGTCGCGATCTTCCTTCAGCCCATTTCGGCCGGCCGCTGGACGGGCTGGTGCTCGGTCTTGAAGATCAGGGTGGTGTGCAGGTGCACGATCTCCGTACGGATCAGGAACCGCTCCAGGGCCAGCCGGTGCAGGTGATCGGCGTCGGCCACGGCCACGTGCACCAGGAAGTCCTCGGTGCCCGCGACGTGGAACAGCGTGATCGTCTCCGGCAGCCCCAGCACGAACGTGCGCAACGGGTCCACGATCCGGCTGGTGTGCGGCCGTACGCGCAGGGCGAGCAGCGCCTGGAGCGGGCGGCCGAGCCGGGCCGTGTCGACGGCGGCGCGGAAGCCGGTGATGACCCCACGGCGGCGCAGCGAACGTACGCGTTCCAGCGCGGTGGAGGGCGCGACGCCGAGCCGCTCGGCGAGATCCTTGTTGGGCAGCCGGGCGTCCTTCTGCAACTCGGCCAGGATCGCCAGGTCGATCGAATCCAGTTCGGCGTTATGCACTATTACCGCCTCCCGATTCGGCAAGGCTAGTCGTACACCACCGAATTGTTGAGTATCTCGAAGTATGTGGAACATCGAGGAGTTCACCGAAGCCGCCGGGATTACGGCCGGCGAGCTGGCGGCCTACGTGGACCGCAGCCAGCGCGGTGACGAGCCCGTGATCAGCCGTCGCCCGCCCCGTGAGCTGGCCGAACGGCTGAGAATCGGTGAGCTGATCGCCAAGGGCGGTATGACGCCCGCGACCTACCGCGACTTCCTGCGGACCTATCTCGGCGAGGGGACCCGGCTGCACCACCCCGCCTACCTGGGCCACCAGAGCGCCTCGCCCGACTTCCCCGCCGCGCTGGCCGACTTCGTCCACGGCGCCACGAACAACCCGATGGCCATCTACGAGATGGGCGCGGCGGCGGCCACGGTGGAGTTCGAGGTGCTGAGGTGGATGCTGGCCAAGGTGGGGTTCCCGGCGGGCGGTGGGGTGCTCACCCATGGCGGCTCGCTGGCCAACCTCACGGCGCTGCTGGCGGCGCGGGCGCGGGCCGTACCTGAGGCATGGGAGGACGGTGTGCCCGGCGACCTGGTGATCCTCGCGCCCGCGTCGGCGCACTACTCGGTGTCGCGGGCGGCCTCGATCCTCGGGCTGGGGCAGCGGGCCATGGTGCCGCTGGCGACAGACCACCTCGGACGCATAGACGCCACAAAATTGCCGGATATTTCGGGACGTAGGGTGATGGCGCTGGTCGCGGCCGCCTGCGCCACGGGCACCGGTCTGTACGACGATCTGCGCGCCGTCGGAGAGTGGTGCCGCGAGCGGGGCGTCTGGTTCCACGTGGACGGCGCGCACGGCGCCTCCGCCCTGCTCGCCGAGGAGCACGCGCACCTGCTCGACGGCATCGAGCTGGCCGACTCGGTCATCTGGGACGCGCACAAGATGCTCCGTACCTCTTCCCTGGCCGCCGCCGTCCTCGTACGCAAGGAGAACGACCTCGACGCGGCCTTCAAGCAGGAGGCCAGCTACCTGTTCTACGGCGAGCGCGGCTTCGACCTCATCGGCCGTACGGTCGAGTGCACCAAGGCGGAGCTCGGACTCAAGATCTTCCTGAACCTGGCCTGGCGCGGCGAGCGCGGCCTGGGCGAGTACGTCTCACGCCAGTACGCCACGGCCCACCGCTTCTGGGAGCTGGCCCGCCGGCGGCCGGGGTTCGCGCTGCCGTACGAGCCGGAGAGCAACATCGTCTGCTTCCGGTACGGCGACGCCGACCAGGCGGACCTGCGCGAGCGTCTCATGGCCAACGGCGCCTTCTATCTCACCTCGACGGAGCTCGACGGCCTCCGCCACTTACGCGTCACGGTCATGGCCCCGGCCACGGACGACACCACGCTCGAAGGCCTGCTGGACGCGATCGAGGCCCTGCACAGCAGCTGATTGACCAGAGCCCGTCGGACTCCGGTGCGCTAGCGTCGGCGACATGACGGAACTCGACCCCAGGCTCCGCGCCATAACGGATCTGAACGTCGCCGACGCACGCGAGTCGGGCGGCAGGCACGAGTACGACGGCAAGATCCAGGATCTGTCGCCGGAAGGCGTACAGGCCGGACTGGCGCGGCTTGGAGAGGGCGCCGCACCCGCCGACCCGTACGACTCGGCGCATCTGCGGGTCTTCGAGGACGGCCTGCGTACCCAGTACGGCGAGCTGGAGCTGCACCGGAGCAATCCGCTGCCGCACCTGGCGAACCTCGACCTGGCCTGCTACGACCGCGACTACGCCCCGCAGGCCGAGCGCGAGGCCGCCAAGGCCGCGCACCTGGCGCGCTGGCCGGAGGCGGTGACGCACGCGATCGCCGCGCTCGACCGGGTCAGCGCGCCGGTCGCGAGGTCGCTGGTCGCACCCATACAGGGACTGTCCGCCGGTGTCACGGACCAGACCGCGCTCGACGCGCACGGGCTGCTGGTCGCGCACATCGAGCGGGCGGCGGCGGTCGGCGACCCCGACGCGTCGCTCGGCGGCGACGCGCTGGCCCGGCTGATGGGCGGCACCGAAGGGCTCCCCGTCGACCTCGGCAGGCTGGCCGAGCGCGCCGACGCCGAGCGCGACCGGCTCATGGCCCTGCTCACCGAGTCCTGCGCCAAGCTGGGGCGGCGGGGAGAGGCGCCGCTGGACGTCGTACGCGAGCTGGTCAAGCAGCACCCCGACGCCGACGGCGTCATCGAGGCGGCCAGGATCGGCACCGAGAAGGCCATCGCGTTCACCCGCGAGAAGGACCTGGTTCCCTACCACGACGGCGAGTGCCTGGTCGGCCTGGCGCCCGCGTCGCGCCGCTGGGGGATGGCGATGATGTCGTGGAACTCTCCCGGCGAACCGGAGGGCCCCTCCTGGTACCACATCACCCCGCCGGACCCCGCCTGGCCCGCGCAGGACGCCGAGGAGTGGCTGGAGGTGTTCAGCGACACCACGCTGCCCGCGATCAACGTGCACGAGGTCGCTCCCGGGCACTTCTCGCACGGCCGCGCCCTGCGCCGGGCCGGCTCGGACGTGCGGCGGCTGCTGCAGTCGATGTCGTTCGCCGAGGGCTGGGCGCATTACGCCGAGGAGCTCTGCGTCGAGGAGGGGTTCGAGGCCCAGGACCCGCGTTTCGAGATCGGGGTCTGGGTGGAGGCGCTGGTCCGGGTCACGCGGCTGGCCTGCGCCATCGGCGTACACACCGGGCAGATGACGGTCGAGGACGGCGCCAGGCGTTTCGAGTCCGACACCAACCTGGCCGGACCGGCCGCGCTGTCGGAGGCGAGGCGGGCCACGTTCGACCCCACCTATGGCCGCTACACCTGGGGCAAGCTGCTCATCCTCGACCTGCGCGAGCAGGCGCGCAAGGAATGGGGGGCGGGCTTCACGCTGCAGCGCTTCCACAAGGCCCTGCTCGACCTCGGCTCGCCGCCGTTGGGGCTGATCGGAAGCATCCTCTAGGGGCCGCGTCGGGACTGATGGGGAGCATCCTCTAGCTAGGGCAACCCCCCGATACACTTGGAGCACCGCATTCGCTTTGGGGGGTCCTCTCGGTGTCTGAGTTCGACACAGTGCTCGTCGTCGACTTCGGCGCGCAATACGCGCAGCTGATAGCCAGGCGGGTCCGTGAGTGCCACGTCTTCTCCGAGATCGTCCCCTCGACGATGCCGGTCGAGGAGATGCTGGCCAAGAAGCCGAAGGCGATCATCCTGTCCGGCGGGCCCTCCTCGGTCTACGCCGAGGGCGCCCCCGCCGTGCCCCAGGGGCTGTTCTCGACGGGGGTGCCGACGTTCGGCATCTGCTACGGCTTCCAGGCCATGGCCCAGGCGCTGGGCGGCGAGGTCGCCCAGACGGGCGTCGCCGAATACGGCGGCACCGACCTCGACGTGCTCAGCGAGGGCGTGATCTTCGCCGGGCTGCCCGCCGCGCAGAAGGTCTGGATGTCCCACGGCGACAGCGTGGCCACCGCCCCCGAGGGCTTCACGGTGACCGCCTCGACCCAGCAGACGCCCGTCGCCGCCTTCGAGGACACCGGGCGCGGACTCTACGGCGTGCAGTTCCACCCCGAGGTGCTCCACTCCGAGCACGGCCAGGCGGTGCTCAAGCACTTCCTCGACGCGGCGGGCTGCCGCCCGACCTGGACCATGCTCAACATCGTCGAAGACGCCGTCGAGGCGGTCCGTCAGCAGGTGGGCGACGGCCGCGCGATCTGCGCGTTGTCCGGCGGCGTCGACTCGGCGGTGGCCGGCGCGATGGTCCAGCGCGCCATCGGCGACCGGCTGACCTGCGTGTTCGTCGACCACGGCCTGCTCCGCAAGGGCGAGGCCGAGCAGGTCGAGCGCGACTTCGTCCGCGCCACGGGCGTCAAGCTCCGCGTCGTCGACGCCGCCGACCGCTTCCTCAAGGCCCTCGAAGGCGTCAGCGACCCCGAGGAGAAGCGCAAGATCATCGGCCGCGAGTTCATCCGGGTCTTCGAGGACGAACAGCGCGCCATCATGGCCGACGGCCCCGTCGACTTCCTGGTGCAGGGCACGCTCTACCCCGACGTGGTCGAATCCGGCGGCGGCACGGGCACCGCCAACATCAAGTCGCACCACAACGTCGGCGGCCTGCCGGATGACCTGCAGTTCACGCTCGTGGAGCCGCTGCGGACCCTGTTCAAGGACGAGGTACGCCGGGCGGGCGAGGAGCTCGGCCTGCCGACGGCGATGGTCTGGCGCCAGCCGTTCCCCGGCCCCGGCCTCGGCATCCGCATCGTCGGCGAGGTCACCCGCGAACGCCTCGACCTGCTGCGCGAGGCCGACGCGATCGCCCGCGAGGAGCTGTCGCGCGCCGGTCTCGACCGGGAGATCTGGCAGTGCCCGGTGGTGCTGCTGGCCGACGTGCGGTCGGTGGGTGTGCAGGGGGATGGGCGTACGTACGGGCATCCGGTGGTGCTGCGGCCGGTGACGTCCGAGGACGCGATGACGGCCGACTGGTCGCGGGTGCCCTATGACGTACTGTCCCGGATCTCCACCCGGATCACGAACGAGGTCCGCGACGTCAACCGGGTGGTGCTCGACGTGACGAGCAAGCCGCCGGGCACCATCGAGTGGGAGTAACGCCGCAGCGCTAATGCGGCTGCGTGCCTGCGAAGCCAAGGTCATGCCGACCGCCGGATACCCAAAGCAATCGGTACATGTGTTCGATGTCGGGGATGACGGAGGGCTGGTTGGGACACTACGCTGGCGGCGTGGGCCAGGGGGATGACAGGGAACGCGCCGCGACGGTGGCGCTGCTTTGCCGCACCTCCACCGAGAAGGGCGAGCGCGAGCTCGTTCAGCAACTTACCGAAGGGGCTTCAGCCGCGGCGCTGCTGCGCGAACGCCTCGCCCCCGTCGACCTGTTCTCCGATCCGGTTGAGGAAGCGATAACCCAGGCGAAGGACGAGATCGCTTCCTGGGAGCAAGGTGGCATCCAAGTCATCGCCTTGGGGGATGACCATTACCCGCACCGACTGCGGGATGTGTTCGATCGGCCCCTGCTGCTGTTCGCCCGCGGGACGGTCCTCGAGGAGGACGACGGGGTCGCCGTGGTCGGTTCTCGAACGGTCTCATCGGAAGGCCGGTTGATAGCGGCGGAGTTGGCCACGAGGCTCGTGGAGCGCGACCTCACAGTGGTTTCAGGTCTGGCCGCCGGTGTCGACACTGCCGCACACCGGGCAGCGCTCAAAGCAGGCGGCCGGACTGTGGCCGTCATCGGCACCGGGATCTGTCGACATTTCCCGCCAGAGAATCGCGACCTCCATCGAGAGGTTGCCGCGCAAGGCGCCGTATTCTCCCAGTTCTGGCCGGACAGAGCACCGGACAAGACGACGTTCCCCCTGCGCAACGGCACGATGTCGGGCTACAGTTTGGCGACGATCATCGTCGAGGCCAGCGAGAGAAGCGGCACCCGTATCCAGGCGCGCAAGGCTGTGGAGCACGGTCGGCCGGTGATCTTGATGCAGTCGGTGATCGATCGCACTCAGTGGGGGCGGGTCGCGGCAGGCAAACCCGATGTCCACGTGGCTCAGGACGCCGACGAGGCGATGACCATCGTCGACGACTTGCTGGACCGTCCCAAGCAGCTAGAGGATTTCCTTTCCAGGATTGGCTGACTCATTGGCGGAGACTTTTTCCGGGCTCCGGGAGATGATTCGCGAGCGACTTGGCGCGATCATGACAAATCCTCTCCGGATACCGAACGTCACATGCGATGTCTGTACAGGACCTGTCTCCTCGCAGTACACGAGGTGCTACCGCTGCAGTGTGGATGCCCGCCGGGGCGATGTGCCTGTCGCACGGCGCGTCGTTCCTTTGACCTACGCTGTCGTGGGCACGCAGGCGGATCGGGACATGTACCGCTACAAAGATCTAATTCCTGAAGCGCAGCGGATCCGCAACCCCTCTTATCAACGTCTACTCCTTCTCCTCATCGGATTCGCCGATGCCCATGCATCGTGCCTCGATATCGTTACGGCCAAGCCCGTCAGTGGCATGGCGGTGGTCCCCTCGCTTCGAGGGCGTGCCGGTGCTCATCCCCTCACTGCCTTGGCGGCCGTACTTCCAGATCATTGGGCACGGTTAGGACTCCAGGCCGCCCATGGCATTCCTGAGGCGCAGCGGCGTGAGGCGCGCTCTGATCACTTCATCGTGCTCGATTCGGCGGCTGTGGCCGGCAAGCACATCGTCGTGCTGGAGGACACTTGGGTTCAAGGCGGCCACGCGCAGTCCGCAGCCGCCACGCTCCTGCTCGCGGGAGCTTCGGAGGTGACCATCGTGGTGGTCGCACGCCGCATCCGCACCGACTTCCAGAGGTCGCTTGTGGAAGCATCCCTTCAGCGGATTCTCGCTGACCGGGAGTACTCCCTGGACATCTGTCCCGTCACAGGCGGCGACTGTCGACTGCCATCGGTGACGTCCTAGGCCTGGTCGCGCAGGACGTGCTGTCCCGGATCATGAGCGAGGTCCGCGAGGTGAACCGGGTGGTGCTCGACGTGACGAGCAAGCCGCCGGGCACCATCGAGTGGGAGTGACGCCGCACGTGCGCGCGTCCCGTGGTGTTAGCGCATCAGCCAGGCCTGGTCGGCGGAGTCCCGGCACGTCCACTGGATGATCCATTTGCCCGGCTTGCGTTCGGCCTTGCCGACCGCCAGGCACATGTCGGTGGCCCGGTTGCGCAGTCGCTGGTGCTCGTCGTAGATCCATTCCTGCTCGGACCCGCCATCGGTGCACGGCCACTGGATCGCGTACTTGCCCTTGACCTGGACGCCGCGGGCGATCGCCAGGCACATGCCGGTCTTGGCGTTGATGACCTTGCGCTTACGGTAGATCCACTGCTGGTCCTTGTTGGTGGAGCAGGTCCACTGGATGACCTTCTTGCCGGCCCGCACTTCGCTCTTGCCTACGGCTAGGCAGAGTTCGGTGGCGGCGTTCATCAGGCGCGACCTGCTCGCCCCGCTCGCCCCGCTCGCCGCCGAGGCGGGGGCGGCGGTCAGGGACAGCGCCATGACGGCTGTTGTGGCGATGGCGAAAAGCTTCTTGGGGGTGGCGACCATGTCGATGACCTTCCTGAGAGGTGTTGATCGCTATGACGCGCACAATTCCCGTTTTGTTGCGACAACTGGTAGCTCTCATGGGGACTTCGCGGATGGCCGCTTCGAGTCCCTCAGGCTCGGCGTTCTCCCCGGGGAGCAAGGTGGCCGCCTTGGAGGGATGACCCTTACCCGCACCGAGCGGCCCTCTGCCATGCCGAGGCTGACGGTGGTCGCGCGGGTCGCGGCCTCTCGCATGGCCTACAGCTTCTGGCCGGCGGCAGCAAGGGGTTTTCGATGGCGGCCATTTACCAAGGCCGAAAACCGTACAGTCCCTCGGCCGGTGTCGGCCCGGTGGCCGTACCGGCTAGAGAGAGCCGGATGCCCGGCTGGGGGGCATGTCCGGTTCGGCAGGTGTGGCCCCGGCGAAGTGGCGGGGCCACACGCAGGAGGCGGTCAGTATCGTTCGGCGAGGTTGGAGTTGATCTCGGTCAGGGCCAGGGTGTTGTCGGTGTAGCGGATCGTGTTCGGCAGGACGGGCAGCGCCAGGGTGGCTGCCGTGAAGCGGTAGGCGTCGGCGACCGTGTGGAGGCCGAGCCGTTCGATGGTGATCGTGTGGATGGCCGTGCCGGCGTTGATCCGGTGAGTGGCCAGGTTGAGCGCGGTGGCCAGCAGTTCGGCCCGCAGCGTGCGCGGCTGCAGAACCGGCAGCGTCAGGACGGCCGTGGCCTCCGCCTGGGACAGCGCCCCGTCCGGGGTGCTGCCGTCGGCCCCGTCGAAGCGGGTGTCCGTCGCCTGGACGCGGGCCAGCACCTCAGGGGTACGAAGGTCGCCGCGCAGCGCCCAGACCGTGGTGAGCTGTGGGTTCTTGGTGGGAGCCGGTTCGGTGACCTGGGTGGTGGCTTGGGCGGTGGCGGGGGTGAACGCGCAGCCGCTCTGCCCGCCGTACCGCAGGGCGGCCTGGACGGTGAGCGGCCCCGGCGGGGTCAGCAGGCTCGGCCGGGCGGTGATGGCGACGCTGCCCGAGGCGTCCGGGGCGAGGGTGCCCACGGTCCAGGTCAGCGTGGTGGTGCCGTCGGCGTTGCGGGTGACCGTTCCGGGGCGCGGGCCGGAGCCCTTGTCCAGCGCCTGGCTGTAGTACAGGCCGGCGGGCAGCGTCTGGGTCAGCGTGGCGCCGGTCGCCTGGGCGCTGCCGGTGTTGCGGTACGCCAGCGTGTACGTGATCGCGTCCCCGGGCTCGGCCGACGGCGTCGCGGTCTGCGACAGGGTCAGGACCGGGGCGTGGGCGGTGGTCGAGGCGGTGGCGGTGTTGTCCGCCAGGGTCGCCTCGACCTCGGGCCCGCCGGCGGCGTTGCGGCCGGAGATCTTCACGCTGTTGGTGAGCGTGCTGCCGTCCACCGCCGTACAGGGAACCTGGTAGGTGAAGGTCTCGGTGGCCGGCAGGGCGCCGACGGACCTCGTGATCGGCTCGCCGCTCGGCGGCGTGTCGGTGAGGGTGACCGAGGAGGCCTCGTTGGCGGACTTGTTCGTGCCTCGCACGGTGTACGTGAGCGTGTCGCCGGTCTGGGCGTCGCTCTTGTCCACGGTCTTGGTCACGGCCAGGTCGATGGAATGGACGCGCTCCAGGTCGGCGGCGGTGAGTTCGTCGATGGCCTGGCCGTGCGCGCCCTCGGAGAAGTATCTGCTGCTGGTGAAGTCGAACTGGAGCCGGTCCCAGTCGGTGTGGCTGAGCAGTGTGTCGCCGGGGCTGGCGGTGGCGCATTCGTTGCCGTAAGCGGGGATGAGGTTGACGTCCTCGGTGGCGTGGTCGGAGTAGGAGCCGTCCTCGCCGGCCCAATGGATGGCCCTGTTCGCCGGGTGGTTGGCGGACTTACCGCCCACGCCGTGGATGATCAGTCGCGAGCCGGCACGAGCGAGCGCGGGCGACCTGAGCTCGTCGAGCCCGCCGTTCTCCCTCAGCGTGTCCGTGGCGACCGTGGCCAGGTCCAGCGGGCGCGTGGTGTCGACGTCGGGGAACTGGTACAGGTAGTTCATCACGCTCAGGTAGTTGGGCTTGCAGTTGTGCAGGTCGAGGTCGCCGTTGTCGAAGCGGCCGCCGTGCCCCAGGCCGAGCGTGTGGCCCAGCTCGTGCAGGAACGTCGACTCCTCGGCCACCTTCCTGCCCCCGAGGGTGTTGATCAGCGGGGTCCCGAGGCCGTCCACCGCCACCACGAAGTCGTTGCTGCCGCGCTCGTCCAGCTCCGCCATTCCCGAGTTGAAGGTGGGCAGCGCGTGGATGAACATCCCGTACCGGAAGTGCAGCCGCTTGAACAGCATGATGTCATTGCACAGCGGGCTGGACCTGTCCTGCGCGGTGCCGAAGTGGCCGGTGGCGGTGGGACCGCACGCCCGCTCCGGGTTGCCGAGCTTGAGGTCGTCGAAGTCGTCCAGAGTGCCGGTGAGATGGTTGTTGAACTCCAGCGTGGCGACGTACGGCACCGCCTCGTCGGCCAGCAGGTGCAGCCCGATACCCGTCCGCTGCTGATTGTTGATCACGGGCGCGTTGTTGAAGACACCCTCGACGTCCTGCAGCACGCCCGTCTGCGGGTTCTCGCCCGTCATCCAGTCCACCTCGACGTAGACGTCCCTGCGCGCGGCGTCCGCGCCCGGTAGCGTCAGGTCGACCACGTTGTCGTTGTTGAAGTCCAGGCCCCGGTACTCCTCGTAGTCGGTGAACCCGTCCCCGTCGGTGTCCGCGCTGGGGTACGGCGTGATGTCCACGCAGACCTGGACCGAGGGCTTCGGGTCCGGCCCGAAGATTCCGCCGCCCGGCTCGCCGTTGCCCGCCACGCAGCCCGTTGAGGAGGTCAGGTCGCCGGTGACGGTGCCGTGGATGAGGTTCACGGTGAAGCGGGCGTACGGGTCGTCGTGGCGGGGTGAGGCGTCACCCCAGTCGTCGGGGCTGGTGTCGTCGTGGTCCTTGATCAGGACGCTGATCTTCTGCTCGGTCTTGGTGGTCGGGATCTGCTTGGTCAGCGACCAGTTCGGCGCGACCTGGACCTGGTCGTCCGGAGCTCTGGGGGTGGTGTAGGTGTCGAACCCGTCGAAGGTGATCTCGGCGTAGAAGTCCGGAGCGCTCTCGCCCGCGGCCTCCAGGCCCTCGTTGCGGCACGGGTCCACACAGTTCACCAGGAGCACGCGTAAGGTCAGCGGCTGGGTGGCCGTCTCGGCCCTGACCGGCGGCGAGGTCACGAACACCCCGGCCAGAGCCACGACCAGCGCGACCGCGTAGCGGATTGCTGGCTTGATCTGCATGCGGCCACTATCAGCGGCCACCGCGTGAGCCGCATGAGTAGGCGGTACTCAGACACGCGAGACAAGCCTCAAGCCACAAGCTGGCACCCCAATCGCGCATGAGCCGTCCAGACCTGAGAGCGTGGGTCGGGCACGTCGGTGACCGGCCAAAACATGAAGGTTTCTCTGGTTGTCGCCGTTCGGCACCCGTCTTCTTGACACATCGTTGTCACGATCATGGTGACAGATGGTCAAGTTTCGCTCATTCCCTGTTATGGTCGCTTCTTGTCCTGGTTTTGGGACAACCTTTACCTAAGGAGGACCATGAGGAACACTCCGAGAATCGTCGCTGTCACCACGGTGCTCGCGGCGGTCACGGCTCCCTTGCTGGCGCTTTCGTCTCCGGCGATGGCCGAGCAGCCCGCCAAGACCGTCCAGTCCGCCCAGAACCTGCCGCTGAGCTGGCTCTCCCTCCAGGGACTCACCGAGTCCGCCCACCTGCAGCGCATCAAGCAGTTGCTGGGGACGGGCTACGTTCCCTCGGCGTTGAGCGTGACCAACGCGGCCAACCCGGAGTACACCTCCGTATGGATCAAGGACGCCACCCGCAAGGTGAACGTCCTGCAGGACCTGTCGGTCACCGACCTGCCGAAGCGCATCACCGAACAGCAGAAGCTGGGCTTCCAGCCCACCATGATCACTGGTACGGGTGCGGGCACGGGCGCCATCTTCGCGGCGGTCTTCGAGAAGACCACGCGCAAGCTCCAGTCCAAGACCGACCTGACCAAGGAAGCCTTGGCGACCGTCAACACCCAGCTCGGCGCCGCCGGTTACCAGATTTCCTCACTGGACGTGTACGGCACAGCTGAGAAGCCGCTCTACACGGCCGTTTGGGCTGCCGGGGCTGTCACGGGAACCCTCCACGTGACCACCGGCCAGACCGTGGAGCAGCGCGGCAAGGAGCTCCTGGCGCGGGCGAAGCAGGGCCTGCGTCCCGTTGCCATGGCCGTCGAGCCCGGCAAGCTCTACACCACCGTGTGGGGTACGGGCAGCTCGGCCGGCCTGAAGGAGTATCTGCAGCTGTCCAGCGTGACCTACAAGCTCAAGTCCCTCGAGTTGAAGGGGCTGGGCTACCACCCCATCGTCACGAACGTCGAGGACAACGTCTACGCGGCGATCTGGAGCAAGAACTAAGAGTTCGGTGGCCGCCGGGTGGTCGATCTCGGATCGAGAATTCCGCCTGGCTGGGTGCTTCCGCGTTCTGGGAGACGGCCGTAGGTCGTCGCCCGGCCGCTGCTGCCTCCGGATGGACTCTTCGGCTCTACCTGGAGGGGAAAGGCTCAGGGCCATGGGTACGGGCTTTGGACCAACTCGTACCCGTGGCCCTGGTCTGCTCTACGGCCATCGCCGATACCGTGCAGTTGAGCCGGCCTTCGTGTTCGGCCCCGGCAGTCCGGGCGGTCAGGTTGCCCCGGATCTCCTCCAGGCGGTGCCGCCGACTCAACCCTCAAAAGCGGACGATTCGCCGAACTGATCTTGCTGGAGCTCAAAGTCATGAGGACCGGGTCAATGGCGATGATGAGTGGGATTGGATCTTCGGGCGCGTTCCCGGGTGCCGGCGTTTCAGACCGAGTCGACCAACTGGCGTGAGGGCCCATATCCGATCTTCCAGTCCGCGCAGTAGCCGATGAGCCCGTCGGTCGTGCATCGGACCGCGATGCTGACCCAGCGGATGTCCGAGGTCGGCGTGTCGTCGTAGAACGAAAAGCCGACTGCCGTCTCGAACTGGTCCGAGCCGCAGGTGCACTCGACGAAGTAGTTGGCTTCGGCCTCTTCCTCTGTTGTCGGCCAGTTCTCTTCGCTGTCGAGCATGTAGGTGGTCTGGTCGCATTGGGCGCATGTGCGGCGCACGCATGTCGAGGATTCGTCGGTCTCGAGGACGAAGACCTGACCTGAGCAGTGGGCGCAACGTGCCGCAACCACCTGATGCGCGACGTATTCGTTCGGCTCGACGCCGATATAGGTGACCAGGTCATTGATGTCGTCTCCGACCCAGCTGTCGTTGATCTTCCTGAGCGTCACATAAGCAAGGTAGCGGGCGCCCTCCGGCCGGTACGTCCGCTGCCGCCCTTTCGTGCGCTCCTTCGTCCAAGCTCTTGTGCCGACACGCCAGGGTGTGTCGGCCATCGGGTGTTCACAACGCGTTCACCAAGAGGGTGCGGCCGTGGGCGGGGCCTTCCACGGCGTCCACATAGACGCGCGCGACGTCGGCCGCCGGTGTACCAGCGGCGGGGTCCATGCCCAGGTCGAGGAGGGTTTCGCGCACCCAGCCAGGGCTGACGGTGTTCAGGCGGACACCTCGCGGCATCTCGATCGCGGCGGCGTGTACGAACGCCTCCAAGCCCGAGTTGACCAGGTAACCGAGCGAACTGCCCGGGATGGGCTCCGCGAACCGTCCGCTGGTGAGCGTGACGGATCCGCCGTCCCGTACGCGCGTGAGCGCTCGCCGGACCAGGTTCACCTGTCCGATCAGCTTCCCTTCGAGCCCGTCGCCCCAGAAGTCCGCGTCCGAGCGCGTGTCCAGTGGTGACAGGCCGCCGCTCGCCGCGCAGCACACCACCGCGTCCACTTGGCTGACCTGCGAGAACAGGGCGTCGACCGACGCGGTGTCGGCCATGTCCACGCGTACCGGGCCTCGGCGCGCCGCGCGGACCACCTCGTGGCGGGCCTCCAACGCCTCGGCGACCGCACTTCCGATGGTCCCCGTCGCACCGATCATAATGATCTTCACTGGTTCTCCCGAAAAGGTGTCCGGAGACCAGGCTGCGGCCGACGGTACGTCCCATCCAGCCCTCCGCCGGGGGTACACCTGACAGGTGCAGGCTCCACGGCCGCTGGTTCGCGACACTGGGATATATGGACGTACATGGTGAACTGGGCGAGTTCTTGCGGTCGAGGCGGGCGCGGCTGCAGCCCGAGGACGCCGGACTTCCCACGTTCGGAGGACGTCGCCGGGTGCCCGGCCTGCGGCGTGAGGAGCTGGCTCAGCTCGCCGGGGTGAGTGCCGGCTACTACACCCGCCTCGAACAGGGCCAGAGTCCCAACGCCTCCGACGCCGTGCTCGACGCCGTCGCCCGGGTCCTGCGCCTGGACCAGGCCGAACGCGCCCACCTCTACTCACTGGCCCGGCCCAAGGCGAGGACCCGGCGCCGGGCGGCCAAGCCTGAGCAGGTACGGCCGGGCGTACGGCTCATGATCGAGTCTTTCGGGGACGTGCCCGCACTGGTCATGGGGCGCTTCCTCGACGTCCTGGCGTGGAATCCGATGGCGCACGCGCTGCTGGCCGGGCACCTCGACTTCGACGCCCCGAACCGGCCCGCCGAACGCCCCAACATCGCCCGCATGCTGTTCCTCGACCCCCACATGCGCGAGCTGTACGGCGACTGGCCGCGCAAGGCGCGCTCCACCGTCGCCGATCTGCGGCTGATCGCGGGCCGCTATCCCGGCGCTCCGGGCCTGACCGGTCTCGTAGGCGAGCTGACGGTCGGGAGCCCGGAGTTCGCGAAACTGTGGGCCGCGCATTCTGCTCCGGGCCGCGGACTGGTGAAGCTCGGAGAACGGTTACGGCTTCTGCCCGGCCCGGTCGACGACGCCCACGACGGTGCGCGTGAACGCCAGCCAGACGGTTCCCTTCTCGATGCTCCACTCCACGCGAGGGGGACTCGGAACATACTTGCCGTCCTTGATTTTGAACTTTTTGACTCCCGGCTGCGGATATCGCTCCTCGTGATCCGCCAGCGCGGTCTCGCGCCTGCCTCGGAAGGCGTACGTCGACGGGTCCAGCAGGACCTCGCGTTTGAGCCACTTGTCGGAGACGCGAGAGACCGACAGCGCCGGACGACCCTCGTCATCCACCGCCGACTCGTTCACCGTCACGCCGGAGAGCTTGGCCATCGCCTTGAAGATGGCGGCCTCCTGGGCCGGCGGGGGGACGTTCTGCTGCAGGGTCACGGCGAACCGCAGGAAGATCCAGTCGTCCTGATCCGCGTCCGGCACAGCGTGGATCTTGCGGAACTTGGCCAGCAGTTTGTCAGGGTCGGTGGGCAGCGCGGCCACCATCGCGTAAGTGTTCTCCGGCGTCCGATCCCCGGGGTTGGTGGTCATCAGCTTGCCACGCACCATGTAGCCGACCCGCTTGCCGTCGGCTCGCGTCCAGAACTCGTGGATCTTGCTCGTCAACGGCGTCTGCGGCGTGAGCCGCTTGCCCAGGATGTCCTTTTCATGGCTCCGCACGCGCATCTCGGTGTAGATCCACTGATCGTCGCGTGGCGGCGTGAAGTCCTTCTCCTGTACGGTCGCCGCGATCCTGGTGAGCACCACCTGCGCGTTGGCAGCGGGGAGTGTCGGCTGTCCCTCTCCTCCTCCCAGGGACTGGAACACGGTCGCCCCCGTCGCGATCACCACCGCCGAGGCGGCCACCGCCAGCGCCCGCATCGCCCACCGGCGTTTGGGGCGGGGCCTGGCGGCTCGCGCCAAGAGGGCGGCCCTGGCCGCTGACTGCGCGGCGGGCGAGGCGGGCCGCGGGCGGTCCCAGGCCTCGCGCAGCGTCTCCAAGTCGTTCATGATGCGTCCTCTCCCAGTACGGCCTGGATCTTCCTGCGGGCCCTGTGCAGCCGTGAGCGTGCCGTTCCTGCTGGAATGCCGAGCGCGCTGCCCGCCTCCTCGGAGGTGAACTCGGCCCAGGCGATCAGGAGCAGCACATCCCTGTCACCGTCGGCGATCTCGGCCAGGGCCTGGGCGAGCCGGGATTTGCGCGCGCCCGCGTCCACCACCCCGGCTACTCGGTCGGCGTGGTCCTCCATGGGTTTTTCCGTGCCTGCTTTGGCCAGCGCCCGGTACTGGCGTACTTCGGCGCGGCGGTGCCGGGCGATGAGGTTGGAGGTGATGCCGTACAGCCAGGGCCGCGCGTCGGGGCGCGCGAGGTCGTAGCCGGTGCGTTTGTCGAAGGCGATGAGAAACGTCTCCGCGGCGATGTCGTCGGCTAAGGCGCTGTCCAGCCTGCGTGCGGCGTAGTCGTGGATCTCGGGGTAGTAGCGGTCGAAGATGGCGGAGAACCGTTCGGGCTCCCCCCACGACTGTTCGATGATCACGGCATCGCCGACCTGCGCGGGCAGCGCCCGTGACATCGCGATCACCTCTCGGTCCTTGGGTTCACACCTCTCCTTCACCGATCGAGCGGGAAGTGTTCACGACTGGCGTGAAGCGGCTTTGACGAAGGCTTGTAACAGTGGGTCATGGTGTGTGACCATCAGCGACATGCTTCACAAGAACACCGCTGTAACGCCGCGCGAGGTCCTCGACCGGATCGCCGGAAAGTACGCGATCCAGATCCTGGTGGCGGCATCGGACGGGCCGGTCAGGTTCACCGACTTGGAACGACTCATCGAGGGCATCAGCCGCCGGATGCTCACCCTGACGCTGCGCGCTCTGGAACGTGACGGCCTGCTCGAACGTACGGTCTACGCCACGGTCCCGCCCATGGTCGAGTACGCGGCCACGCCCATGGCGTTGGAGCTCCACGAGGCGATGCTGACGTTCACCGACTGGTCGATCAGGCACAGCGCGAGCGTGGCGGAGTCCCGCGAGCGCTATGACGCGCGCCACGCGGCCGCCGGCTGACGAGCTAGACCGGCGTCTCCACCTGGTCGGCCGAGGCCGAGGCCGGTTCGCGAGGGGGCAGGCGCCGGACGAGCCGGCCGATGGAGGCGATGAGCAGCGGGACCAGCAGGACGCCGATGAGGATCGGTGAGGCCATGTACCGGAAGTCCTGGGCGGAGATGTTGGCCAGGATGGCGAGCTGTTGCCCCACCACCGGCGCCGCCACGGCGATCACATAGCGGTTGCGCTGTGCCAGCGCGCCCAGGGCCACGGCCAGATAGGACAGGTAGCACCAGAACGCGCCCCGCCACAGCAGCCAGTCGTACTGCGGCTGCTCGGCGGTGGCCAGCCACGAGCTCGCCGTCTGGTAGAGGCCCTGCGACATCGGCCTGAGCGAGTAGACCCACCGGCCCTGGAAGTCGGGCACCTTGTTGGGTCCCACGTAGGTGTCGGCGTTCGGGCGGAGGGAGAACCGGTAGGTGCGCCCGCCTTCGACCGTGTCGTCCCCGAACACCTTCCAGGCGATCGCGCCCCGGCACAGCCTGGTGTCGACCACCATCGCCGGCTTTTCGAGGAGCAGCCGTTTCCAGAGGTCCAGCAGCTCACTGGCGTGCGCGTCGGCCTGCGGCCAGCTGAAGTCACGCCGCCAGATCAGCGGGTTGATCGTGTAGCAGTTGCCGCCCTCGGTCCACCTGGTCAGTGGCGCGACGGCGGTCATGAGCGTCTTGTCCTGCTCGGTGAACAGCTCCGGATGGTCCCGGTACGCGACGGCGATGTCGCCGAAGGCCGTGTGGTAGACGTACGTCTTCGACGGGGCCGCGATGCCGAACTGGGGGAACAGCAGGTTGTTGAGCAGCAGCGGGATGGCCGCCGCCACCGTGCCGACCAGCGCCAGCCGTACGCGCATGGCCGAGACGACCACCAGCAGCACGACGATGGCGACGCCCACGATGAGGAAGCCGTTCGCCCGGAACAGCCCCAGCGCGGTCATCAGCAGGCCCAGCCCGAGCAGTCTGCGATAGGTGACGGTACGGTCGGCGGCCATCGCGGCGCAGGCGGCCGCGATCGCCACCGCGCAGATCGTGAACGGCACGTCCTTCCAGAGCGTGACCGTGAACGCGCCGGCCGTGGGCACCAGCGGCAGGAGTACGGCCACCACCGTCGTCGACCTGCGTGGCGCGCCGAGGTTCTTGAGCGCTTCCGTCAGGTAGGTGAGCGCCGCCGCCATGGCCGTGGTCTGCAGGAACGTGACCGTGCCGAGGTCACCGGTGGTCCTGAAGCTGAGCCACAGCAGCGAGTCGTAGAGGACCGAGTGGTCGCCCACCCAGGGACCGACGAGGGTGTGGCTTAGATAGAGGACCGAATCGCGGCTGAACAACCCGGGATAGAACGCCGCCCACCAGCAGGCGAGAACGGCCTGAATAGCGACGAACGTCCCGAGTGGCACCCATCGCCGGCGCTTGGCGATTTCGATCTGCATAGCTCCCGATCCAGGCGGTTCAGGGGTAGCTCACCCCGGCTTCCATCCCCTTGCCGCGCTCCAGCGTCGGCACGGTGACGAGGTGGTAGCCGCGCTTCTTGAGTTCCTTGATGATCGCCGGCATGGCTTGTACGGTCTGCGGCACCACGTCATGCATGAGTATCACGCCGTCGCGCTTGGCTAACCTGAACACGGCCGCCTTGATTTTCGCTACGTTACGCAGCTTCCAGTCGAGTGTCGTACCGGTCCACAGCACCTGCGAGAGGTTCTGCGACCCCGCCAGGCCCAGCACCCGGTCGTCGGTGGCCCCGTACGGCGGGCGGAACATCTTCGGCAGCGTCCCCGTCTGCTCCTTGATGAGTTCCTGAGTGTTCTGGATCTCGGCCAGGATCTCGTTGTCGAGCAGCGTGGGCAGCGACGGATGCGAATAGGTGTGGTTGCCGATGGCGTGGCCTTCGGCGGCTTCCCGTCTGACGATGCTCGGATATTTCTCCACCTGCGCGCCCACCAGGAAGAAGGTGGCTTTGACGCGTTCCTTTTTGAGCAGGTCGAGCAGCTTCGGCGTATGGACGCTCGGGCCGTCATCGAAGGTCAGGGCCAGACATTTGACCCGGCTGCAATCGATCTCCGCGTGAGCGCTCGTCGCGGGGAGCGACGTCATCGCTAAAGACGCCGCAAGTATGCCGTGAATCACCACATGCGCTAGCTTATGGCCAAAGTCGACGCTGGAAGACTCTTAGATCGTTCCCATATATGACGCGGTGCGCGGTACGGGACACCTCCAGGGCGAGCCGGTTCTCCGCCGCCCAGTCCTCGATCGTGGTGATCGGCACCGGGTGGATCCACTCGCGGGCGACGATCAGATCGTGGATGCGGCAGGCGGCGTTGCGCCACAGGGGCCGCGCGCTCATGTCCGCGTACACGAGCAGGCCGCCGGGCCGTACCGCGGCGCAGGCCCGATCGAACACCGCCCGCTGCGCCGGAATCGGCACGTGGTGGATGACGTCCTGCATGTGGACCACGTCGTAGGAGCGGGCCGGCCACGGCGAGCGGGCGTCGCGGTGCTCGAAGCGCAGCGTCGAGCCGCTGTCGCGCAGCCGGACGGCCATCCGCCCGGCCAGCCCGATCGCGACCGGGCACGGGTCGAAGCCGTGCCCCTGGACGCGTTTCCCGCGCGCCGCCATGAGGCCGAGCATCAGCCCGGAGCCGCACCCGATGTCGAGCACGCTCGCACCCTCCGGCACGTACCCGATCGTCTCCTCGAACGGGCAGGCCAGCACCCGCAGCCGCTGCTTGAACCGCAGGGCCCGGGGCGCGTCCGCGTACAGGCGCCGGGCGTCGTCGAGCAGCAGGCTCCGATCGAGCGACACGGGGATCTCCTAATCCTCGCGGCGGGCACGCAGGAACAGCGTCACGCCCCTGAGCGAACCGACCGGCAGGCACCTCTCCAGCCTGACGATCGCGGACAGGCCGGCGTTGACCAGCGGGGACACCGGCCGCAGGTGGTCGCTGCCCGTGGACGAGTGCCGGCGCCGGGCGATCAGCGGGCGCAGGAGCACGTTCCAGCTCCACAGCCGCTCGACGCGCAGGCCCGCCTTCTCGACCACGCCGGTCAGCGAATCGCGGCAGTAGCGGCGTACGTGGCCGACGGCGTAGTCATGGGCCGACCACAGCGACATGTCGCAGGGGACCGCGATCAGCGCCCGCCCACCTGGCCGCAGCACCCTGGCGATCTGCTCGGTGGCCAAGTAGTCCTCCTCGATGTGCTCCAGCACGTCCAGGGCGGTCACGAGGTCCACGCTCCCGGACTCGACCGGCAGGTCACGCGCGTCCGCCTGTACGGCCCGGAGCCCGCGACCCCGGGCCACCTCCACCGCGAGCTCGGAGCAGTCGGTCGCGGTCGCCTCCCAGCCCTCCTCGACGAGGACCAGGGTGTTGCCGCCACCGGCCGCGCCGACGTCGAGCGCCCGGCCGGGCCGCAGGCGACCTACCTCGGCACGGAGGATGGCCCGGCGCTCCCGGTACCACCAGTGGCCGTCTTCGAGCGCGGCCATGCGGCGGATCTCTTGTGCGCGCATCTCTGTCATTTCGTTGGGGCCCGCCTTGGGAAGACCCACCGGTCCAGTGCGGCGAAGCGCAGCAGGGTGAGCAGGAAGTACGTGCCGACGGCGGTGGTCGCCTCGGACAGGCGACCGCCCGGTGACGGCAGGCCGAGCACCGCCATGGTGGTGATGGCGTAGTCGGCCAGGAAGGCCGGCGCGGTACGGACGCGTGGGGCCGTACGGTGACCGCCGAGCACGTTGACCGTCCAGCGGCGGGCCTCGGCGCCGGCGAAGCCGGTGAGCAGCAGCGCGGCGAGGTTGGCCGCCGCGGCCGGCCAGTGCTCACGCAACGGGAGATAGAGCAGCGCGTAGAGGAGCGTCGAGAACCCGCCGATCAGGGCGAACGACCCCAACCTGGCCAGCGTCACCGCGCGCGGCCGGGCGACGACCGCGTCCGGATGCGTGGGCGTGGGCTCCGTCTCGTTCGCCACCTTCAGCGCCGCCTTGCCGGTGGACATCGACCGCGCCACCCTGGCCAGCCCTCTGAGGTCCTCGAGCGCTGTCCTGATGATGCGGACGCGCGAGTCGAGATCCTCGACCCAGTCCACCGCCACCTCGTGGACGCGCAGGCCGTTGTGCTCGGCCAGCAGGAGCAACTCGGTGTCGAAGAACCAGCCGTCGTCCTCGACGCGGTCCATGAGCGGCCTGATCACGTCGGTTCTGGCGGCCTTGAAGCCGCACTGGGCGTCGCTGAAGCCGACGCCGAAACCGTACCGGAGCAGGGCGTTGTACCCGCGCGAGACCAGCTCCCGCCGCAGCGACCTGCGGGTACGGGCGCCGCGCGCGAGCCGGGTGCCGATCGCGACCTCGGAATGGCCGCTGGCGAGCGCGGCCACCATCGGGAACAGCGCGCCGAGCCCGGTCGACAGATCGACGTCCATGTACGCGACGATGTCGGCCGGGCTGTCGCGCCAGGCGGCCTTCAACGCCGCACCACGGCCCCTGGTCTCCAGCTTGCGGGCGTGCACCTGCGGGAACTCGCGCGTCAGCCCCCGGGCGACCCGCCAGGTGCCGTCGATGCTCCCGTTGTCGACGATCGTGATGCGCCACGGCAATGGGAAGGAATCGCCGAGGAACGCGTTGAGCGTCCTGATGCAACCGGGCAGTGCCTTTTGCTCGTTGAGCACCGGAATGACGATGTCCACGGTCGCCAAGGTGGCCGGTTCGCCGAGAACGGCCGGGCTCCTGTCCATGGCGGAACGCGTGTTCATCTGAATGGTGGCGCGGAGACCCGGTCCTTCAGGGGCTGGGAGGAAGCGCCACCCCTCCTCTCGAAACAGTATGGAAAGACTTGGTCACGTTCGGTAATATGTGCGGTGGGTGAGGGCACTGTGACAGGGGGTGCGCGATGGCGATCCGCCGCTCCGCCACCAAACGCGACGGCCTGCCCACGATCGTGCAACTGCGGCTCACGACCAACCCGGTCCAGACCGATGCGCTGGCGGCGGCGGTGCTGCTGTGTAATCAGGCGGCCACTGTCGTTTCTCGGCTGGCCTGGCAGCACCGCACGTTCGCCGTGGTGAAGCTGCATCGGCTGGCCTATTACGAGGTGCGCGGGCAGGTGACCGGGCTGGGCGCGCAAGCGGCCGTGCAGGCGATCGCCCGGGTCGCCGGCGCCTACGCCAACCGGCGTTCCAGCAAGAAACGGGCTCACATCTTCCGTCCGCAGGGTGCCGTCCCCTACGACGCCCGGCTGATGAGCTTCCATCGTGACGCCCGGACCGTGTCGCTGTGGACGCCCACCGGCCGCGTCATCGTCTCCTACACCGGCCGGCCGGAAGATCTCAAGGCCGTGGATACGCTGCCAGTGGGGGAGGCCGATCTGGTCTGCCGACGCGGAGTGTGGCTGTTGCAGGTGGCGCTCACCCTGCCCAAACCAGTAGTACGCGAGCCGGTCGGCGGCTTTGTGGGGGTGGATCAGGGGGTGGCGAACCTGGCGGTCACCTCCGATGGTGCGGTGCTGCCCGGCCCGGCGCTGCCGGGGCCGGTCGGCGGTAACGGCCACGTCCGTACCCTGCGGGAGCGGCGCCATCGCCAACGTCGTCGGTTGCAGAAGAAGGGCACGTCTGCGGCGCGGCGGGTGCTGCGTCGTCTGTCGGGGCGTGAGCATCGGATGATGACCGATCTCAACCACCAGATCAGCAAGTTTGTGGTGCGTGAGGCCGAACGCACCGGTCGTGGTGTCGCCCTGGAGGATCTGCAAGGTATCCGCGGGCGGGTAAGGGCTCATCGGTTCCAGCGGCGCACCCTGCACGGCTGGGTGTTCGCCCAGCAGATCGCGTTCACCCGCTACAAGGCCGCGCGAGCCGGGGTCGCCTTCGTGCTGGTCGACCCCGCCTACACCTCGCAGGCGTGTCCGGAGTGTGGGTGTGTGTCCAGGGCGAACAGGCTGGCGCGGGGCCGGTTCGTCTGCACCGGGTGTGGCCTCGCTGGGCACGCCGACCACATCGCGGCCCGCAACATTGCCGCACGCGGCATTGCGGGCTGGGCTGCCATCAATTAGCCACACGCTACCGGCCTCCCTTCACCCAGACGGGACCGCGAGAGCAAACCACCAGCTTCAAACGGTGGTAGTTGATACGGGAATGCTGCTGCGGCCGTCCATTGATGCGCGGGCTGTTTCTCCGCACCATTCTTGGAGTAGGGCAGACTTTTACCCGGCGCCGAGTTCGTAGACCGAGCACTGGCCGCTGCGGAAACGCAGCGTCGCGAAGCCATCAAGGGCCGTGTCATTCTCCGTGAACGCCCATTTGACGCCATATTCGCGTACGAGCCGCGCGACATTCTCCGCCGACGGCTGCCGGAACATCGCGTCGTTCGCCGCCAGCCGCGCCTGGTCCGCGAACGGCAGGGCCAGGTAGGAGATGCCGAACGGCTCACTTCGCGACATCGTGCTCTGGGCGTACGCCCACCCCTCCACCAGCACCCGCCGCTCGCTGTAGGCGGACACCCAGAAGTGGCGGCTGTCGCACACCTTCCAGCCGACGGGCCGGCAGTGCGCGTCGGTCGCCACCACATCGTCGGGCGAGGAGTGATCCCGCAGCCACCGCCCGGCCTCCAGCGCACCCTGCGGCACCATGCGCACGGGCGGCGGCGCCGCAGGATGGCTCGACGGCCCGACCCCTTGGGCCAAGGTGGCCGGCACCGCGTAGCCGGTGAGCAGCGCGACCACCGCCAGCACTACGGGTCCGCGCCGTTCATGCTGCGGCGCGAACGCCACGGCCCGGCGCCACAACGCGATGACCGCGAGCGCCACGGGCCCGCGCCACAGCGCGACGGCCGCGACAACCGCTGCCACGAGCACGAGGTAAGGCAGTGCGAGGGGAAACAGTCCGTGGACCGGTATGTCCGGTCCGAGCAGCGCCCGGACCCCCACGGCCAGCCCGGCCCCCAGCGCCACCCACCCCTTGGCGGTGGCGAATCCGCGCTCCCGGCCCAGCGCCGCCATCCCGGCCACGGACGCGATCGAGAGGTACGGTCGAGCGCCCTCCAGGAAGTAGTACTGGCTGGCCGACGGATGCCCCAGCAGTACGACGCCGCCGATGCCCCCCGCCCCGATCCCGACCAACAGCAGCATGCCCGGATCCCGCAGGACCGCCCGCCTGGCCAGCACGCCCAGCAGCCCCGCCCACACGCACGCCAGGCAGATGAGGTGAATCCCCGTCAGCCCGGCCATCGGCCACACGGAGGCTCTGGCAACCTGCTTGGGTCCGAGGTCCATCACCAGTCCCCATACCGGCCGCATGCTCGCGAACGGCGCGAGCACCAGCCCCTGCCGCTGACCCCCGAAGACCACGAACTGCGCGAACGCCAGACCGGCCAGCATGATCCCGATGCCCACGAGCGCGGGCCGCGACCACCGCTCGGTCAGCGTGCCTCTGACGCCTACGAGCGCGGGCCGCGACCACCGCCCGACGACCAGGACGAGCACCAGCCCACCCAGCAACAGCGGCAGGAAGGTCGCCTTCGCGCCGGTCAGCGCCACCGACAGCACCCCGACCAGCACCCACCCGCCCGCTCCGGTCCACTCCCGGCGCAGGCAGCCGACGAGCACCAGCACCACAGGGACGCAGAGCAACGCCCCGAACGTCTGCGTCGGACTGGTCCACACCGTGAACATCGACCGCGAGGTGAACAGATTGCTCGCTCCCCGGTACAGCTCCGGGCTGACGGCGAAATACGTCACGAAGACCGCCGCCACGCCCGCCCACCACTGCCCGGTCACCCGCCTGGCCAGCACCGCCACCAGCACGACCATGGCCGCCATCATCGGCAGCATCGACAGCCGGTAGAGGAGGGTCTGCGGTTCGATACCGGTGACCCAGCTGGTGGCGGCCATCTCGGCGTAGACGTACCAGTGGTAGGACAGCGGCTCGCCCAGGACCGTCGGGACCGTCGGGGGCATGTGGTGCTTGAGCTCGCCGAGCAGGGCGAGGTGGTAGGGCATGTCGACGTAGGGAGTCGCGTTGCCGGGCCAGGTCAGGCCGTGGCCCCCGTAGAACGACAGGGTGCTCCAGACGACGAGATAGCAGACGACCCCCGCCAGGGCCCACGCGCACCAGAGGGGCATCCACTCGCGACCCGCCGTCCCGGCTCCCGTCCCCGGGCTCGCTCCCGCTCCCGTCCCCGGGCTCGTCCCCGGTCCCGCGTCTGGTCCCGGTCCCGATCGCCAGTGTCGTCGTAGCCGGGGTACGGCGATGAAGGCGGCGATCACCGTAACGGGCCAGAGGAGCACCAGCAGCGGTAGCCCGACCGTGCGCGCCAGGATGTAGGCCAGCACCTCGACCGCGTACCCCAGTGCCAGGCCCGCCGCCAGCTCCTCGGCGAGCGGCCCGCGCCCCCGTGCCAACGCCCGCCACAGCAGCGTCCCGGGAACCAGCACGCCGACCCCGATATAGCCCCCGAAAGCCGCAATATCCCGGACGGAAACCCCGCGCCAGACGAGCGCCGCCACGGCCACCAAGCCGACCAGCCCCACCGGCACCCAGCCGGACCACCTCCGCCGTCCCACCACCGGCGAGGTCACCACGCTCTTTGCCGCCGTGATCGTCATGCAGTCGCCACGACCTCGTCCGCCGTGATCGCCACGCCTTTTGCGGCTGTGATCGTCATACGGTCACCACGCCTTTGCCCGCCCTGATCGTCATGAGATCACGGTCACCAGACGGGTGAACTCGGCGGTCAGGTCCACTCCATCCCAAACCCGGTGAAAGCTCAGCGCGCTCCCGACCGGCACCATCCGATCGACCCCCCGCCCGCCCAGCGCCCCCGCCAGCAACTCCAGCTCGGCCGGGACGAACCCGAAGTGCGTCATCGTCTGATCCCGGCGCTCCACCAGCCGAGCCAGCTCGCCAAGACCATCGAGCCGGGCGTGCGCGAACGTCCCGGCGCCCAGCCACCGTCGTGGCGCCGCCTCGGGACCGGCCAGGGTGACGCTGGCCAGCGCGTTGCCGTGGAAGTCGATGGCATGGGCGTCGCCGTCGGCGGCCAGCCCGTACGTGGCCACCCTCTTCTCCACCGCCATCGCGGCGTCCACGGACCACCCCCGCTTGGCCACGGCCCGCGCGAGCCAGGCGGTGAACTCCTCGCGCGCCACGTCGCAGTCGCTGGCCGTGCCGACCCAGTAGACGGTGCGCGGGGACGAGCAGGCCGCCTGGTCGAACCAGTAGGCGTCGTTGGCGAACCCCTCGGCGACCGCCCCCCGCGTGGCGGCCGACGCCGACAGCCAGGCCGCCGCCCGGAGCACCGCGAACGACGTACGGTCGGGAAAGGTGAGGTCACGCGCGTGCGGGGCGAGTGGATGGCGGCGGATCTCGCCGACCGCGGCGTCGCCGCCCCAGATGACCCGCAGGTCGCACGCCGCCGACAGGGCCGCGGTGATGGCGTCGGAACGGTCGTACGTGACGATGCGCTGCGTGGCGGCCACCACCGGATCGGCGTCGGCCAGCGACTCCCGCAGCGTCCGCGTGATCGTCTCGGCCACGGCGCCCGCGCGCGGCGACAGGCGTACCACGTTGCGGTTGCCCATCAGCGCTGAAAGCGCCCAGGAGTAGACGAAGACGGTGTCGACGTTCGCGGGCGGGACGTGGAACACCAGGCCGCGCGGCGCCCGCAGATGATCGCCCCGGGGTCCGTCGAGAAGCCGCGTGAGCTCGCTGGGCCGCAGGAAGAAGCCCAGCGAGGCCAGCTCGGGATGGCGTCGCGCCAGCTCCGGACTCAGCAGGCGCCTCCCGAACCCGGTGAGGAACCCACGGATCCGCTCATCACCCACCGCGAGCGGCTCGCCCCCGGACACCTGCCCGATCAGCGTCTCAACCGACATATCCCGGCAATCCGGGAACCTGACCCCCAGTTCGGACGAGAGCTCGCTCATCACGCCGCCGACCGCGCCGAGGTGTCGCTGCAGCCGCGCGCCTCCGCCCTGGGCAGCCGCCCGAGCACCGAGAACCGCTTGCCCGGCCACACCCCGTCGTCCACCCCGTGCACCACGCCGAGGTCCTCCGTCAGCAGCACGTGCCCCGGATAGGACGTGGGCAGCGTGCTGACCACCTCGATCAGCCCCGGCACGCCGGGCGGCGCCTCCTGCCACGTCTCCGGATCGCGGATCACGACATCGGCGAAATCGGGGCAGTAGAGCCCGCCTCCGTCCGGCCCCTCCAGGAACACGGT
The DNA here is from genome assembly GCF_040648335.1 of Nonomuraea sp. NPDC049158. Taxonomy (NCBI): domain Bacteria; kingdom Bacillati; phylum Actinomycetota; class Actinomycetes; order Streptosporangiales; family Streptosporangiaceae; genus Nonomuraea; species Nonomuraea sp. NPDC049158. The sequence continues at coordinate 126,221 of NZ_JBEZDM010000005.1, forward strand.
GCCGATCTGCTCGACCATCCCGTAGAAGTCGTGGATGCGCCGCAGCCCGCACTCCTCGCCCAGCCGCCGGCGGAACGTGGCGTTGTCGACGGCCTGCTCCGCCAGCCGTTTCCAGCCCCCGGAGTGGATCAGCACCCCTTGCGAGAGGTCGAGCTCACGCAGGTGCGACCACACCATGAACGTGAACCCGAAGATCAGGTAGGGCGCACCACCGTGCCGGGTGAGAAAGCCCTTGACCGCCTCGGCATCCAGCCCGCCATCCTCGTCGAGCACGAAGGTGTGGTCCCTGCCGAAGTGCATCATGCCGAGCACGCCCGCCCCGCGAGCGCTCAGCGTGGCAGCGCGGATCGCCGAACGGCTGTCGACGATCAGCATCGGCAGCCGCCGCTCACCCAGCACCGCCCGCAGCGTCGCTGCCAGCATGCGCGGCTGCGTGGCCGCCGCCTCGCGGTCGAGATAGACGCGGCTGGGCCGCTGCCCGGTCGTCCCGCTGGAGGTGAGCACCCTGAACACCGCGCTCTCCGGCACACTGCGCAACTCGTGCGTCTTGAACAGCCGCACCGGCAGCCACGGCAGATCCGCCACCCGCTCGTAGGGCCCGACCGCCCCGATCGCGTCCAGAATCCGGCGGTACGGCAGGCACGCCCGCCGATGCCGCTCGGTCAGCGCGACCAGCTCGGGCAGCAGCGCGGCCTCCTTCGCCTCCTGGGACAAGGTGAAGACGCTCATGTACGGGCCTCCAGAGCGGGATAGTCGATCTTCCCGGTGCCGAGCAGCGGCAGCCGGTCCACGCCGCGTACGTCGAACCCGCTCCAGTGGAGCCGCAGCTCGGACCCCAGCCGCCGGGCCAGCGTGGTGCATCCGTCGGCGTTGAGGCCCTCGGCCCAGACCGTGACCCGGTCGTCGCCGCTGGTCGCCGCGACGGGCCCGCGGTCGCGGAGCAGGCGTTCGATGTCGTCGAGGTTGACGCGTACGCCGAAGACCTTGGCGATGCGCTTCATCCGGCCGGTGATGTAGAGGAAGCCCTCGTCGTCGAGGTGGCCGAGGTCGCCGGTACGCAGCACGCCGCCCAGGTCGTCGCCTCTGGCCAGGTCGTCGGCCGTTTCGGCGTAGCCCATCATCACGTTGGGGCCGTGGTAGAGGACCTGGCCGTCATCAATGGTCAGGCGGCCGCCGGGGACGGCCAGGCCCACGGAGCCGGGCTTGGCGGCCAGACGGTCATGGGGGAGTACGGCGATGCGGGCGGTCGCCTCCGTCTGGCCGTACATGACGAGGAAGCGCTGGGCCTTGGCGGCGAACTCGGTGATCAGGTCGGGCCGCAGCCGCCCGCCCGCCTGGGTCATGGTGATGAGCGCGGGGTGCTCGACCGGGTCGAAGCGGAGCTTGCGCAGCATCTCGTACTGGTAGGGGACGGCGGCCAGTGAGGTGCAGCGGTGCTCGTCGAGCATGGTCCAGAAGGACCGTTCGAGCAGGCCCGCGTCGGTCAGCACCACGGTGGCGCCCGCGGCGAGGTGGCTGTTGAGCACCGACAGGCCGTAGCTGTAGTAGAGCGGGAGGCTGGTCGGCGCGATCTCGTCGGGCCCGATGGCCAGGGCGGCGGCGATGGCGTGGGCGTTGGCCGAGATGGCCGACCGCGACAGTCGGACGAGCTTGGGGTTGCCGGTCGAACCTGAGGTGGCGAGCAGGACGGCCAGGTCCGGATGGGGCTCGGGGGTGCCGCCGCGGGCGCGTCGCAGGCCGTCGGCGGCCCGCGTGAAACCGAGCAGGGCGGCGGGCTTGAACCTGGCGGCCAGCTCGGCCAGCGCGCCGGGCGGCAGATCGGGGTCCAGCAGTGCGATGGGCCTGCCCGCCTGCAGCGCCGCGAGGTAGCGCAGCACGGACGGCAGGTCGTTGCGCATGCCGCAGAACACCGGGCCGGGCGGCAGCGCGGCCAGCGCCTGCCTGGTGCTCGCGATCCGAGCCGCCAGGTCGTCACCGGTGAGCACTCCCGGCTCTCCGGCGACGACTATCCGCGCGTCCGGATGCGGAAGGCACAGCGGTGTCTGCGCGTCCGGGTGCGGAAGGTGCTCCGGTGTCCGTGCGTCCGGGTGCGGAAGGCCCTCCCGAGGAGTCAGGTCCTCGCCGATATGCGGTGAGGGACCGTCGGCTGGGTGGGGTGCGCCGGAGTGTCCGGAGTGTAGGGAAGCGTTCATGAAAGACCGCCCGTCCATCGTGTCGGAGGCTTACAGCACCAGCCCGCCGTCCACCCCGATGACCTGGCCGGTGATGAAGCAGGCGTCGGCGGAGAGCAGGAAGGCGGCCGCGGCGGCCACGTCGCCGGCGGTGCCCAGGCGGCCGAGCGGGGTCGCGGCGACGGTGTCGGCGCGTGCCCGGTCGTCGAGCGTGGAGAGCATGTCGGTCTGGATGTAGCCGGGTGCCACCGCGTTGACCCGGATGCCCTGAGGCCCCAGCTCCTTGGCGGCGGCGAGGGTGAGGCCGAGCACGGCGGCCTTGGTGGCGGAGTAGACGGCCTGGCCCGGCGCCCCCTTGCGGCCCATGACCGAGGAGACCAGGACCACGGCCGGGTCGGTGCCCCTGCGCAGCAGCTTGACCGCGGCCTGCAGGGTGTGGGTGGCGCCCAGCGCGTTGACGTGGAAGAGCCGGCTCACCACGTCGCTGTGCATCATGCCGAGCAGGCTCGCCGCGTGGCCGCCCGCGTTGATCACCAGGGCGTCGAGCCGCCCGTGCCGCCGGTGGACCTCCCGCATCATGGCGGACACCGCGGCGGGGTCGGCCACGTCGCCGTGGACCGTGTCGGTGCGGCCCCCGGTCTCGGCGGCCACCTCGGCCGCCGCCTTGGCGGAGCGCTCCTGGTCGCGCCCGTGAAGGACGACCTCGTGACCGGTACGGGCCAGCCGCACGGCGACGGCCCGGCCGATGCCCAGTGTGGAGCCGGTGACGAGGGCGACCCGGCGCTCAGGTGACGGCGTCGGCACCGTGCTTCTCCAGCAGTTCGGCGGCCTTGGCGAACGAGCTCATGTCGATCATCTCGTCCGTGTCGATCATGATGCCGAACTCGTCCTCCATCGCGGCGACGAGCGCCATGTGGGCCAGTGAGTCCCACTGCGGGATCGCCCGGTATTCGAGCCCGTCGACGTCCCGGTCGGCCGGCAGGCTCAGCGAGGCGCGGAAGACGCCGCGCAGGCGGTCGAGCTGGCTCATCTCTGCTCACTTTCTGTCTTCGGACAACCACGTAGTGTAGCCGTGATCGTCCGTCAACAGAAACCAAGCACCCGTCGTGAGTAATAGAACCGTATAACGGCGAGTGCCCGCTGTGCCGGGCTGGGAATGTCGCCTGGGGCGCGTCAACCGCTACAGGGGGAATGATGGACGAATCCAATCACTGGTACGGGCACTCCCGCATAATCGGCCGATACTGTGAACTGGCGGAGGACACTCCCCGGCGAATACAGGGTTTCCTGCAGCACGGCTGGAACTATCTCCACGGATTCCCGCCCAACGACCACTGGTGCAGTCCCGGATACCCCCGTTTCGTCTGGTCCGAGGTGCTCAGACGACGTGGCTGGTCGATGGGACGACGTGGTCACTATGTCATCGGTGCGCCGTGGATCTACCTCCTTGAGATGGAGCCGAAAAAGGCCGCGGTCCCCGAAAGGAAGGGTACGATCTGGTATCCCTTCCACGGCTGGGAAAAGCATTCGGTCAGCGGCGACCATGCCCGGCTGGCCGCCGAAATCGCCGAAGTGGAGCCGGGGCCGGTGACAATCTGTCTTTACTGGTTGGAATTCGCTAATCCGGACATTCGGCGGGCTTATCGGTCGGCGGGTTTCCGGGTCATCTGCCATGGTGAGCGCGGCTCGCGGTGGGATGGCAAGGGACGTGACTTCCTGTCCGGCCAGCTCACCGAGCTGCGGCGGCATCGCCGGGTGGCGTCCAACCGGCTCGGCAGCGCGCTGTTCTACGGCGCCTCCGTGGGCTGTGAGGTCGCCGTCTACGGAGACCCGATGCAGCTGGAGGACGAGCGGCCCGAGTACGGCGGCACCGCCCGCCGCATGCGGCTCTGGCCCGAACTGCACGGCGTGCGCGTCGACCCCGAGGCGGCCAGGGAGGCGGCCCGGCAGGAGCTGGGATTCGAGTATCAGGCGACACCGGAGGAGCTACGGCGAATGTTCGGCTGGAAGCGGGCGCGATGCGCATGAACGAGGCACCCGAGAACGTCCGGCTGATCGGCGGCGAGATGCTGCTGTGGTCAGACTCATCCCATACGTCCGGCGTCACGGACTGGCGGGGCGTCGCCCTGGAGCTGGTCAGACGCCTGCTCCCGATGGAGGAGGACGCGAAAGCCAGGGTGCTGCTGGTCGGGCCGCACCCGCGCGGCCTGGTGGACGAGGTGGTCGCGCGGGCCGCGTCGGTGGCCGTGCTGCTGCGCTCCTACCCCGACGCCTGCGCCCTCGCCGAGCGTCATCCCGATCTGGCCGTGTACTGCGGCCGTCTGTCGGCACTTCCCGAGAGCGCGCCGTACGACCTGGTCCTGGCGCTCGACGGGTTGCGGCGTACGCACTCGGCCGAGGAGGTCGCGCCGCCCTGGCGCGAGTCGCTGGGCGCGCTCGCCGCCCTCGTCGCGCCGGGCGGGCGATTCGTCCTGAGCGTGAGCAACGACCTGGGCATCGACCGGTTCGTCGAGGCCAGGCCCGCCGACCGGGACGGCGGCGACGAGCACTGGGAGCCGCACGGTTTCGACCAGGGCTACCCTGACGGGCCCGGCGCCCTCGACGAGGAGCTGGTGGCGGCCGGGCTGACCCCCGAGAGGTGTTACGCGGCCTACCCGGGCCGGGCGGCGCCACGCGCGCTGCTCTCCCGCGAACTGCTCGGATACGACCTGCCCGACGCGCTCACGGTGCCGTTGAGCGCCCGCGGCGGCGACAGGATGCTGGTGGCCGATCCGCTGCGGCTGACCCGGCTGGTGTTCAGCCACGGCCTCGGCGAGCAGCTCGCCCCGCTATGGGTGGCCATGGCGACCAGACCCTCGGACGTGCCGCTCGGCCAGTACGAGGACGCGCCCACGGACCTGCCGCTCGGCCTGTTCGAGGAGGGGCACGCCGTACACGAGGTCACCTGGGGTGCCACCCGACGGCTGTCCGACGGCGTGGAGCGGGCCATCCCCGCGGGCCGGGTCGTGGAGGAGGTCCTGATCGAGGCGTGCGCCCGCGAGGACGTACGGGCCGTCCGCGACCTGCTCACCGTGCTGGGCGACTGGGTCGAGATGGGCGGCGACGCCGCGGCCGACAACCTGGTCTGGGACGGCGAGCGGTTCGCCGCCATCCATGCCCTGCCCGCGCCGCCCACCCGGCCCGCCGACCGCGTGGTGCTGTGCCGGGTGCTGTGGCGGTTCGCGGTACGCCTGCTGGCCGCCGGTCACCACCACCCGTGGCCGTGGCCGCGGCAGACCGAGCAGCTGACGCTGACGCTCTGCGGCATGGCGGGCCGGCCGTGCGACCAGGCGGATCTCGACCTGGCCCGCAAGCTCGACGCCGAGCTGGGGCAGCCGGCCGAGCTGAGCGACACCGCCCCGACGTACCGGGACCTGCTCGGCGCGCGGGACCGGCTGGCCGACCAGCTGACCGCCGCGCTGGCCAGGGTGTCCCGCCTGGAGACCAAGCTCACCTACCGCGAGCGCGAGCTGCTGCGGGCCAGGGGCCGGCTGAGAAAGACCCAGCGGAAGTCGGCCGCCTACCGCAGGACGCTCGGCTACCGGCTCTCGCGCCGCCTGGCCCGCCCGCGCAGGGTCGCCCGCCGGGTCCTGCGCCTGCTGTCCGGCTGACGAAGAGGAGTTCCCGTGCCGGTTCTTTCGGTGATCGTCCCGTTCTACAACGTCGAGAAGTACATCGGTCCCTGCCTGGATTCGCTGGCCGCGCAGAAGCTCGAGGACCTTGAGATGATCTGCGTGGACGACGGCAGCACCGACGCCGGTGCCGCCGTGGTCGAGGCCCGGATGGCGGCCGACCCGAGGATCAGTCTCATCCGGCAGGCCAACCAGGGGGTCGGGCGGGCCCGCAACATCGGGGTCCGCCGGGCCACGGGCCGCTACCTGGCCTTCGTCGACGGTGACGACAAGGTGCCGCCCCGCGCGTTCCAGCGGCTGGTCGCCTCCCTGGAGGCCACCGGTTCCGATCTGGCCTGCGGCAACGTCATGCGGCTGCACCGCAACCTGCTCGTGCCCTCCTGGGCGCACAAGCTGGCGTTCGCCAAGTCGCGCAAGCGCACGCACATCACCCGCCACCCGCTGCTGATCCGCGACCGCATGCTGTGGAACAAGGTCTACCGGCTCGACTTCTGGAACGCCCTCGGCCTGGCCTTCCCCGAGCGCATGTACGAGGACCAGCCGGTCGCCATGGCCGCGCACGTGGGCGCCTCGTCGGTCGACGTGATCAAGGGCATCGTCTATCACTGGCGGCAGCGCGACGAGGAGGGCGCCTCGATCACCCAGCGCCGCCTGGAGCCGGCCAACCTGCGTGACCGCCTGCTGTCGGTGCTGGAGACGGCCGCGCTGCTCACCACCGGCGCGCCCGCGCTCAAGCCGGACTTCGACCGCGACACACTCGAGATCGACATGAGCGTCGCGGTGGAGGCGATGGCCATGATGGGCGCCGCGGCCGATCCCGACCTCGTGGACCTGGTCGTCCGCTATCTCGACGGCGTCGCGCCGGAGGCGTGGCAGAGCATCCCGTTCGCGCAGCGGCTCCAGGTGCACCTGCTCCACGGGCGGCGCCTGGACGAGCTGGCGCGCGTCTTCGAGCAGGACCGCGCGGGCCGCCTGCTTCCGCGGGTCAGCCCGCCGGGCCTGCTGCGCAAGCGCTGGTACGGCCGGCACCCGGCCATGCCCAGGAACCTGTCGGAGGTGACGGCCGAGCTCAAACTGTCGGCCCGGCTGGTCGGGCTGGAGTGGCGCGACGGCGAGCTCGGCGGTGAGGGCCGGATGAGCATCGGCCGGTTCGACGTGTCGGACCTGCGCGGGACGAGTGCGCAGGTGTGGCTGCAGGAGCGCCGGACCAATGACATCGTCCCGCTGTCCGACCAGCGCGTCTCGCCGACCTGGGCGAGCGTCGAGCAGGAAGAGGGCGGTGCGGTGACCGAGCACGGGTTCTCCTTCGCGTTCGCGTTCGACCCGGCGACGCTGACCCGCGCGCAGCTCGCCCGGCGGGGGCACTGGGATCTGCGGGTACGGCTGCGCGGCCCCCGGCTGAAGCTGGAGGCGAAGGTGGTCGGATCGCGCTGGCTGCCGCCGCTGGTGCCCGCGCCGAAGCGCAGGGCGGGCGTGTGGCTGGTGCCGGTACGTGGCGGCGGCGGGGCCTGGGGACTGCGGTTGCGCCGGGCCGAGGCGCTGATCGGCGAGTGCCGGGTGGACGGCGCCGACCTGGTCTTCTCCGGCGAGCTCAGCGACCCGGGCGACGGCGATCCGGTGCTGCGGCTGGTGCGCAGGAGCGACGGCGAGGAGATGTACTTCCCGGTCACGCTGGCCGGGCAGAACTTCCGGGCCCGGGTGTCGCTGGTGGACATCGACGAGGTCGTCGGCCGCGAGTCGCGCTGGGACTTCGTCATCGACCAGGGCCGGGAGATCCGGCCGCTGGTACGTACCCGGGCCCGGCCGATCGTGACGGTCGCCGAGCGGCGCTTCCTGGTGGACCGGGGGGACGACGGCTGCCTCATGCTCGCCGAACGATGAGCAGGCCGTCAGTCCAGGATGGCGCGTAGCCGCTCGACGACCTCGTCCTGCTGCGGGTCGGTGAGGTCGGGGAAGAGCGGCAGCGAGAGCTGCTCGGCGTAGTAGGCCTCGGCTTCGGGGCAGGTCCCGCGCCGGTAGCCGAGGTCCTCGAAGACCGGGTGCCAGTAGGCCGGGATGTAGTTGACCTGCACTCCGATGCCCTCGGCCCGCATGCGTTCGTAGACCTCCCGCCGGCGGCCGTCGCGGACCCTGACCGGGTAGAGGTGCCAGCACGGCGTGGTGTACGGGCGCTGCGCGGGCAGCGTCAGGCCCGGCAGGTCGCCGAGCAGCGCGTTGTAGCGGGCGACCAGCTCGATCCGCCGCGCGCGGAAGCCGTCGAGCCGTCGCAGCTGGCTGAGGCCGAGCGCGCAGAGCACGTCCGGCAGCCGGTAGTTGAGGCCGAAGTCGTGGACCTCCTGGTGCCAGCCGCCGTGGCCGGGATCGCGCTGCTCGGCCGGGTCCCGGACCAGGCCGTGGTTGCGGAAACGGGCGGCGCGGACATAGCGGTCGTGGTCGCGTACGGCGACGGCGCCGCCCTCGGCGGTGGTCACGGTCTTGGTCGGGAAGAACGAGAACGTGGTGAGGTCGGCCTGCTCCCCGACCGGCCGGTCCTTGTAGAGCGAGCCGAGGGAGTGGGCCGCGTCGCCGATCAGTACGGCCCCGGTCCGGTCGGCGATCGCGCGGAGTTCGTCGTAGTCGGCGGGGTGGCCCGCGTAGTCGACCGCGGTGATCGCCTTGGTGGCGTCGCAAGCCAGTGACTCGACCGAGGCGGGATCGAGGTTGCCCGTGTCGGGCTGCACGTCGGCGAAGACCACCCGGGCGCCGCGCATGGCGGCGGTGGCGGCCGTCGCCACGAACGTCAGCGGCGAGGTGATCACCTCGTCCCCCGGCCCGATCCCGGCCGCCGCGTACGCGACATGCAGGGCCGCCGTGCCCGACGTGACCGCCAGGCACGGCACGCCGCCCGTCCAGCGGGCCAGCTCGGCCTCGAACGTGCCGACCATGGGCCCGGTCGTCAGCCACTCGCCGAGCAGCACCTCGGTCACGGCCTGGACGTCGGTGTCGGCGATCGACTGCCGTCCGTAGGGGAGCATCAGACGCCCACCGTCACCATGGCGCGCAGGTCCTCGACCGACAGCCAGCGGTCGTTGGTGTCGGAGCGGTAGGCGAAGCCGTCCGGCAGCAGCTCGCCGCCCTGCGGGGGCACGTAGCCCCAGCTGGCGATCGTCGGCTGCACGACGTAGCGGTCGCTCAGGCGAAGCGTCCTGCGGCCGTCGTCGGGGCCGATCATCTCCTCGTGCAGCTTCTCGCCGGGCCGGATGCCGATCTCGTAGACCGGGCTCCGGGGCGCGAGTGCCTGGGCCAGGTCGGGCAGGCGCATGCTGGGGATGCGCGGCACGTACAGCTCGCCGCCCTGCATCAGGTCGAAGGAGTCGACCACGAACCGGACGGCCTGGTCGAGCGTGATCCAGAACCGGGTCATCCGCTTGTCGGTGATCGGCACGCTGCCGCCCTCCTGGGCCAGCCGCAGGAAGAACGGCACCACCGAGCCCCTGCTGCCCACCACGTTGCCGTAGCGGACCACGGCGAAGCGGGTGATGTGGCTGGCGGCGTAGTGGTTGGCCGAGACGAACAGTTTGTCGGCGACCAGCTTCGACGCGCCGTACAGGTTGATCGGGCTGGACGCCTTGTCGGTGGACAGCGCGACGACCTTGCGCACGCCGCAGTCGATGGCGGCCTCCACCACGTTCTGGGAGCCGGAGACGTTGGTCCTGACGTATTCGAACGGGTTGTACTCGGCCGTGTCGACCTGCTTCAGCGCCGCCGCGTGCACGACGTAGTCGATGCCGTGCATGGCCCTGGCCAGGCGATCCCTGTCGCGTACGTCGCCGATGAACCAGCGCAGCCGCTGGTCGTCGTCGAACAGGTGACGTGCCTCGTACTGCTTGAGTTCGTCGCGCGAGAAGACCACCATGCGGCGCACGTCGAGGTGGTCCAGCGCGTGCCGGACGAAAGCCTTGCCGAAGGACCCCGTGCCTCCGGTGATCAGAATTGACGATCCACTGAGAATGCTCACGCGGCCCCCCGCCGTAGTCATCCGAGCTGCCCGGTAGCATAGCGCGATCATTCAATGACACACGGTCACAGTGGGGAATGGGGCTTCGGTGCGGATTGTCGGAATCATCCAGGCGCGCATGGGCTCGACGCGCCTGCCGGGCAAGGTCTTGCGCGATCTCGGGGGCCGCTCCGTGCTGGGCTGGGTGGTCCGTGCGGTACGCCAGGCGGACGCGGTCGACGACCTGATGGTGGCGACCACCACGGAGGCGGCCGACGACGCGGTGGTGGCTGAATGCGGCAGGCTCGGCGTGTCCTGGCACCGGGGACCGGTCGACGACGTGCTCACCCGGTTCACGCAGGCGCTGCGGAGTCACCCGGGGGAGGCCGTCATGCGGTTCACGGCGGACTGCCCGTTGCTCGATCCGGTGGTGATCCGCGAGGCCGCGCTGGTCTTCCGCGCGGTGCCCGGCCTCGACTACCTGAGCACGGGCCTGGCCCGCACGCTGCCGCGCGGCCTCGATGTGGAGATCGCGGGGCTGGCCGCCCTGGAGCGGGCCGACCGGGAGGCGGCCGCGCATCACCGTACGCACGTCACGTCCTACCTCTACACGCATCCGGGGGAGTCGCGGCTGCTCGGCCTCGCCTACGCGCCGGCGGCGGCCGACCTGCGGGTCACGCTCGACACCGAGGACGACTGGCGGCTCATCTCGCGGGTCGTCGCGGAGCTGGGTGACCGGTGTGTGCCGGTACGGTCGCTGGTCGGCTGGCTGCGGGAGCGGCCCGAGGTGTGCGAGCTGAACGCGCACGTGGCGCAGAAGGCGTTGCAGGAGGCGTGACGCACCGGGTGGGGTTCCGCTGCGACGCGGGCGTGGCGAGCGGGGTCGGTCACCTGGTGCGCTGCGTGGCGTTGGCCGAGGAGCTGTGCGGGCGGGGGGCCGAGGTGCTGTTCCTCGGGGACGTGGCGGGGTCGGCGTGGGCGGAGTCGCAGTTGCGGCAGCGCGCGTTCCCGCTGTGCCCGGCGCCTGCGGAGCCGCGGGCGCTGGCCGAGCTGGTACGGGTGCTCGGGCTGGACGCGGTGGTGCTGGACTCGTACGTGCTGGCTCCCGGTACGGGCGCGGCGCTGCGGGCGGCGGGCACGGCCGTACTGGCGATCGTCGACGGCGACCCGCTGGGCCAGGAGGCGGACCTCTACCTCGACCAGAACCTCGGCGCCGAGCTGCGCCCCTTCCGACGCCCGGTCTCGCGCCCGGGGGAGGCAGCGGACGGGTCGTGGAGTGGGCCCGGGGATAGGTCTCGGGGTGGGCCGGGGGGCGCGCCCGAGAGCGGGCCGTGGGATGGGCCCTGGGGTGGGCGGCTGGCGGGGGCTCGCTATGTGCTGCTGCGGGACAGCGTCCTGCTGATGCGGGGGACCGCCCGCCGCCGCCCGGCCCGGCCGGAGGGGCCGCTGGTGCTGTGCTTCTTCGGCGGCACCGACAGCGCCGGTGTGGCCCCGGCCTGGGCCGGGGCGCTGCGTGCCACCGGGCTGCCGTTCCGGGCGACCGTGGTCAGCCCGGTGCCGTTCGAGGTGGACGGGCCCATTGCGGTCATCCCGCCGACGGACCGGCTGCCCGGCCTGATGGCCGAGGCCAACCTGGTGATCACCGCGGCCGGCTCGGCCGTCTGGGAGCTGCTGCACCTGGGTGTGCCCACCGCGCTGAGCTGGGTGGCCGACAACCAGCTGATCGGCTACGAGGCGCTGGTCGGTGGCGGACTCGCGGCGGGCCTGGGACCGGCCCCGGACGCGGCGGCCGTCGATGTCCTGTCCCGCCTGCTCGCCGACCCGGCGTCCCGCGAGGAGTACGGCAGGCGCGGCGCCGGGCTGATCGACGGCCGCGGCAGGGAACGCGTCGCCGACGCGCTCCTCGCTCTCCTCTAAACGAGCTCTCCTCTGAACGAGCCCTCCTCTGAACCCATTAACCTTCAGACCAGGTCCCAGGTCAGTGGTGTGCCGAGCGTGGCGTCCCTGGCGAAGCGGCGGCCCATCACCTGCGCCGCCGCCGCCGGCGGCAGCCCCCCGGCCGGCCGGATGGAACGGACGTTCTGCTCCGTCACCGGCTCGCCCGCCCGCACATCCCGTACGACATACAGCGACCGCCGGAACCGCAGCCCTTCGCGCTCGGAGGCCCGCGGCCCGATGACCGCGCTGCCCAGCGACTGCCAGGCTCGCTCGCTCTCCACCACGAGCGCCGCGAGCTCGGCCGGCTCCAGCGAGAACGCCGAGTCCACACCCCCGTCGCCCCGGTCCACCGTGACGTGCTTCTCGATCAGGCACGCGCCCAGCGCGACCGCCGCGAGCGCCGCGCCGATGCCGGGCGTGTGGTCGGAGATGCCGACCACCGCGCCGGTGAGCCCGGCGAGCAGCGGAAGCGAGCGCAGGTTGCTCTCGGCGGGCGCGGCGGGGTAGGAGGCGGTGCAGGCCAGCATGGCGAGCTGGGTGCAGCCCGCCTCCCTGGCGGCCTCCGCGGCGGCGTGGATCTCGCCGATGGACGCCATGCCGGTGGAGATGATCAGCGGCTTGCCCGTGGCGGCGGCGAGCCTGATCAGGGGCAGGTCCACGATCTCCGAAGAGGCGATCTTGTAGGCCGGGACGCCGAGACTCTCCAGCAGATCGATGGCCGTGGGGTCAAAAGGCGAGGAGAACGGGATGAGCCCCCGCCCGCGAGCCCTGGCGAAGATCGGCTCGTGCCACTCCCACGGCGTGTGCGCCCGCTCGAAGAGCCGGTAGAGACGCTCGCCGCCCCACAGCTCGTGCTCCTCGCCCAGGCGGAAGGCGGGGCCGTCGGCGTCGACGGTGATCGTGTCGGGGCGGTAGGTCTGCAGCTTCAGGGCGTGCGCGCCGCTGTCGGCCACCGCGTCGACGATGGCCAGCGCCTGCTCCAGGCGGCCGTTGTGGTTGCCCGACATCTCGGCGATGACGAAGGGGGGCTGTCCCGCCCCGATCGCGCGCCCGGCGATGGAGATCATGAGTGGTCGTCCTTCCTGATGAGTTGCACGGTGACGACGTCGCGGCGGACGCCGTCGATGTCGCGCCGGTGGACGGCGACCTCGGCGAAGCCGAAGCGCCGGTGCAGCCCCCTGGCCGCCTCGTTGCGGGCGAGCACCTCGCCCCGCAGCGTGGTCAGCCCCAGCGGCCCGAAAGCATGGTCGATGGCGGCCCGCTCCAGCCCGATCCAGGCCGGCAGCAGCGCGCCCGACGGCTCCAACCTGGCCAGATCGAGGTAGAACCCCCATTCGCCGCTCCGCGCGGCGGGGTCGAGCCCGGAGAACGTCACCACCCCCGCGGCGGTCCCGTCGTGGACGTAGATCAGCACCCGCCTGGCCGGATCGTCCTTTACCCCGGCCCACCACCGGGCGTGCTCGGCCTCGGCGATGACGTGGGTGGTGAAGCTCGCCGCCCGCACTTTCGGGTGGTTGCGCCATCGGCGGATGGCGGGCAGCTCATGGTCGTGTACGGGTCTCAGCACGGCTTCCCCCTACTCAGCGCGCTCGATCCATTGCACAACGTAGCGGATCCATCCGGCAAAGAGCTGATCAGAGTGCGGCATCGAACGTCGTGCCGGAGTGATGGCCAGGGCATGCTGCCCTCGACCCCAACCCCGACCCCAAGGGAGCTCCTCGGTATGACGCCCATCCTCAGCGTCGTCGTCCCGATCTACAACGTAGAGCCGTATATCGGCGAATGTCTGGAATCTCTGGCGGCTCAGACGCTGGAGGACATCGAGGTCATCCTCGTGGACGACGGCTCACTGGACGCGAGCGCGCGGGTGGCCCGCGAGTTCGCGGCCCGCGATCCGCGCTTCGTCCTGTTCGACCAGCCGAACCAGGGCCCCGGTCCGGCGCGCAACGCGGGGATCCGGCGGGCCCGCGGCACCTATCTGGCCTTCGCCGACAGCGACGACGTCGTGCCGCCCAAGGCGTACGAGCTGTTGGTGGAGTCGTTGCGGGAGAGCGGCTCGGACTTCGCCTGCGGCGGGGTGCTGCGCCTGACGGAGGGCGAGCTGGCCGTGTCGTCCATGCACGAGAAGGCGTTCCGGCGCCCCGCGCGGGGCGCGCACATCCGGGAGCGCCGGTCCCTGATCAGGGACCGCACGGTCTGGAACAAGGTCTACCGGCAGGACTTCTGGCGTAAGCACGAGCTGGAGTTCCCGGCGGGGATCTATGAGGATGTGCCGCTCAGCATGCGGGCGCACGTGCTGGCGACGGGCGTCGACGTGCTCCCCGACATCGTCTACCACTGGCGCAAGCGCGAGGAGGGGGAGAGCTCGATCACCCAGCGGCGGATGGAGCTGCCGAACCTGGCCGAACGGCTGGCCGCCATCCGCGCGGTCCGGGCCTTCCTCAGTGAGCAGGAGCCCGAGCTGGCCGACGCCTTCGACGGCGTGGTGCTGGAGAAGGACCTCCTGTTCCTGTTCCAGGCGCTGGAGTACGCCGAGGACGACGAGATCGGGCCGCTGCTCGAACTCTCGCAGGAGTGGCTGGCCGGGCTGAGCCCCGTCGCTCTCGGCGAGGTGGCGTCGCTGCGCAGGCTCGAACTCCACCTGCTGGGCCGCGGCCTGGTCGAGGAGCTGCGGGTGGTGCGCAGGTTCAGGCGCGACTCGGTCGACGGCACCCCCATCGTGCCGCACGAGATCGGCTGGTACGGCGACTACCCCTACTTCCGCGACCGGACCCTCCAGATCCCCGACGCGGTCTTCGAGGCGAGCGACGAGGTGAAGCTGCTGGCCACGGTCCATGAGTGCGGCTGGACGGGCAGCCGATTCGAGGTGCGCGGCGAGGTGGCCCTGCACCGGGTGGCGCGGGAGCCTAACCGGATCGGGATGTGGCTGACCGACGGCGAGCGCCGGGTCCCGCTGGAGGTACGGCGCACGGGCGGGCAGGGCGTCTCGGTGGAGATCGACCCGGCGATGCTCGAAGAGGGCGGGCCGAGCTGGCGGCTGCACGCACGGGTGGAATTGTGCGGCCTCGTGGTGAAAACGTGCTTTCGCGATGCCGAGGCGCAGAAGGTCTGGCGGCTGTCGGTGCCAGGATGGTCAAGAACCAGCATGGACATCGCCCAGTAGTTCCAGAGAGTAATTGGATCACGGCGGTGCGTCGCCATGCTTGGAGCCATGAGGACCTATTCGCTGGATGACGTCTACGCGACACGCAAGCGGAGAGACTCCTGGTGGACCGTGTACTTCGTGGACCCGGTCGCCTGCCGGGCAGCTCTGCTGGTGGCCAACCACACGCGGTTGACGCCCAACCAGCTCACGGTGGTCTCGCTGGTCCTCGGCATGGTGTCCGCCGTATGTCTCGCGATGGACCTGCTGGCCGCGGGGGCGGCCATGTTCTATCTGAGCTTCATGGTGGACTGCCTTGACGGCAAGATAGCGCGGCTCAAGGGCACGGGGACGCCCTTCGGCCTGTGGCTCGACTACGTCGGCGACCGGATCAGGGTGGTGTGCTGCGCCACCGGTCTCGCTTACGGCCAGTACGCGATCACCGGCGACGTTCGCTACATCGTCATGGGCGCGGCGGTGGCGGTGGTCGACCTGTTCAGGTACGTCAACGCGCCGCAGATGAAGCGGGTCCGCGAGACGGTCAAGGCGGAGCGGGAGGCCGACGGGGAGGCCCGGGCGGAGGAGGACGAGCCCGAGGTGCGGATACCGCGCCAGAGGCCGCCGACGAACCGCTCACGTCGTCTCGTGCGGCGGATCAACAAGGCGATGGCCCGCCGCCGTATCCGTGCCCACCTGATCAGCGGCATCGAGTTCCACGCCGCGGTGTTCGTGGTCGCGCCGCTCGTGGGCACCGTGGCGCTGATCCCGGTCTCCGCGGTCGCCAGCGTCTCGTTGCTGGTCAACGAGGGCTTCCTCGTCCACCGGATGTGGCTCTTCACGCGCAAGTACAGCGTGCCCTCCACGAGGAGCCGAGAGCACGTTCTCGTCTAAGTTTTCGGGGGTTTTCATGTCAGACCGGCCCATCTTCGTCGTCGGCTGTCCGCGCTCCGGCACCACGATGCTGCAGCTCATGCTCCACTCGCACCCGCGGATCGCGGTGCCGCCGGAGACCAGGTTCCTGGTGCCCGTCTACCACCGGCGCCGCTCGTTCGGCGACCTGCGCGTCGAGGAGCGCCGCCGTGCGCTCGCGGAGTGGATCGCGGGCGACCGCAGCACCAAGTTCCGCGAGCTCAAGATCGACAGGGAGGACTTCGTCCAGCAGGTCGTCGACGGGCCCGGAACGCTCGGCTCGGTGCTCGGCACCACCTTCCGCATGTACGCCGACCGCTTCGACAAGGCCCGCTGGGGAGACAAGCGGCCCAGCTACGTCAAGCAGGTCGACATCCTGCTCAGGCTCTTCCCCGACGCCCAGTTCATCCACCTGATCAGGGACGGCCGCGACTGCGTCTCGTCGCTGAAGGAGATGCCCTGGTACACGCTGGACTCCTTCCACGCGATCTCCACCTGGGCCGAGGCCATCGACGCGGGCAACAGGCTGCGGCGGATGCTGCCCGAGGACACCTACTACGAGCTGCGGTACGAGGACCTCACCGACGATCCGGCGACCGAGATGAAGAAGCTCTGCCACTTCCTCGACGAGGACTTCGACCCGAGTACGGTCTCTCCGCGCGAGGCGGCCACCGTGGCGGTCCCCGCGCACAAGGTCTGGCACAGCAACACGCACGGCGAGGTCACCCGCGCCAGGGTGGGCAGCTGGGCCAAGCGGCTGGAGGACTGGGAGATCTCGCTGTGCGAGCAGGTGCTCGGCGACCGGCTGGAGGCCAACGGCTACGAGCTGTCCGGCGCGCCGGCGGCGGCCAAGGAGCACCTGGTCACCTGCCACAAGACGATGCAGAAGCGCCGCGCCAACCGGATGCGCAAGATGGTGCGCGACCGCATCAACCGGCTGCGCGAGCCGAGCCCGGTCGCCGCGCTGCTCACCTCGAAGCAGCAGCTGCTCGCCGGGATACCGCAGCCGCGCAACGAGTCGCCTGAGCTGGCCCAGCGCGCGCGATAGGAGATCTGCTCGTCACCTGGTCAGGTGGACGAACAGGGATTCCCAGCGGTCCAGGACGTGGTCGAGCCGGAAGGCGGCGGCCCGTGCCCGAGCGGCGGCGCCCAGGCGCCGCCGCTCCCACGCCGAACCCATCAGCCGGGCCAGCGCCGCGCCGAACGCGCCGACGTCCCCGGCCGGGACGAGCACCGGCCCTGCCGACCGCACCCCGCCCGACACGTCGAACGCCACCGCGGGCACCCCATGCGCAGCCGACTCCAGCAGCACGATGGGCAGCCCCTCGTGCTCGCTGGTCAGCCCCAGGATCGCCGCCTCCAGATATTCGCCCGGCATCCGATCGGCGGGGACGCGGCCCCTGAACACCACCCGCTCCCCGACGCCCTCACGCACGGCGTGCGCGCGCAGCCGCTCCAGCTCGCTACCGTCGCCGATCAGGTGCAGCTCCCACGGCGCCGGCGCGCCGGCCCTGGCGAACGCGCTGATGAGCCGGTCGAACCGCTTGACCCCCTCCATCCGCCCCACCCCCAGCACCCGGGGCGTCTCCAGCCCGGACACCTCCTCCGGCCAGCGCGCCAGCGGGTTGGGCAGGGCCCAGGTGTTGGGCAGCAGCGCCTCCTCGGAGAAGCGCCAGGCGTCGTCCTCGCTGAGGAAGACCGCCTGGTCGAGCTTGAGGTAGTGCTGCCGGATCGAGCCGAGGTGCCAGCAGCCGCGGGCGTGCTCGTACGAGCCGTGGTACTGCCCGACCCGATGGAGCGAGCCGGGCAGGACGGACGTCAGCCGCGTCACCACCCCCGGCGAGGTCAGCACCGCGAAACCTCCCCGCATCGGGTCGAACAGGGCGGCCAGCCGCTCGTCGGCCCGCCTGCGTGCCCGCGCGCTCTGCGGTCCCAGGGGTTCCGGGCTGATCACGTGGCGCCTGTAGTTGGGCTCCTCGACGTAGCGGAACGGCGCCGCCGCCCGGTGCAGCCCGACCACGTGCACGTCGTAGCCGCGTTCGGCCAGCCCCTGCGCCAGGGTGTGCGTCACCTGCTGGATGCCCCCCAGCGTGTCGGCGTCCATGCAGGCGAACACCACGGTCACGACGCCGCCCGGTGCCCGAAGAAGGCGTCCACGACGCGCGCGGCGGCGTCTCCCCGCTCGTCCGCGCACCACAGCTCGCGGAAGGCCGCGTACCGCTCGGCATGGGCCGCGTGTACGGCCGGCAGCTCCCGCAGCGCCTCGACCACCTCCTCGGTCGTCGTGACGCACGGCCCGGGGGCGATCGCCGGCAGGTCGTGGTAGACGCCCCGCTCGGTCAGCCGGTACTCGTCCCAGTCGTCGATCAGGAACACCATGGGCTTGCCGGTCAGCGCGTAGTCGCACATCACCGAGGAGTAGTCCGTGAGCAGCGCGTGCGAGGCCAGCATCAGGTCGTTGATCTCCGGGTACGACCCGGCGGGCCGGACGAAGTGCCTGACGTGCTGCGGGGTGCTGAAGCGTTCCACCGGGTGCGTGCGCAGGATCAGCACCCACTCGCCGGCCAGTTCCTCGGCCATCAGCTCCAGGTCCGCCCGGATCGACTGGCCGCTGTTCTTGGCCCGGTCGCGATAGGTGGGCGCGTACAGCAGGATCTTCCTGCCGGGCGGTATCTCCAGCCGTCGCAGGACGTCGTGCCTGCTCTCCTGGCGCACCAGCGCGTCGCAGCGCGGCGTGCCGTACCTGAGGACCTGGCCCGTGTAGCCGTTGGAGGGCAGGAAGACCCGCGAGAACTCGGCGCTCGGCGAGACGAGCGCGTCCCAGCGGGCGACGGCGGCGCGCCACTCGGCGCGCGGGCGGTCGAAGTCGGCGCGCAGGTCGGGCGCGTCGAAGCCGACCGACTTGATGCCCTGGCCATGCCAGGTCTGGAGATAGCGGGTCCCGGGCGGTTTCGGGTAGTTGAGCGGGAAGCCGTGGCTGTCGACCCAGATGCCCGCGCGGGCCAGCAGCCATACGTACCGCCAGCCGCCGCGGCGGACGAGCCGGGCGTCGGCGGGGAAGTTCGCCCGGCACCTGGCCACCGACCAGACGACGCGGATCGGCAGGCCGCGTCGCCGCAGCTCCTCGTAGATGGCGCGCGGGCTGCCGGTGTAGCCCTTGCCGACGTCGGCCTCGAACAGGGCCAGGTCAGGTCGGGGCGGGAGCAGGCGGATCACCGTCTTGTAGAAGCGCAGCTTCATCGCCGGCGTGCTGAGCCGCCGCAGCAACCGGCGCTTGAGCCGGTAGAGACGTGACCTGACCGAGGGCACGCGTACGCGCAGGTACGCGGCGTTGCCCTCGGCCGTGACCGTGCGCGCCGCCGGCAGCGCGATCGGCTCCAGGTCGGGCGGGGCCATCAGCCGGTCGGTCGTGGTGCGGCCGTCGCAGTTCCTGGTGAACCCGATGCGTGGTTCGCACGAGGCCGTGGGCGTGAAGGTGATCTCACTCACGTAACCGCCGTCACCGGAGGCGACCGGCTGGATGGGGACGCGCTGGCCGCCGAGCTGGAGGAAGGCCGTCCAGTCGACCGGCAGCACGCCGAAAGGGTCGTAGGTGTGCACGCTCATCCGGATCCGCTCGCCGTCCCCGGCGATCTCGGTCACCTCGTGCCGCAGCCGGGCCGCGCTGTAAGGCAGCTCGGCCATCCGCAGCCGGGTGATGTCCATGCCGGGCGTGACCGTCGTGCCCCAGTACGTCCGTCCCTCATGGCGTACGGCGGCCCGTGGGGCGGCACACGGGTCGGGCAGCGACCGGGCGGCCACCAGCAGGTCGTCGACCCGGTCGCCGAGGATGAGATGGCAGCAGACCCGGGCCATCGGCTCGATCCGCTCGAACACCTCAGGCGGGATCTCCTCCAGGTAGGGCCGCACCACGGCCGCGAACTGCTTCGCCCACACCCGGCCGCGCCTGGGCAGCGGGTTGAGGTACACGCGCAGGTCCTGCCTGAGGAAGCGGTACTGCCGGTCGGGCACCAGGTCCGCGGCGTCGTGGGCGCGCAGCACGTCGTCGCTCATCCGGGCCGCCGCCACGCGGTGCCGTACGTTGTCCATCTCCTTGATGTTGAGCGAGATGGAGCGGTCGTCGGGCGCGCGGTGCCAGTGGTAGACCACCCAGGGCACGACCGCGAACCGGCGCGAGATGGCGTACAGGCCGGCCGCGAAGACGTGGTCCTCGTAGTGGATGTCCTCCGGGAAGCGCAGCCCGTTCTCGCGCAGGAAGCGCACGTCGTAGAGCTTGTTGGTGCTGAAGCAGTCGAGGAACAGCTCGGGCTCCGCGCCGATGCCCGCCACGACCCGCCGCCTGGCGAACAGCGACGGGTAGTAGGGCGCGAGCCGGCCGCTCCGCTCGTGCAGCCGGGAGATCTGCCCGGCCACGAAGTCGGCGCCGGTCCGCTCGATCTCGCCGAGCAGGCTCTTGCAGGTGTGCCTGGGCAGCTCGTCGTCGCTGTCGAGGAACATCACGTACGGCGCGGTCGTCGCGTCGAGGCCGTCGTTGCGGGGCGCGCCGCAGCCGCCGCTGTTGACCTGCCGGCGCAGGTAGCGGACCCGGGAGTCGGACCGCGCCAGCTCGCCGGCCACCCGGGGGGTGTCGTCGGTGCTCGCGTCGTCGGCGATGATCACTTCGAGGTCGCGTAGCGACTGGCCGAGTACCGATCGCACGGCCCTGGGCAGGCGGGCCGCGTCGTTGTAGGTGATCACGACAACAGTGCAGTCCGGCATGCTCATCTCCCCCGAATGTCCCCCGAAATAAGACATGTGGGGATGAACTTCCCCGGCTTCGGGAGAAGTGTCCGGACTTGATGGTGTCTTTGCTGAATCAGCGCGTCTGATCAGCCAACGGATATCAGCGCATGAGGCGTCTGATCAGCCAGCCGAGGAACAGCAGCCCCGCGATCGCCCCGGCGATGGGCGCCAGGCGCTTCAGCAGTGGCGTCCCGGCGATCTCCAGCAGGTCGAGCGCCTCCTCGTCGGGCGTGCGCGACGTACGCAGCGTCCCGGCGGGCCGGACGTCCTCCTCGGGACCGGGCACCACGCTCAGCCGCGGCTCACCCTCCAGGGGCTCCGCCGGCACAGGTGCAGGTACGGCGGCCGCCTCGTGCGCCGGCTCGGTCAGCAACTGCGCGAGGTTGGCGGCGAACCTGTCGATGAGCTTCGCGCCGACCTCGGCCATGACCCCGCGCCCGAACTGGGCGGGCCGGCCGGTCACGTTGAACGACGTCTCCACCAGGACCGTGGTGGACCCGTCGCCCGGCGTCAGCGTGGCCTTGACGGTCGCCGAGGCCGTCCCCGCGCCACGCGCCTCCTTGCCTGACGCATTAATGGTGAGCGTATGGGCGTCCTTGTCCACGTTCTCGAACCTGGCCACGCCACGGTAGGTCACGGTGATCGGGCCGACCTTCACCTTCATCCGGCCGGTGAACTCATCGCCCTCGAAGACGTCGAGCGAGGCCCCCGGCAGGCACGGCGCGACCCGTTCGACGTCGAGCAGTACGGCCCACGCCTGCTCGACCGGCACCGGAACGCTGAACTCATGCTCGAACCGCATCGCCATGGATCCGCTCCTCTCCGCTGATTGCGACATTACGACTGAGAAGGGGCGCCCCGAAAGGGCGCCCCCTCAAACCGGTCAGGGAGACCCGGCGGCGTGGAGTATCGCGCGATGGGTCAGCACCCTGGCCAGGTGCCGGCGATAGTCCGGCTGGGCGTGCAGGTCGGAGGGCGGAGCCGTGTCGGCCGCCGCCTCCTCGCACGCCTGCCGTACCTCATCGCCCAGTTGCTTACCCCGCAGAGCGGTCTCGACCACATGGGCCCGCACGGGCGTCGGGCCCATGTTGGTCAGGCCGATCCGCGCCTCCTCGATCACTCCGTTGGAGCGCTTGACCGCCGCGGCCACCCCGACGATGGCCCACGACTGCGCGGTCCGGTGGAACTTCTCGTAGTGATAGCCCCAGTCGGCGCCGAGCTTGGGGAGCCGCACCCCGACCAGGACCTCTCCCGGCCGCAGCGCCGACTCCAGGTAGTCGACGAAGAACTCGGCGGCGGGGATCTCCCGCTCGCCCTCGGCCGACCTGGCCACGAAGACGCCCTCCAGCGCCAGGACCACCGCGGGCAGGTCGCCCGCCGGGTCGCAGTGCGCCAGCGAGCCGCCGAACGTGCCGCGGTGGCGTACGGCGGGATCGGCGACCGTCGCGGTGGCCCGCACCACGAGCGGGCAGTCGGCGTTGACCACGCCGGAGCGCAGCACCTCGTCGTGCGTGGCCATCGCGCCGATGAAGACGTGGTCGCCACGGTCGTGCACGCCCGTCAGCTCTGGCAGGCGGCCCACGTCGACCAGCTTCGACGGGTAGGCCAGCCGGAGCCGGAGCAGCGGAAGGAGCGACTGCCCACCGGCCAGGACCTTGGCGTCCTCGTCGGCGGAGAGCTCCTGTACGGCCTCGCCGAGCGAGCCGGCGCGGACGTAGTCGAACTGGGCCGGGATCATCGCAGCGCCCTCCAGATCCGCTCGGGTGTACACGGCATCTGGATGTCGTGGATGCCGCGTGGTCGCAGCGCGTCGACGATGGCGTTGACGACCGCCGGGGTCGAGGCGATCGTGCCGGCCTCGCCGACGCCCTTGGCGCCCAGGGGATTGCTGGTGGCCGGGGTCTCGGTCCGGTCGGTGACGAAGTCCGGCAGGTCCATCGCCGTCGGCAGCAGGTAGTCGGCCATCGTGGTGGTGAGCAGGTTGCCCTCCGAGTCGTAGACGGCCTCCTCGTACAGCGCCTGCGCGACGCCCTGCGCGATGCCGCCGTGGATCTGGCCCTCGACGATCAGCGGGTTGACCACCGTGCCCACGTCGTCGACCGCCACGTACGAGCGGATCTTCGCCATGCCGGTCTCGGTGTCCACCTCCACCGCGCACAGATGGGTGCCGTGCGGGAAGGAGTAGTTCTCCGGGTCGAAGGTGGCGTCGGAGTCGAGCCGGGCCTCGACGCCCTCGGGCAGGTCGTGGGCGGTGAACGCGGCGTAGGCCAGCTCCTGGATGGTCTTCTGGGAGTCGGTGCCCTTCACCTTGAACACGCCCTCGGCGAACTCCAGGTCGTCGGGCGCGCATTCCAGCAGGTGCGAGGCGAGCTTCCTGGCCTTGTCCTTGACCTTGTCACACGCCTTGAGCACGGCGATGCCGCCGACGGTCAGCGAACGCGAGCCGTAGGTGTCCATGCCCTTGTGCGCGATCGCCGTGTCGCCGTGCAGCACCGTGATGTCCTCGAACGGCACGCCGAGCGCGTCGGCGGTGATCTGGCTCCACGCCGTCACGTGTCCCTGGCCGTGCGGGGAGGTGCCGGTGATGACCTCGACCTTGCCGGTGGGCAGCATGCGTACCGAGCCGTGCTCCCAGCCGCCCGCGCCGTAGTTGGCCGCGCCGAGCATCCGGGACGGGGCCAGCCCGCACATCTCGGTGAACGTGCTCACCCCGATCCCGAGCTGGACCGGGTCGCCCCGGTCGCGCCGGTCGGCCTGTTCGGCGCGCAGCTTGTCGTAGCCGAACAGCGCCATCGCCTTGTCCGTCGCCGCCTCGTAGTTGCCCGAGTCGTAGGTCAGCCCGGAGATGGTGGTGTACGGGAACTCCTCGTGCTTGATCCAGTTGCGCCGCCGTACCTCCAGCGGGTCCAGGCGCAGCTCGGCGGCCAGCTCGTCCATGAGCCGCTCGATGCCGTACGTCGCCTCGGGCCGGCCCGCGCCCCGATAGGCGTCGGTCGGCATCTTCGTGGTGAAGACGCCCGTACAGCCGAACTCGTAGGCGTCCATCTTGTAGATGGCGTTGAACATGGACGCGCCGAGCAGCGGCACGCCGGGCGTGACCAGCATCAGGTAGGCGCCCATGTCGGCCAGCAGCTCGACCTGCAGCCCGCGGATCCGCCCGTCCGCCTCGGCCGCCAGCCTCAGGTGCTGGATCTGGTCGCGGCCGTGGTGCACGGTCAGGTTGCCCTCGGAGCGGGACTCCGTCCACTTGACCGGCTTGCCCAGCCGCCTGGTGAGCAGCAGGCACAGCACCTCTTCCGCGGTGACCTGGAGCTTGGAGCCGAACCCGCCGCCCACGTCGGGCGCGATCACCCGGATCTTGTGCTCCGGGATGCCGGTCACCACGGCCAGCATGACGCGCAGGACGTGCGGGATCTGCGTGGCCGACCAGAGCGTGAAGGAGTCGCCGTCGGTGGTCGCGAGCACCGCCCGCGGCTCCATCGCGCTCGGGATGAGCCGCTGCTGGATGTAGGTCCGGTCGATGACCACCGGCGCGTCCCTGAAGGCCGCCTCGACGTCGCCCGAGGTGATCTTCACGGTGAACGCCTGGTTGCCCGCCTCGTGCACCTTGGGGCTGTCGGGGGTGAGCGCCTCGTTCATGTCGAGTACGGCCGGCAGCGGCTCGTAGTCGACCTCGATCGCCTCCAGCGCGTCCGCGGCCAGGTAGTGGTCGGTGGCGACCACGCAGGCGACGGCCTCGCCCACGTACCGCACCTCCGACACGGCCATCGGCGGGTGGTCGGGGATCACGATGTCCTCGCTCACCGGCCAGGCGCACGGCAGGCTGCCCTGCTCGGCGGCGAAGTCCTGGCCGCCGAACGCCGCCACGACGCCCGGCAGGTCGCGCGCCGCCGAGACGTCGACCCGGGTGATCCGCGCGTGCGCCATCGGGCTGCGCAGGAACATGACGTGCAGCATCCCCGGCTGCCGCAGGTTGTCCGTCCACTGGGTACGCCCGGTCAGCAGCCGCCTGTCCTCCTTGCGCTTCCTCGCCTTGCCGACCTCGGTCATGGCGTCTTCACCGCCTGGCCCATCTCCTGCGCGCCCCGGCGTACCGCGCGGACGATGTTGCAGTAGCCGGTGCACCGGCAGAGGTTGCCTTCCAGGCCCTCCCTGATGGCGTCCTCAGACGGGTCCGGATTGTCCCTGAGCAGGTCGATCGCGGCCATGACCATGCCGGGGGTGCAGTAGCCGCACTGCAGGGCGTGTTCCTCGTGGAAGGCCTGCTGCATCGGGTGCATCGACCCGTTGGCGCCCAGGCCCTCGATGGTGACGACGTCGCAGCCGTCGGCCTGCACGGCGAGTACCGAGCAGCTCTTCACACTCTTGCCGTCGAGCATGACGGTGCAGGCGCCGCAGTTGCTGGTGTCGCAGCCGACCGGGGTGCCGGTCTTGCCCAGACGTTCTCGTAGCAGGTGGACGAGAAGGAGGCGCGGCTCGACTTCCTCCTCGTACTTGACTCCGTCGACGGTGATGGCTGTCCGAGGCATACGTCCTCCCAGAGGAGCGCGGGAAAGGCGGACAAGGCCAACGTACGCCGGTGTTTTTCCCGGTCAAGGGTTACTTGCCGCGGATCACCCGCGCGATTACGGCGACGAGCCCCGCGAAGCCCAGCCCGATGATGACCAAAGACACCAGGACCAGGGGGTCCGTGATCTCACGGGTCAGGATCAGGATGCCCAGCACCACGAAGAGCATGCCGCTCAGCAGTGCCATCCAGTCCGTCCGGTGCACCCGGCGCGGCTTGTCGACCTCACGCGGCACGCCGCACCTCCATGTCGCCGACGCCGCCCCGCAGGTTCAGCACGATCGTCGGGACGGCGCCCTTCGGCCGCGTGTCGGGCTCCAGCACCTTGTCGAACTTGACGTCGACGCCGCCTCTGAGCGACTGGTCCACCTTGATGTCGCCGACCTTGTTGGTGGCGTGCACCTCGACCCGCGTCGTCGGTGGCACGATCACGGTCAGCTCGCCGATCGAGACCTTGGCGTTGACCGTCAGGTTCGCGCCCGGCGTGAGCTTGAGCGCGGACAGGTCGAGCCGGCCGTCCCCGACTCCCACGTCGTAGATCCGGCTCGCCTCCGCCACGGTGGTCGGCCGCCAGACGAAGTCGCCGATATTCCGCGGCAGATCGCCGACCATCATGCCGAGGCCGACCAGCAGGGCGACCATGGTGCCGGCCGCGACCAGGCCCGCGCCGCGGCCCCACCAGGCGGCGATCAGCAGCCCGGCGCCGATGGTGACGAGTACGGCGCCGCCGACCAGGGTGGGACTGACCCCCGAGGCGGACCTGGCTTGGACCGCCACGACGATCCCTCCAATGATGATTGCCAGCAACATGGTCATGGCGCCGATGAACGATCTGGGCCGCTTCTGCTTCTGGCGGGGCGGGG
The DNA here is from genome assembly GCF_040648335.1 of Nonomuraea sp. NPDC049158. Classification (NCBI taxonomy): domain Bacteria; kingdom Bacillati; phylum Actinomycetota; class Actinomycetes; order Streptosporangiales; family Streptosporangiaceae; genus Nonomuraea; species Nonomuraea sp. NPDC049158. The sequence continues at coordinate 152,240 of NZ_JBEZDM010000005.1, forward strand.
GCGTCGGCCTGCCGTACAGGGCGGGGTCGTACGGCGAGTAGCCGCCGGCGGCTCGCCTGCGCGGGTCGAGCGGCTGGAAGGGGCCGTTCGGCGCGAACGGCTCGCCGTAGGTGAGGGCGGTCATCGGGTCGGTACGGGAGCGCGGCGGCGCGGGCGGCTGAGGCGGCGTCCCGGGGGCGGGCCTCGGGCGCGGCTCCGCGCTCCCGTAGGGCTCCGCGCTCCCGTAGGGCTCTGCCCTCCCGTAGGGCTCCGCCGTCTCGTACGGCTCCGCCGTCTCGTACGGCTCCGCGCGAACGGCGGCCGGCTCATCGGCCCGCCTGTCGATCGGTGATTCCGTGGGCTCGTCGGTGGCCCGGTCGTCGATCGGCACGTCGGCGGGGACGGGGTTGACGCGCGTCGGGGCGGTCGGCGGCTCCGATCCGGCGGGAGACGCGGTCACCGTCTCCGCCGGCCTCTCCGCCGCCGTCTGTGTCTCCGTCACCGGTTCGCGTGTGTACGGCTCGGCGGCCGGGCGGGGCCGCGCATAGCCCGTCGTGGGCGCGGTGTGGCCAGGGATGGGCGAATACGTGAAGTCGTTCAGGTACGGCTCGGAATCGCCTGGATGGGCGCGGCGGGTGAGCCGCTCGGGCATCGACCGGACCAGGCCGAGCAGGTCCACGCCGTTGGTGTGCGCCGCGAGCAGCCCGATGGCCAGCATCATGCCGACCACCAGCGTGCCCGAGTCGAGCCAGACCGTCGCCAGGTTGAGGCCGAGCCCGGCGGCGAGCACCGCCGTCAGCAGCGCCATCACGGTGGCGGCGTCGAAGTCGCGCCCGGTCCACTGCTCGATGTAACCGGGCCGCCCGTTCGGCTCCTTCATCAGCAGGAACGCCGCGATGTACAGGAACAGCCCCATCCCGGAGCCGAACAGCAGCACCGCGAAGGCCACGCGGAACACCACCGGGTCGATCCCGGTGTATCGCCCGAGCCCGGCGCAGACTCCCATGAGGAAGCGCCCCTCGCTGCTACGTCGCAGCGCGGTCGGCGGAGCGGCCGGTTCCTTCGGTGGTGCTTCTGTCATGCCACTATCGTGGCCCCACCAGCCCACCGTCTGCATCCGGGAGACCCCTGAGCCGACCCGGGGGTTGTTCCCTGATGTCCCCAACGCGGCGGACATGTGACTATGGCGATGTTATGGCTGACCAGAAGACTCTTGCCCAAGCCGGTGGCGACGCGCCCTACCGCCGGATGATGCGCCCCATGGAGGGCCGGCTGCTCGGTGGCGTGGCACAAGGGCTCGCGGCTCAGCTGAAGCTCGATCCCGTGGTGATCAGGCTGATGTTCGTGCTGCTCAGCGTGGTCGGCGGGGTCGGCGGGGTGGCGTACGCGGTGCTCTGGATGATCACGCCCCGCGTGCCGTACGAAGGGCAGCCGCCGCAGCGCGACTGGAGCCAGCTCGCGGCGTTCGGCGCGATCAGCATGGCGCTGGTCGCGTTCGGCTGGCTGACCGGCGCCTCCAAGGGGGGCATCGCCATTCTGCCGTTCGCCGTGGTCGGCATCGGCGCGCTCATCCTGTGGCAGCAGGCCGATCCCGAACGCCGCCGCAACTGGGTGAGCGGGGCGACGAAGAGCATCAGGAAGAACCGGGTGCGCACGCTGCTCGGCATCGCGCTCGTCGTCATCGGCGCGGCGGGCTTCCTGGCCGCTCAGGGGGAGCTGTCCAAGGCCAGGCCCGGCCTGCTGTTCACCATCGTGGTGGTCGGCGGGCTGGCGGTCATCGCCGCGCCCTGGCTCGCGGGCCTGTGGAAGGAGCTCCAGCTGGAGCGGCGCGACCGCATCAGGTCGGAGGAGCGGGCCGAGGTCGCGGCGATGGTGCACGACTCGGTGCTGCACACGCTCACGCTGATCCAGCGCGTCGCGCACGACCCGCGCGAGGTCACCAGGCTGGCCCGCGCGCAGGAGCGCGACCTGCGCAACTGGCTCTACCAGCCCGCCCAGGACGCCGACGCGACGCTCGCCGCGGCCGTACGCAGGATCGCGGCGGAAGAGGAGGACGCGCACGGCGTGCCGATCGAGGTGGTCTGCGTGGGCGACATCGAGCTCGACTCGGCCGGCAAGCTCGGCGCCATGCTGAAGGCGTCGAGGCAGTCGATGGTCAACGCCGCCAAGTACTCCGGCAGTCCATCTATTTCCGTCTATGCCGAGGTAGAGGGCGAAGAAGCCACGATTTTCGTGAAGGATCGTGGCAAGGGATTCGACCTCAACGCGGTGCCTCTCGACAGAATGGGGATCAGGGAGTCCATCATCGGGAGAATGGAGCGTCACGGCGGCGCCGCCAGGGTGCGCACCGAGCCCGGTGAGGGCACGGAAGTGATGTTGACGATGAAGGTGGAGAAGCAATGACCAGGGTGCTGATCGTCGACGATCACCGGCTGTTCCGTTCCGGCGTACGGGCCGAGCTGGGCGACTCGATCCAGGTCGTCGGAGAGGCCGAGGACGTCGAGACGGCGGTCAAGGCGATCGCCGAGCTCGCTCCCGACGTGGTCCTGCTCGACGTGCACATGCCCGGCGGCGGCGGGCAGGAGGTCCTGCGCAGGGTGCTCGGCGCCGGGTCGCAGGTACGCTTCCTGGCGCTGTCGGTGTCCGACGCGGCCGAGGACGTGATCGGCGTGATCCGCGGCGGCGCCCGAGGCTACGTGACCAAGAACATCAGCGGCACCGAGCTGACCGACGCCATCCGCCGGGTGGCCGACGGCGACGCGGTCTTCTCGCCGCGGCTGGCCGGGTTCGTGCTCGACGCGTTCGCCTCGTCGGAGGCGCCGTCGATCGACCCCGAGCTCGACTCGCTGACGCAGCGCGAGCGCGAGGTGCTCCGGCTGATCGCCCGTGGCTATGCCTACAAGGAGATCGCCAAGGAGCTGTTCATCTCGGTCAAGACGGTCGAGACGCACGTGTCGTCGGTGCTGCGCAAGCTTCAGCTGTCCAACCGGCACGAGCTGTCCCGCTGGGCCACCGCCAGGCGCCTGGTCTAGCGGTATTCGGGGGTTCGGAGCGGCGTCTGATCTGGTGGCTTTTCTGGGGCCAAAGGCGGCGTGTTTTCTGGGCCGAAAGCGGCGTGTGTCGGTTTTGGCGGGCCGACATGCTGGCTTAGTTGGCTCTGGCATGCGACATTTCCAGAATGGGCAGGGACGTGCCGGTCGTCGTGTTCAGTCGGGACGATCGTCGGAAATATCGGGAAAGAGTGCGACGATGCCTGGACGTCTTCGCCCAGATGCTCCGCGAGGCTCGCTTCGAGGACGACCGGCCCCTCGCCGGGCTGGAGATCGAGCTCAACATCGTGGACGCCGCGGGCGAGGCGGCCATGCGCAACGCCGAGGTGCTCGCCGCGATCGCGCAGCCCGACTGGGCCACCGAGCTGGGCCAGTTCAACATCGAGATCAACATCGAGCCCCAGGAGCTGGGCGGCGACGGGTTGCTCAGGCTGGAGAACGACGTCAGGGCCCGGCTCAACCACGCCGAGGAGCGCGCCCAGTCCGAGGGCGGCCACCTGGTCCTGATCGGCATCCTGCCCACGCTGCGCGAGCAGGACATCGGCGAGGGCACGCTATCGGCCAACCCGCGCTACCGGCTGCTCAACGAGCAGATCTTCGCCGCCCGCGGTGAGGACCTGCACCTGTCGATCGAGGGCATAGAACGCCTCGACACCCACGCCGACAGCGTCGCGCCCGAGGCCGCGTGCACCAGCGTGCAGCTCCACCTGCAGATCAGCCCGGAGCAGTTCGCCGCGCACTGGAACGCCGCCCAGGCCATAGCCGGGGCGCAGGTGGCCGTCGCCGCCAACTCGCCGTACCTGTTCGGCCAGGAGTTGCACCGCGAGACCAGGATCACGCTGTTCGAGCAGGCCACGGACACCCGTCCCGCCGAGCTGAAGGCCCAGGGCGTACGGCCGCGCGTCTGGTTCGGCGAGCGGTGGATCACCAGCGTGTTCGACCTGTTCGAGGAGAACGTCCGGTACTACCCGGCGCTGCTGCCGCTCTGCGAGGAGGAGGACCCGCGAGCCGAGCTGGAGCGGGGCCGCATCCCAGAACTGCACGAGATGACCCTGCACAACGGCACGATCTACCGGTGGAACCGGCCGGTGTACGCGGTGGTCGGTGGCACCCCGCACCTGCGGGTGGAGAACCGGGTGCTGCCCGCCGGGCCGTCCGTGGTCGACATCGCGGCCAACGCGGCCTTCTACTACGGGCTGATGGCCGTGCTCCCGCATGCGGAGCGGCCGATCTGGAGCCAGATGTCGTTCGCCGCCGCCGAGGACAACCTGAACAGCGCGGCCAGGCACGGCCTCGACGCGCGTCTCTACTGGCCGGGGCTGGGTGAGGTGCCCGCCGGCGAGCTGATCCTGCGCCGCCTGCTCCCGCTGGCCCGCGAGGGGCTCGACAAGTGGGGCGTGGACCGGCCCGTGGCCGACAGGCTGCTCGGGGTCATCGAGGGCCGGTGCCTGTCGGGCCGTACCGGTGCGACCTGGCAGATGGACCGCGTGAAGGCGCACGGCGGCGACCGGCACGAGGCGCTGCGGGCGATGACGCTCGAGTACATCGAGCGGATGCACGGCAACGAGCCGGTGCACACTTGGGAAGTGTGACGCCTTTGAGAAAATCCCTGGCCCTTGTCCTGGTGTTCCTCCTGGCCGCGTGCGGACTGACCCGGCCCGTTTCCAGGGACGCGTCAGGGGCCGACACGTTCGAGGGTGACGTACGGACGGCGCGGGAGCTGACGGAGGCGTTCTGGAAGCAGCAGTTCAGCGCCCTCGGCCGGACTTACCGCCCCATTACCGATTTCGTCCCCTATTCCGGGAATTCTGGGCCGAACTGCGGCGGCCAGCCTGCCGTCCCGAACAACGCCTTCTACTGCCCTGACGGACATTTCATCGCCTATGACCAGGACTGGATGGAGTCGCTCTGGAGCGAGATGGGGGACGGCTCGGTCTACCTGATCATCCCCCACGAGTTCGGGCATTCGGTGCAGGCGCAGCTGCGGGCCGGCTTCGAGCTGAACGTACAGGCGGAGCTGCAGGCCGACTGCTACGCGGGCGGCACGCTGTCGTCGCTCGTCAGCGCGGGCGCGCTGCGGGCGGAGCCGGGGGACGAGGACGAGCTGATCCTGAACCTGGAGGCGGCGGGCGACGCCACGGACGACTGGCTCAACCCCAGCGCCCACGGCACGGCCCAGCAACGCCAGCAGTCCTTCGCCAACGGCTTCAACGGCGGAGTGGGCGCCTGCTGATCTTTTGTCGGGTTCGCGGCGGATGGGCGAGGGCCTGCTGGGGATGTACTCGCGTGTCAACCCAAAGGATGATGCGGCCGATCATGACGTCGGCATACCGTTGCCCCATGCCATTGGGAGAGATCGGCTGGCTGCGCGGGGGCGCCTGCAGATCCAGTGATCCTGAGCTGTTCTTCCCGCTCGCGCCCTCCGCCACCCAGGAGGCCCGCGCCAAAGCGGTCTGCGCCACCTGCCAGGTCCTGACCGAGTGCCGCTCCTACGCGCTGACGGCAGGGGAAACGGACGGCATCTGGGGCGGCCTGACCCCGGAGGAGCGCCGACGCTCCCGCTTCCCCTCCGGCTGGCGCAGCCCAGCCGCCAGTTAGCGCCGAGCGCTGTGGGCCATGACGTGGTCTGTGGGCCACGTGCGGGCCACATGCGGGCTGCGGCCGGCGCGGCCCGTGACGGACGCGGGCGACGTAGCCTGCAGGAGTGCTGCTTCGCTCGATCGCCGTGCTGGCCGTGGCCAACGTCCTCAACAACCGGGTGGCGCCCCGCCTCGCCCCCCTGACCTCCGCCGCCGCGACCGCCGCCCTGGTGGCGATGGCGCGACGGTCCGGGGTCTCCTGGCAGGAGCTCGGGTTCGAGCACGGGCCAAGGGGCGCGGCGATCGGCGGCGCCCTGGCAGCGGGTGTCGCCGCCGTCTACACGGCCGGGGTCGCGATGCCACGCACCCGTCCGCTGTTCCAGGACGACCGCGCCCTGTCGCTGTCGCGCGCCCGCGTCCTGGAGGAGGCGCTGGTGCAGGTCCCTCTGGGCACGGTCCTGCTGGAGGAGATGGGTTTCCGCGGAGCTCTGTACGGCACGCTTCGCCGTACCCACGGCACCGTCGCCGCGACGGCGGTGTCGTCGGCCCTGTTCGGGCTGTGGCACATCCTCCCGGCCATCGACATGTCCCGCGCCAACCCCGCACTCGGCGCCCTGACGGCCGGTGAAACCCCTGGCCGCCTGGACACGGCCCGCGTGGTGGCGGGCAGCGTGGTGTCGACGGCCGCCGCAGGCGTCCTGTTCTGCGAACTACGCCGCCAAGGCGGATTGACCGCCCCGACCATGCTGCACCTGGCGACCAACTCCCTCGGCTACCTCTTCGCCCGAATCGCCGGAAAGCAGCCCGCGCCCACCACATGAGGTCGTCCCAGGCAGGACCCGTCTCAGCCGGTGGTGACGGTTTGGAAGCCCTCCGCGTAGTGGCCTTCGCCGAAGCCGGCCTGTTCGGCCCACGCGGCGAAGCGGGTCTTGACGAAGTCGGCGAAGCCCTCGACGTGTCCGACCTGGCTGACGTGCGACTGCAGGGCCGCCAGCTTGCGGTCGAACGCCTCTGTGACGTCCATCCAATGGTTGGGGGTGGAGCCGCCCATGAGCCAGACCTCGCGGACCGTCCAGGCGTCCAGACCCTCGTCCTTGACCAGCTCGGGGAAGGCGTACGGGTTGCGGGCGTCGGGGTAGACGGCGTCGAGGGTGGAGCCGCCCACCGCGCGGTGGTCGGGGTGGCTGGGGGCGACGAACTGGTAGTTGCGGTCGGGGTGGTGGGTGATCACCAGGTCGGGTCGTACCTGGCGGATGACCCTGGCGATGTCCTTGCGCAGCGCCAGCGACGGCACCACCGAGCCGTCCGCGTGGCCGAGGAAGCGGACGTCCGTGACGCCCACCGCCTTGGCGGCGGCCGTCTGTTCGGCTCTGCGTAGTTCGGCCATGCCGGTGTTGTCGAGCGTACGTTCGTTGCCGCCCGCGTCGCCGTCCGTGACCAGCAGGTAGGTGACCTCGACCCCCCGATCACCGAAGAGGGCGACCGTGCCCGCGGCGCCGAAGTCGGCGTCGTCGGGGTGCGCGGTCACGACAAGTACCCGGTTGATCTCGTTGTCGGCGAGCATCTTCTCCCTTTCGGATCGTTCCTTGACGACAACCAGCGGTTCACGGCCGACATTCCGGACCGCCACGGGTTTCGGGCGGCCATGGGGAGGGCTGGGGTTCCAGGCGTCGGGGCCTGGCGGGGTGGGTTCGTGGTTTCAGGGGTTCGGAGGGGATTGTCGGTTTTGGCGGGTGGGATTCCAGGCGTCGAGGCGCCGTTTGTCGGTGGAGAGTCTTAACCTGGGTGCGTGCCGACCCAAGTCTCTGTTGACCACCCCTTGCTCGATGGCCTCAACCCGCAACAGCGGGAGGCCGTGATCCATCACGGCGGTCCGCTGCTGATCGTGGCGGGGGCGGGGTCGGGAAAGACGCGGGTGCTCACCCATCGCATCGCCTACCTGCTCGCCGAGCGTGAGGTGCATCCGGGCGAGATCCTGGCCATCACCTTCACCAACAAGGCCGCGCGCGAGATGAAGGAGCGCATCGACCGGCTCGTCGGGCCCAGGTCGAAGGCGATGTGGGTGATGACGTTCCACAGCGCCTGCATGCGCATCCTGCGCCGCGAGGCCAAGCGGCTCGGGTTCCCCTCCAGCTTCTCCATCTACGACCAGGCCGACTCGCAGCGGCTGATGGCGATGGTGTGCCGGGAGATGGACCTCGATCCCAAGCGCTACCCGCCGCGGTCGTTCTCCGCCCAGGTGAGCAACTTCAAGAACGAGCTGGTCGACTACGAGACCGCGATCGACAAGGCGGGCTCCCACCTGGAGAAGGTGCTCGCCGAGGCCTACAAGAGCTACCAGCGCAAGCTCACCGAGGCCGGCGCGATGGACTTCGACGACATCATCATGAACACGGTGACGCTCTTCCAGCTCTTCCCGGAGGTGGCCGAGCACTACCGGATGCGGTTCAGGCACGTGCTCGTCGACGAATACCAGGACACCAACCACGCCCAATACATCCTGATCAGGGAGCTGGTGGGCCGCCCCGACCTGCGTACGGCCGACGGCGAGCTGGTCCGTTCGGGTGCCGACCAGTCGGAGCTGTGCGTGGTCGGCGACGCCGACCAGTCGATCTACGCCTTCCGTGGCGCGACGATCCGCAACATCCTGGAGTTCGAGCGCGACTACCCCGACGCGCGCACGATCCTGCTGGAGCAGAACTACCGCTCCACCCAGAACATCCTGGCCGCCGCCAACGCCGTCATCGCCCGCAACGAGTCGCGCAAGCCGAAGAACCTCTGGTCCGACCAGGGCGACGGTCCCAAGATCGTCGGTTACGTGGCCGACAACGAGCACGACGAGGCCATGTTCGTGGCCCAGGAGGTCGATCGGCTCAGCGACGAGGAGGGCGTCAAGGCCGGCGACGTCGCGGTGTTCTATCGCACCAACGCGGCCTCCCGGGTGTTCGAGGAGATCTTCATCCGCACCGGCCTGCCCTACAAGGTGGTCGGGGGCGTGCGCTTCTACGAGCGCAAGGAGGTCAAGGACCTGCTGGCCTACCTGCGCGTGCTGGCCAACCCCGCCGACGTGGTGTCCATGCGGCGCATACTCAACGTGCCCAAGCGCGGCATCGGCGACCGGGCCGAGGCGATGCTGGAGGCGCTCTCGTCCCGTGAGCGCATCTCCTTCTGGGAGGCGCTGCGCAGGGCCGAGGAGGCGTACGGCATGGCGACGCGCTCGCTCAACGCGGTGCGCGAGTTCGTCGCGATGATCGAGGGGCTGATCGGCAAGGCCGAGGGCATGCCGCCGTCGGCGCTCGCGGAGGAGATCCTGGTCGCCACCGGTTACCGCGCCGAGCTGGAGGCTTCGGAGGATCCGCAGGACGAGTCCCGGCTGGAAAACCTCAACGAGCTCATCTCGGTGGCCTCGGAGTTCGAGGAGGCCAATCCCGAGGGCACCCTGGTGGAGTTCCTGGAGCAGGTGTCGCTGGTGGCCGACGCCGACCAGATCCCCGAGGCCGACGGCGGGCAGGGCGTGGTCACGCTGATGACCCTGCACACCGCCAAGGGGCTGGAGTTCCCGGTCGTCTTCCTGACCGCGATGGAAGACGGCGTCTTCCCGCACATCCGCTCGCTGGGCGAGCCGAAGGAGCTGGAGGAGGAGCGCCGGCTGGCCTACGTGGGGATCACCAGGGCCCAGAAGCGCCTCTACCTCACGCGGGCCGCCGTACGCAGCTCGTGGGGCTCGCCGTCGTTCAACCCGGCCTCGCGGTTCGTCAACGAGGTGCCGGTGCAGCTGCTCGACTGGCGTACCCCGCCGGAGAAGTCGGCCTGGAGCGCGGCGACCCGGCGCGAGCCCGCGCAGGCGGCGGCGCCGAAGAAGGGCGCCCGCACGGTGCCCACGCTGGCGCCCGGCGATCGGGTGACGCACGACGCGTTCGGGCTGGGCACCGTCGTGTCCGTGGACGGGGTGGCGGAGAAGACCAAGGTCAAGATCGACTTCGGGAGCGGAGGCGAGAAGACGCTGCTCCTCGCCTACGCTCCGCTGGAAAAGCTCTGACCACCGGAAGGCTCTGACCACCGGAAGGCTCCGACTCACCGGCAGGCTCCGACCCGCCGGAAGGTGAACTGCCGGAAAGCTTCGGCCTGTGGGGTGCTCAGCTCTTCTGCTGGGCGCCCTTCGGGAGGGCGCTGCCCTTCTTCCACTCGGTCCAGTTGAGCTGCCAGTAGCTCCAGCCGTTGCGCCAGTCGAGCTTGCGCTTGGTGCCAGTGATCTTGACGACGTCACCGCGCTGGGCGATGCCGTAGAACCATTTGGCGCCGGCTGGGGTGGCGCGGACGCAGCCGTGACTCTGGTTAGAACGGCCTAGAAACTGGTAGTAGCCGGCGCTCTGGTGCACATACTCGCCGCTGTCGGAAATGCGTACCGCCCACGGGATCTCCTCCTTGTAGTACTGAGGGTCCTTGGGGTCGGTGACGCCCATCCACGCCGAGGTCATGGTCTCCAGCGGCTTCTTGTTCATCGTGAGGTGGGTGCCGCTGGTGGTCAGGTAGACGTCCACGCCGTTCTTGACCATGCCGCCGCGGCCCGCGCTGATGGGGATCGACTTGACGAGCTTGCCGTCGCGCCGGACCTTCATCACGTGGCTGCGGGTGTTCACCACCGAGATGTTGGAGTAGCCGACGGCGAAGCGCCGGCTGACGTCCTTGGTCGCCTCGTTGCCGGGCAGCTGGCTGAGGCGGGCGGTGAACTGCACCTTCTGGTGCGGACGCCAGTACGTCTTGGTGCGGTAGACGACCTTGCGGTCGGTCACCCAGCGCCAGGCGCCGTCGACCGGCCGGTCCGCCTGCACCTGCAGGACGGCCTCGGCCGCCGCCCTGTCGGTCACCTTGCGGTCGAACGTCACGATGATGGGGAAGCCGACGCCCACCTTCTCCTTGGCTTCACCCTCGGGGGTGATGTCGGCGATCTCCAGTACGGCCTTCTTCGCCGCGACCTTCTGTACCGAGCTCTTCGGTACGGCCTTCCTCGGCACGGCGGCGCCGGCTGCGTGCACTGGGGTGGTGGCGGCGGCCTGAGCCACAGCCACCGGGGCCGGCGTTCCTTCCGTGCTACAGGCCGCCACCGTGGTGATCAGGGCGGCCAGAGCCAGCATCCGGGGGAGGGGTTTCAAGGGTTTACTCCAGGACTATGTACTACGCATCAGGCGTCTCATAAGTGAGACAACCAAAAGATGCCATACGTGGACGCCTGGCTATAACGATCATGTAACGCCTATCGGGGTCCTGGTTTGCGGCCCCCGGCTCAGTCGTTGAGCTTGGTGGTGATCTTGCTTGCGGGCGGCGACTTGATCGAGACCTTGGTGCCCCAGCCGGTGTAGCGGGTCTCGGTCGTGACCGCCTTGTCCTCCCACCAGGAGATGTCCAGGAAGTCCGTGGCCTGCCACGAGGTGGTCAACCGGCTCGGAAGCCCCTTGCCGTCGACCTTGAGGGCGTACGTGACGGTGGCCTCGGTGTTGGAGCGCATCGGGATCGAGCTGCTGAACCAGGGGGAGATCTTGAAGAGCTGGGTGAAGGTGATCTGGCCGCGGTAGGTGGACCCGCTGAGCTTGCCGTTCTTCACCAGGGCGGCGAGCGTCGCGGGCTCGGCCGGGCTCACCACCTGGCCGAACCAGCTGCTCATGGTGGTGAGGTTCATCTTGCTATACGTCTTGAACCAGGTCTTGCCCTTCGGCATGTCCTCGCTCAGGGTGCCGCCCGACACCCACGCGACGTCACCGATCGCGATGGTCCGCTCGGGCGTGGTGTTGTGCCCGTCGTACAGCGGACTGGGGAACTTCCCGGTGATGTCCCAGCCGGTGATCCCCTTCTTGCCGAACTGGATGCTGCCGGTGCGCCGGACCAGCGGATCCTTGTTGGCGGCGCCGACGAACGCGCTGGCGTCGGTGAAACGGACCCCGTGTCCGGCCACGAGCTGCGCCTTTAACGCCGCGACGGGGTTCTTCGGCGCCGCTTGAGCGGGGGCGGACGAGACGAGTACGGCGACGCCGGCCGTGAGTGCGGTGATCATGAGTTTCATGAAGCGACATCCTGCCCACAAATGATCACGACCGCACCTCATTACCCGCGCGGGAAGGCCATGATCACCTGAGTCGGCGCGAATGGCGCCGGGCTCGGCGGGAGACCCAATAGGGTGCCGGGATGCGGGTACTGATTTCGGGTGGGGCGGGGTTCATCGGGAGCACGGTCGCGTCGGCGTGCCTGGACGCGGGGATCACGCCGGTGATTCTCGACAACCTGGTCACGGGGCGGCGGGAGTTCGCCGAGGGCCGGACCTTCTACGAGGGCGATATCGCCGACGGGGCGCTGGTCGACAAGATATTCGCCGAGCAGCCCGACATCGAGGCGGTCATTCATTGCGCCGCGCTGATCGTGGTGCCGGATTCGGTGGCCGATCCGGTCGGCTACTACCGGGCGAATGTCACCAAGAGCCTGGAGTTCGTGGATCACCTGCTGCGCAACGGGTGCGAGCGGATGATTTTCAGCTCCTCGGCGTCGATCTACCGTACGAGGGACGACCATACGGTCGACGAGCGGTCGCCGCTCGACCCGCAGAGCCCCTACGCGCGGACCAAGGCGGTCTGCGAGGCGATGTTCGCCGACATCGCGGCGACCCGGCCGATCAACGTGCTGTCCCTGCGCTATTTCAATCCGATCGGGGCGGATCCCGCGATGCGCACCGGGTTGCAGCTGCGGCGGCCGAGCCACGCGCTGGGCAAGATGATCGGCGCGTACGAGGAAGGCGTGCCCTTCCAGATCACCGGCACCGACTACTCCACCCGTGACGGCTCCGGGATCCGCGACTACGTCCACGTCTGGGATCTGGCGGCGGCGCACGTGGCCGCCTTGCGGCGCTTCGACGAGTTGTCCGGCGTGGAATCGGTCATCAACCTGGGCACCGGCTCGGGGACGACCGTGCGTGAGCTGGTCGACGCGTTCAACCGGGTGGTGACGCGGCCGGTCGAGGTGGTCGAGACCGAGCGGCGGCCCGGCGACGTGGCAGGCGCCTACACGCGCAGCGACCTCGCGCACCGGCTGCTGGAGTGGCGGCCGCGCTACTCGATCGAGGACGGGATCAGGCACTCGCTCGAATGGGCCGCCGTACGGGACACACGCCTCGCCGAATGAGTTCGCGATCGGCGGCGAGACTCCCGGCTGCTCGTACGGGTCCAGGAGGGACGGCCGGGGTCGATGCGGGTGTGGCTCGAGGTGCCCGACGCCCGCGCGGCGGCGAAGGAGCTGGGAGGGGCGGCGTTCGAGGTCTTCACCGGATGGACGGTGGAGATCGCCGACCCGTGGGGGAACGTCATCGGCCTGACCGACTACGTCAAGCAACCCCGTCTGTCCCGCCTGGCGACGGGAGAGACGGGAGAGGCGTGAGCCCGGCTGTCTCACGGTGGAGCTGAGGGCGAGCCGGTCGGTCCTACGGTGGAGCCGAGCGTGAGCCCGGCTCCTGCGAGAGAGCCGAGCGTGAGCTCGGTTCTCTCGGGCTGAAGCCGTACAGCGGTGCGCTGGTTACTTCGCGATCCTGCTGAGCGGAAGCGTCAGCGACGGAATCTCGTCCGTGCTGTCCGTGCCGTCCTTGAGCTCGTCCGTCACCTGGTCGGCCGGCGGCGCGGTGATCTTCACCGCGTTGCCCCAGCCGCTGTACAGGGTCTCGACGCTGAGGGCCGACTCGTCGTCCATGTTCGCGGAGAGCGCGGCCAGCGGCATCGTCGTGACCAGCCGGGAAGGCAGGCCCTTGGCGTCGACGGTGAGCTTCCAGGACAGGGCGATCTTCGACGTCTTCTTGCTGGCCGTGCCGAGCAGGAGGTTGCCGCGGAAGGACGGGGAGATCCTGCGCAGCTCACCCACGGTGATCTTGCCCGCGTAGCCGCCCTTGGCCGGCTTGGCGCTCTTGAACAGGGTCTTGAGCGTGGCCGACTCGGTGAGGTTGAGCGGCTGGCCGTAGACGCCGCTCAGGCCGGAGAACGGGATGTTGCGCATCCTGACCCAGGTCTTGTCCGCGGGCAGCAGGTCCACCCAGAGCCCGCCGGACAGGTAGGACGTCTTGCCGATCGTGATCGTCCGCTCGGGCCTGGACAGGGCCTTGAGGGTCTTGTCCTCGTCGCTGCCCGGTCCCATCATCTTGACATTGAACTTGCCGGTGATGTCCGACGCGGCGACGCCCGTCTTGCTGAACTGGTACGCGCCCGACCGGCGGGTGATGATGCCCCGCATCCGGCCCTGAATGGCGGTGGTGCGCTCGCTGAACTTCACACCCTTGCCGGCGACGAACTGCTTCTTCACCGCGGCGACCGGGTCCTTGGCGGCCGGTGCCGCCTGTGCCGGCCCGGCAGCCATGAGTGTGGCGGCCGACGCTAAAGCCAGCCCCGTGATGATGCGCTTCATATCAATGCCCTCGTCTCTTGATTTACGGAAGCGGAAGGATCCTGCCAAACGAAGATCACGACGATATCTCAACCGATTGTCCGCAGCGAGGAAAATATGTGGATTTTTCGTGCAGAAGGGCCCCGACACGGTCGGGGCCCTTTGTTGAAATTTCTGACTATGGGGTGTTTCCATCGTCGTCAGGCGGAACGCTGACGTAGTTCCTGTCGATGGCGGTCGGCGGTTCGGGGGCCTTCTTCGCCAGGTCCTTGATGTCCTCGACCTGGTCGGCAGGAGGCGCGGTCACGTTCACCGCGGTGCCCCACTCGGTGTATCGGCTTTCGGTCGTAGCGTTGAGGGTGATCTTCTTGGTGACCTTCATGGACCACGAGATGGCCAGCCGCTTCACCAGTTTCTGCGCGTCGAGCGTCAGGCGCCAGGAGATCACGGATTTGCCGGGCTTGCCGGTCGGCTTCACCACGATCTGCTCGCGGAACGTCGGCGACAGCTTGTACAGCTCGGCGAAAGTGACCGAGCCGCGATACTGGGCGCCGCTTACCGACTTCTTCGTGGCCAGCAGGTATTTGAGCGTCGCCGGTTCGAAGACGTTGATGAGCTGGTCGCCATAAGCGGCCGAGGACGGGCTGCCGTTCATGCCGACCCAGCTCTTGTTCTCGGGTACCAGCGTGCTGTACAGCCCGCCGTTGACGTACATGCGCTTGCCCACGCTGACGAGGTAGATCCGCTCGGTGAGCAGCTCGACGGAGTCGGCGATGGAGGCGTCCTTCGCCGCCAGCTTCTTCAGCCGCGCCCGTTCCTCCGGTGTGAGGATCGGAGTACGGGTGTTCTCGGCGCCCGCGATGCCCTTGGCGTCGAAACCGATCACGCCCTGCCTGTCGGCCTGGGTGTAGGACTCATCGCCGACCTTGATGCTGGTCCGCTCGGCGAACTTGACTCCTTGCCCCGCGACGAACTGCTTCTTCAGCGCCGCCACCGGGTCCGCCGGCTTGGCCTGCGCGTACGCGGGAGCGGCCACGGCCAGCGCGGAAACTGCCACCGCGCCGGCGATCCATCGCCTCATAGATGTGGGTGCCCTTCTTCAGATGTCCCGAAATATCGTGCTGAAGTGAGATCACTGTCACATAACGGGATAACTGAGACCCGATGACCTGGTCAGGTCAAGCTTGGGGCTAGGCTTCACTGGCGGAAACGCCCGGCACGCACGCACGGGGTGGCCCGGGCCGTCGAATCATTCAGTCGGACAAGCGTCGAACATCAGTCGGATAAGCAAGGACGGACCCTCGTGGACCTGTTCGAACATCAGGCGAAGGAGCTCTTCGCTGACTACGGCATCCCGGTGCCACGCGGCATCGTCGCTCACACCGTGGAGGAGGTGCGGGCGGCGGCTGAGCAGCTGACCGGCCGCGTCGTCGTCAAGGCCCAGGTGAAGACCGGAGGCCGCGGCAAGGCCGGTGGCGTGAAGGTGGCAGACGACGCCGCCGACGCCGTTGACAAGGCCAACGCCATTCTGGGCATGGACATCAAGGGCCACACGGTCCACAAGGTGCTCGTGGAGGAGGCCAGCGCGATCGCGGAGGAGTACTACTTCTCCTTCCTGCTCGACCGCGCGAACCGTACCTTCCTCGCGATCTGCTCCGCCGCGGGCGGCATGGAGATCGAAGAGGTCGCGCACACCGCGCCCGACAAGGTGGCCAAGATCCCGGTCTCCGCGCTGGACGGCATCGACCGCGCCAGGGCGCGGGAGATCGCGGCCGCGGGCGGGCTGCCCGAGAAGGCGCTCGACGGCGCCGCCGAGCTCATCGAGAAGCTCTGGTGCGCGTTCGTCGACGAGGACGCCACGCTGGTCGAGGTCAACCCGATGATCCTGTCGGCTGACGGCCAGGTGAAGGCGCTCGACGGCAAGGTCACGCTCGACGACAACGCCGCGTTCCGCCAGCCGGAGCACGAGGCGTACGCCGACAAGAACGCCGAGGACCCCCTTGAGGCCAAGGCCAAGGCGAAGGACCTCAACTACGTCAAGCTCGACGGTGACGTGGGCATCATCGGCAACGGCGCGGGCCTGGTCATGTCGACCCTCGACGTGGTCGCCTACGCCGGCGAGGCGTTCCCCGGCAAGCCGTCGCCCGCCAACTTCCTCGACATCGGCGGTGGCGCCTCTGCCGAGGTCATGGCCGCGGGCCTGGAGATCATCCTCTCCGACCCGGCGGTGAAGTCGATCTTCGTGAACGTCTTCGGCGGCATCACCTCCTGCGACGCCGTGGCCAACGGCATCGTCTCGGCCTTCAAGCTGCTGGAGAGCCGCGGCGAAGCGGTGACCCACCCGCTGGTGGTCCGGCTCGACGGCAACAACGCCCTGCTCGGGCGGCAGATCCTGGCCGACGCCGCACTCCCGCGCGTCGAGCTGGTCGACACGATGGACGACGCGGCCAAGCGGGCCGCCGAGCTCGCTGCGGTAGGTGCGTAACACATGGCTATCTGGCTGACCGAGAACAGCAAGATCATCGTTCAGGGCATGACCGGCGGTGAGGGCACCAAGCACACCCGCCGCATGCTCGCCTCCGGCGCCCGCGTGGTCGGTGGCGTCAACGCCCGCAAGGCGGGCACGACGCACGAGGGCCTGCCGGTGTTCGGCACGGTGAAGGAGGCCATGGAGCAGACGGGCGCCGACGTGTCGGTCGCCTTCGTGCCCCCGGCCTTCACCAAGGACGCCGTCAAGGAGGCCATCGACGCGGAGATCCCGCTCTGCGTGGTGATCACCGAGGGCGTGCCGGTCCACGACTCGACCGAGTTCTGGGCGTACGCGATCGCCAAGGGCAACAAGACCCGCATCATCGGCCCGAACTGCCCCGGCATCGCCTCGCCCGGCGCCTCCAACGCCGGCATCATCCCCGCCGACATCACCACGGCCGGTCGTATCGGCCTGGTGTCCAAGTCGGGCACGCTGACGTACCAGCTCATGTACGAGCTGCGCGACTTCGGCTTCTCGACCGCGGTGGGCATCGGCGGTGACCCGGTCATCGGTACGACGCACATCGACGCGCTCCAGGCCTTCCAGGACGACCCGGGCACCGACGCGATCGTGATGATCGGTGAGATCGGCGGCGACGCCGAGGAGCGGGCCGCGGCCTACATCGAGCAGCACGTCACCAAGCCCGTGGTGGCCTACGTCGCGGGCTTCACCGCCCCGGAGGGTAAGACGATGGGCCACGCCGGCGCCATCGTCTCCGGCTCCGCCGGCACCGCGCAGGCGAAGAAGGAGGCCCTCGAAAAGGTGGGCGTCCGCGTCGGCAAGACTCCGTCCGAGACCGCGCGCCTCATGCGCGAGATCATGCAGTCGCGCTGATTTCCGGCTGAAGAACGCCCCGCCCGTTTCGTGGCGGGGCGTCTTTTTTGTGCCGAGCCGGTAGGTGGTGTCCTCTGTGAAACCGCGGAGACCCCCAAAGAGGGCGAAAAATGGGAGAGGGAAAGCATCCCGCGCGGCGCGTCAACCAAGCGTTGGTTGGTAAAGCTTGAGAAAATAACTACTTGTGACGGCGCTCCTCGAATCGGTACTAGGTCGGCTGCCCGGCGTCTCGAGTGATGACGACGAGACGCGCCGGCCGCTGCCCGTGTCCGGGATGCTCGCCGCCGCCATCACGCTGGGCGTCGGCCTGGCCGTACTCACCACGCTGACCCTGGTCGGGTGGATCGCCGCGCCGCGCGGCGCGCTGGGCGCGGGACTGCCGGGCGTGTTCCGTACGGCGGCGCAGGTGTGGCTGGCCGCCCACCACGCCGGGTTCGCGATCCCCGGCGGCAAGGTGGGGCTGCTCCCGCTCGGCCTGACGATCCTGCCCGCCGTGCTGCTCTACCGCGCCGGGCGGTGGATGGCGCGCGACGCCGACCTGCGGCTGCGGCTGCCCGCGCGGCTGCCCAAGAACAGCCCGCGCGAGCAGGCCAACGCGCGCCGCCGGGCCCAGCTCGTCCTGGTCGCGCAGGCCGGGGTCTCCCTGGCCGCCCCCTACGCCCTGCTCGCCGGGCTCATCGCGCTCGTCGCCCGCAACGACATCACCCAGCCGTTCATCGGCGAGGCGCTGGTCAGCCACTTCGTGCTGGCGTTCTTCGCGGGGGCGCTGGCCACGGCGCGGACGATCGGCCCGTGGCGGGCGATGCTGCGCCTGCTGCCCGAGCGGGTGCGCGCCCTGACCGTCGGCACGGCCGTCGCCACGACGGTGCTACTCGTCGCCGGGCTCGCCCTCGTGCTGACCGCCTTGATCGTGAACTTCGGCCAGGTACGCGAGCTGTCCAACGTGCTCGCGCCCGGGTTCGTGGGCGGCGTGCTGCTCCTGCTGGTCCAGGTCCTCTACCTGCTCAACACCGTCATCTGGGCCGCCTCCTACATCGCTGGACCGGGCTTCGCCGTCGGCGCCGACACCCTGGTCGCGCCCACGGGCGTGCAACTGGGCACGGTGCCGAGCCTGCCGCTGCTCGGCGCGCTGCCCGAGAGCGGTCCCGTGCCGGGCTGGACGATGGCGGTGATCGCGCTGCCGTTCGCCGCCGGGACCGTGGCCGGCATCGTGGTGGCCAGGATGGCGCCGTCGCCTTCGTACGAGGCCGCGCCGCTGTGGGGGTTCTTCACCGGGATCACCACCGGGCTGGTCGCCGCGCTGCTCGCCGCGCTGTCCGGCGGCCCCATCGGCGGCGGGCGGCTGGCCACGGTCGGGCCGTCGCCGTGGGAGGTGGCGCTGTCGGTGGGCCTGGAGGTGGGCGTCGCCGCCGGCATCTCCGCGGGCGTGGCCAACGTGCTCCTGCTCAACCGGCGGGCCCGCGCGCCGCTCGACAAGGCCGCGGTTCCGGTACGCAAGGCGGGCGCCGCGATCGCCAGGGCGGCGAGCAAGGTCGGCCTGGCCGAAGCCGACGCCCGGCCCCTGCCCGGCCACTGGATGGACGCCACCGAGGCCGACACCCAGGCCATCCCGGTCATTCGCGACGACTGGCAGGACGAGCACGCCTCGGCCACGGCGGAGACGCTGGCCCAGGCCCTGCCGGTGCTGCCGGAGCGGGACCGGCCGCCGCGTACGGACATCGTCGACGAGTCGGACGACCGGGGCGGCCATGTCATCTACGTCGACCCGTATGCCTGGGACCGCGATTAGGGCGGTGACCCGGGTGGTCTGTTCACGCGTCCGTCTCGATCCATGTGACGGTCCGTGGTGGCTGGGGTCCTTGTGGAGGCAACCCCCTTCGGGGGAGGAGAAGTAAACGGTCTGTTGTGGTCCGGGTCCCTGGGGAGGGAGATCCCCCTCCGGCTACGGCTGCACCGCGCCCAGGAGTTCGAGCACGTCCGGCGGGAGCTTCTTCTGGGCCGCGTCCCTGAACTGGGTGAAGCACTCGCCCTGCGACGAGACGGTGCCCGCGCCCTTCAGGCAGTTCTGGTAGGCGGAGTATTCGTCCATCAGATAGAGCTGCATCGCCGTGGCCAAGGCCGACAGCGTGAGGGCGATCGAGGAGATGGCGATGCCGCCCACCGCGATGCCCGGCGGCTTGCCCGCGCTCTTCAGCTGGGGCAGCGCGCGAATGCCCGCCATCAGCGCGAACACCGCCATGACCAGCCCCGCCAGCGGCAGCATGAACGTCATGGCCAGCGCCGCGATGGCCAACCAGATGGCTCGGCGGCCCGCGGAATCCGCGGGCTGCTGACCCGCCGGTGCCTGCACCGGTGTCGACACCTGACCTCCTCTGCGTCGCCGGACGAAGAGCGGATACGCTTGCAACCCCACCCCGGTTTTCTCATTGGAGTGCGCGTGTCAAAGGCTGGGCGGCTCGTCGTCCTCGTCTCCGGCTCTGGAACAAACCTACAGGCCCTACTGGACGCTTCGGCCGACCCGTCCTACGGCGCCCGCGTGGTGGCCGTTGGTGCGGACAGAGACGGCATCGAGGGATTGGCTCGGGCATCGCGGGCTGACGTCCCTACTTTCGTCGAAAAACTGGGTGATTACGAGAAGCGGTCGGAGTGGAATATCGCGCTCGCGGACCGGATCGCCTCCTACGAGCCCGACCTGGTGGTGTCGGCGGGCTTCATGAAGATCATCGGCGCCTCGACGCTCGACGCGTTCCCGGTGCTCAACACCCATCCCGCGCTGCTGCCCTCCTTCCCGGGTGCGCACGGGGTGCGTGACGCGCTCGCCCACGGGGTCAAGGTGACGGGCTGCACGGTCATGCTGGCCGACTCCGGCGTCGACAGCGGGCCGATCGTCGCCCAGGAGGCCGTGGCCGTCCTGCCGGGCGACGACGAGGAGGTCCTGCACGAGCGCATCAAGACCGTCGAGCGCCGCCTGCTCGTCGAGATCGTCGGCCGGATGGTCCGTGAGGGCTGGACGGTCAGCGGACGGACCGTCCTCATCGGCAACCAACCAGAGGTCGGCGGACGGACCGTCCGCATCGGTAACCAACCAGAAGGGGAATCGAAGTGACTCGCATCGCCATCCGGCGCGCGCTGATCGCGGTGTACGACAAGTCCGGGCTGGAGGAGCTGGCCAGGGCTCTCGACGGCGCGGGGGTGGAGATCGTGTCAACGGGCGGCACCGCCGCCGCCATCGCCTCCTACGGCATCCCCGTCACCAAGGTCGAGCAGCTGACCGGGTTCCCCGAGTGCCTCGACGGCCGGGTCAAGACGCTCCACCCGCGCGTACACGCCGGGCTGCTGGCCGACCTCACCAAGCCGCACCACGTGGCCCAGCTCGACGAGCTGGAGATCGACCCGTTCCAGCTGGTGGTGGTCAACCTCTACCCGTTCGAGCAGACGGTGGCCTCGGGCGCGTCCGACGAGGAGTGCGTCGAGCAGATCGACATCGGCGGGCCCGCGATGATCCGCGGCGCCGCCAAGAACCACAGCTCCTGCGCCGTCGTGGTCGACCCGCGCTTCTACGGCGACGTGGTGGGCGCGCTCGGCGAGGGCGGCTTCACGCTGACCGAACGCCGGCGGCTGGCGGGCATCGCCTACGCCCACACGGCCTCGTACGACGTGGCCGTGGCGTCCTGGTTCGCCAACGCCTACAAGGTCGACGACGACTGGCCCTCGTTCATGGGCGCCACCTGGAAGCGCAAGTCCACCCTGCGCTACGGGGAGAACCCGCACCAGTCCGCCGCCCTCTACACCGGCGGCCTCGACGGCTTGGCCAATGCCGAGCAGGTGCACGGCAAGGAGATGTCGTACAACAACTACCTCGACGCCGACGCGGCCTGGCGGGCGGCCTGGGACTTCGCCGAGCCCTGCGTCGCGATCATCAAGCACCAGAACCCGTGTGGCATCGCCATCGGCTCCGACGTCGCCGACGCGCATCGCAAGGCGCACGCGTGTGACCCGGTCTCGGCCTACGGGGGCGTCATCGCGGTCAACGGGGCTGTCACGGCCGAGCTGGCCCGGCAGATCGCCGAGGTGTTCACCGAGGTCGTCGTCGCGCCGTCCTACGAGCCCGAGGCGCTGGCCGTACTGACGCAGAAGAAGAACGTCCGCCTGCTGATCTGTCCCTCGGGCCCGGCCAACCCGGCCGAGTTCCGCCGGATCGACGGCGGCCTGCTCGTCCAGCGGACCGACCGGGTCGACGCGCCCGGTGACGCGCCGGAGCACTGGCAGCTCAAGGCGGGCGAGCCGGTCTCCGAAGCCATGCTGGCCGACCTGGCGTTCGCGTGGCGGGCCTGCCGCTCGGTCAAGTCCAACGCCATCCTGCTGGCGTCCGGCGGGGCGACCGTGGGCGTCGGGATGGGGCAGGTCAACCGGGTCGACTCGTGCCGCCTGGCGGTGAGCCGCGCCGACGCGCGGGCCAAGGGGTCGGTGGCGGCCTCGGACGCGTTCTTCCCGTTCCCCGACGGGCTGGAGGTGCTGATCGAGGCGGGCGTCAAGGCGGTCGTGGAGCCCGGCGGATCCGTACGCGACCAACTGGTCATCGAGGCGGCGGAGAAGGCGGGCGTGGCGCTTTACTTCACGGGGACACGCCACTTCTTCCACTGACGGTCCAGGGTAAAAGGGCGGTACGAAGCCGCCCTTTTGCGCACAAGCATAAGTAATGTCCGGTTACGCTGTGGGCCTTGCCGCTCGTCCGCTCTCCGGGAGTACTCCTTATGGCGCCGCTCGACTCGGTTCTGTATGCCTTCGTGACCATGAACGGGATCGCCACCAGTCCGGTCATGTTGGTGGTGCTCGCCTTCCTCGGGGCCTTCCTCGGAGCGCGCGTCGTGGAGGTCATCCCGTTCACCCGCCGCATCATCGAGCGGCGCGCGGCGGCCCAGACCGCCGAGCGCGAGTAGCCCACCGGCCGCCTGAGCGTCTCAGGCGGCCGTACCTGAACGTCTCAGGCAGAGGTCCGTACCTGAGCGTCTCAGGCGACCGTGTACCTGAACGCCTCAGGCGACCGTACGGGACTGGCTCCAGGCGAGCTTCGCGGCTCCGGCGAGGCCGGCCCGTACTCCCAGAGTGGTCGGCTCCACCTTCACCGCCCTGACGAACGCCAACCCGGCCACGTCGTCCAGCGCCCTCGCCAACGGGTCGAACAGGACCGGTCCCGCCGCTGAGACGCCGCCGCCGATGACCACCTTGGTGAGCTCGATCGCGGCCGCGGTCGAGGCGATCATGCCGGCGAGTGCCCTGGCACCCCGTTCGAACGCCGCCACCGCCACGGGATCCCCCGCTGCCGCGTCTTGCGCCAGCGCCCGCGCGTCGGCCGCGCCGTTCCGCACGTCGGGTGCGCCGTTCCGTGAGCCGGCTGTGCCGTCCAGGCCGTTGGCCGGGCCGTCCAGCCCGTCAGTCCGGCCTGGGGTCCAGCCGTTGGCCAGCGCCCAGCGGGCCAGGTTCGGGCCGCTGGAGTAGTGCTCGACGCAGCCGCGTCCGCCGCACTCGCAGCGCTCGCCGTACGGGTCGATGGTCATGTGACCGACATGTCCGGCATTTCCGTTGGGGCCCAGCAGCGGGACGCCGTCGATCACCAGCCCGCCGCCGATCCCGGTGGACACCACGATCCCGAGCAGCGCCGAACTTCCCCGCCCCGCGCCCAGCCAGTGCTCCCCGAGCGCCATGCACTGCGCGTCACCCGCCAGCATGGTCGGCAGGCCGGTCAGCGCGCGGACCTCGTCACGCAGCGGGAAGCCGCGCCAGCTGGGCATGTTGACGGGGCTGACGGTACCGGCGGCCAGGTCCAGCGGTCCGGCGCAGCCGATCCCGACCGCCTCCGGTGCGGGGCCGCCCCCGGTCACCTCCTCGATCAGAGCCGCCAGAGCGACCATGACGTCCGTACGCGGCGTGGGCCGGGTCGCGGAACGCAGCATGGAACCCGCCTCGTCCACCAGCGCGGCGGCGAGCTTGGTTCCCCCGATGTCGATGGCGAGTACGCGGGCCATCAGTGCTTGTGGTGGTTGTCGGGCTGGCGGGGATCGCCAGGATGTTCCAGTCCGGGCACGAGTTCGACCTTGGCGGCCCGCGACTCGTCGAGCCACCGCGCGAACATCCGCCGCCGCGCGGCTTCCCGCCGCGAGACCGCTCCGGGGGAGGGGGCCGGGGTAGGCGCCGGGTGGGCCACCGCAACGTGCCAACCCAGGGCGTCCTCGACCGGCCCGACGAGCATCCCGTACGGCCGGCGCGGGATGGCGTCGGCGATCGCCGCGGGCAGGGAGCCCAGCGTCACCGGCCCCAGCTGTTCCAGATCGTCGGCCGTGGCAGCGGCCGCCTCGGCACGGTCGGCGAACACCCGATGGCGTACGACATGCCAGGCCACTCCCTGTGCCGTACCTGGCGCCGCCTCCTGTGCCGTCGTCGGCGACCGCCACTCCGGCGGTACCTCGACTGTGGCCGTCAGGTGCTCGAACAGCGCGCGGACCCACGGGCTCCCGTTGTACGCGGAGGCGTTGATCGACCCCAGCTCCACGGCGGCCAGCGGGTCCAGCCGCCCGACCTCCACCGGCGACAGCCCGCGAGCCGTGGCCTCGTCCTCGCACAGCGCCTCGGTGAGGATCACCTGCGTCAGCCACCTGGCCAGCTGCCGGTCCTCGGAACTGCCCGGCAGAGGCAGCGCCGCACTGAGCGGGCTGTCGCGCAGCTCGCGAACCCGCCGATCCAGCGGCTCACGAGAGATCGGCCGCCCACCGACCCAGCCGATCACCGCGCCTATGCCAGGCGCGGTGGCCGCACCGGTTGCGGCGGGCCGCTCCCGCACGGGACCGTCGGGCACGGTGGCCGCCCCGGTCGTCGCGGGTCGCTCTCGTGCGGGTATGCCTGCCCCGGTCGCGGTGGGCCGTTCCCGTACGGGATCGTCCGCCGTATCGGTGAGAGCGTGGTTCATCGGGTGACCTCCAAGCGGACGGCGGGGGCGTACTGGCAGCGGCCGTACCACATGACCTTGGCCAGTGCCCAGAAGTGCCCGGCCGCCATGTCGTACGGCACCTCCACGGGGAACGACACGTCGACAGTCTCGCCCGGTGCCACGGTGAAGCCCTGGATGACCGTGGGCAGGAGCTCCCACGAGCCCCATGGGGCCGCGAGCTGGGACTCGCCGTGGATCTCGTCCGAGGTGGTGTTCGCCAGCCGTACGACGAGGGACGTGCGGTCGCCGGGGCGGAGGGAGAGCGACTCCGTGAGGGCGGTGACGGAGAGGCCGGTCGCGCGGCCCTCGGTGGCCTGGGTTCCGTTGAACGCGTCCCTCATCTTCGGGACGGCGCCCTCGACGGGCAGTTCGGGCACCTCGCCCAGCGCGACGGTGGCGACGTCCTCCACCAGCTGGCCGCCCACCGAGGTGCGGGCCGAGACGAAGTACAGGCCCTGGCCGGGGGCGGGTGTGACGGTGACGGGGAAGCGGAGATGACCGCCGGGTTCGAGGCGGAAGGCGCGCTGGGCGGGCGTGGCGCTCCAGCCGTCCGGGACGCGGAGATCCACCACGCCTTCGTGCGGCGCGTCGACGAGATGGGACGACACCACGACCGACACCTCGATGGGCCCCTGTGAGGCCGCGACGGGTGTGACGAGACCGGGCGTGACGGCGATCGACACCGGGAGATAGCCGAGTGGCGCGGGCCCCTTGTTGTGCAGCCAGTAGCGGCTGTAGACGGGCTGGGCCTGTTCGGCCGTGGCGCCCAGGTCGGGGCGCGGGGGCCGCGGCGGGGCGGGGGCGAGGTAGGTGGCGACCTCGGCCCCGGCCAGGTCGAGTGTGGTCACCGGGTCGCCGGGCCGTTCCAGCAGGTCGGCGCGGATGAGCCCGTCGAGGTCCAGAGCCGGCGACTCGATCGCGGCCCGCGAACCGAGCCCGGTCGACTCCACGAGCCGAATCGTGACGCCGTCGGCGGACGCCAGTCCGCCGGTGGCGGACTGGCCATCGGTGGGGGAGAGACCGTCGGCAGGGGACAGGCCGGGGGCAGGAGCCTGGCCGTGGGCGTGCGGGTTGCCGGTGGCCTTGATGGTGCCGAGCAGGACGTCCCGGGCGGGCTCCAGCCGCAGGAGCGAGTGCACCTGGGGCAACGTGCCGTCACCGGCCGGTGCGACCTCCCGCGCCAGCATCGGCGTGATGAACTCCTGTCCCGCCGCCGGCAGCCGCAACGCCCGCCAGTCGCCGTCCCCGCCGGCCAGCGCGTACGAGAACTCGTGCGTCCAGTGCTGCACCTGGAACCCCGCCCCATCAGGCCCGGTACGCCGAGGCGGATCCAGCCAGACCCCCGACGGCCACCCGGTACAGGACCGCATGAGCGACAGATGCAACGCCCCACCGGAATCCACCGCGAACCCCGGCAACCCGTACGTGAGCAGCGCGACCGTCCGGGACTCCAGCACCTCCTCGCCCACCGGGCACACGGCGGAGATCACGGCGTCCGCGAGATCGGCGACCAGCGCCTCCACCGGCCCGGCGACGATGAGCGCGGGCAGCGCGCGTACGTCACGCAGGTCGGCGCTGGGCTGCCACACCTCGGCCAGCGGCCGTTCGGCGGGTACCCAGACCAGCGGCGCTCCCGACTTGAGCGTGTCGAGGAAGGCCGGGTCGCTGCGGGAGAGGAGCTCGGCGGCCAGCGGGTTGGTGTCCGGGCCGCCCAGGATGATGCGTACGTCCGGCAGGTTCGAGTCGACGTCCAGCCAGCCGTACCGGGACCCGGAGGCGGACGAGGTCGTGGCGGTCACGCCCGCGCGGGCCAGCGCCACCACCAGCGAACGGGCCCCGGGCGCGTCCTCCAGAGTGGGCACCACCACCTCGGCGACCCCCAGCGCCCGCGCGCCCGCCTCGCCCAGGTCCACCCTGGCCGTGGCGGACAGTCCGAACCAGGTGTTGGCCGGGTTGTCCAGCGTCCACGGGTGCTCGGCGGTGTCGACCTCGGGCTGCGCGAACCCGCGCCCCACCACGGCGCCCGCGACGTCGGAGACCGGCAGCGCGCCCGCCACCTGCGCCGGGAAGCGGACCCGGAGCAGCCGGTCGGCGCCGGTGTAGTCGAGCACGCGGGTGGTGAACTCGACCCGGTCCGAACCCATCCACAGCGTGACGATCTGCTCGTAGGACACCTCGCCCACCTGGCCGGTGATGGTCAGGCGCTGCCCGAGGGGACTCTGCGAGGCGTGTACGGCCAGCGCGGCGGCCTCGCCGGAGCCGGTGGCGTGACCGGTCGGCAGCAGGTGCCACGGACCCTCGCCCATGTCGGGGTGCGTGGGGTACTCGTCGTACAGCCGCAACTCGTTCCCGAGCCCCGACAGCAGCTCGCGGCCCGAGGCGCGGTCGAACACCGACTCCAGGCCGCCGCCGCGCGCCGGATCGGCGACGACGCGCCACCGGTCGTTCGAGATGGCGGCCCCGGGCAGCGGCCGCCAGGTGTCGGCCGGCCCCTCGACGATCCGGTACGTCCGCCAGCCCATCGAGGGCACGTCCTTGGCCAGGAAGACCAGCGTGCCGTCCTCCTCGATCGCCGGGATCTCGCCTTCCACCCGCTCACCGGGCGCGAGCCGTACCCGAACCAGGCCGTCACGCGCGAACGGCAGCGTGTTGGTGACCACGACGCTGCGGCCGTCGAGCGAGATCTGGCCGAGCAGCGCGTCCAGCGCGCGGTCGCGGGCGTCGGCGGCCAGGTCGTGCGCCTCGCGCCAGCCCGTCAGCAGGTCGATGTAGACCTGGTCCGACTCGGAGCCGGTGATCCCGTCGTGGTGCGCGCCGTACGCCAGCTGCCGCCACACCTTGTCCAGCGCGGTGTGCGGGTAGCCGCCCAGCCCCAGCAGCGACGCGAACGCCGACAGCCGCTCGGCGTCGAGCGCCGCCACCTCGGCCGCGCGCTGGGCCTGCTTGGTGTCGATGTACGAGACGTCTTTGCCGGTGTAGATGGGGTTCATATCCCGGGTCTGCGGGCTAAATGCGGATATTTCCCCGCGCACCGCGTCGAGGAAGTCCCGCGGCGTGCCGCAGACGAACCGGGGCCAGACGTAACGGGCCGCCCAGGTCCGGTGGATGTCGGTGACCCACTTGTTCGGCGGGGTGTAGTCGGTGCCGACGGGCAGCAGGATGTTCCGGGTCGCGGCCACCGGCTTCAGCGAGCGGTAGAGCTCGTACGTCGCCCGCGTCGCCTCCTCCAGCGACGGCGAGGAGTCCATCCACCAGCCCGCCGAGTAGTGGGCGGGCATGTAGTGCGTCAGCACGCCCTGCCCCGACGGCGAGATCCACTCGAACTCGCTCGGGAACTGCATCAGGGAGGCGTCGTTCTTGGCCTCCCTGAAGTTCTTGCTGATCGGCCCCCACTGGTGGAACGGCCCCCGGGCCCACGCGCTGCCGGTCAGCCCGGCCGCCGCCAGGTAGCCGGGGAACTGCGGGTCGTGCCCGAACACGTCGAGCTGCCAGGCGGTACGCGGATCGCCGCCGAGGATGTCGCGCTGGTAGCCGATGCCGTACACGATGTTGCGGATGGTGCTCTCGGCGCCGGTCAGGTTGGTGTTCGGCTCGTTGTACGTCCCGCCGAGGAGCTCCACCCGGCCCTCGTCGAGCAGCGCGCGCAGGTCGGCCCGGCGCTCGGGGTGGGTGTCGAAGAACGGCTTGAGATAGTCGACCTCGGCCAGCACGAACCGGTAGTCGGGATCGCGCAACGCCAGCTCGATATGCGCCTCGACCAGCGCGAACGCGTTGTGCTCCCACAGCGGCCGGGTCGTTGCGTCGACCGAGAGCAGCTCCCAGGGGCTGGTGTAGGCGGCCTGCGTGTTCCACCAGACCGGGTCATAGTGGAAGTGCGACACCATGTACATCGTCCAGCCCGGCTCCTCGGCCGTCACCTCGACGTCGAGCGACGCCTCGCCGAAGGTGACGGTGCAGGGCACCACGCTCCCGTACGGCACGCTGACCTCCAGCGGCACCTCGACGGTGACCGGGCCCACCCCCGCCGGCACACTCACCGGCGCCGCGCAGGACACCCCGGGACCGCGAACGTCGAGCGGCGTCTCCTGCCCGCTCGGCTCCAGCGTGACCTTGAGCACCTGGTACGGCCGCTCGGCAGTGCCGACGAACAGGTCGGTCGACTCTGCGGACAGCAAGTGAGCAGGCAAGACGACTCCTTAAAGGAGATATGGGCGGCTTCGTCACTTTATGCTGTTCTAAGATCCATGACAACGATGTCATCACCGCCTCTGCGAACTCATCTGAATGGTGGCGACGCAGACCCGTTCCTTCGGGGCCGGGCGGAAGCGCCACCCCTCCTTTCGAAATCCCAGACGGGACCGCGAGAGCAGGCCACCGGCTTCAGCTGGTGGTAGTTGATGGAAGGATTGCGAGACATGAGCGCAGTGAAACTCGACGGCAAGGCGACCGCGGCCAGGATCAAGGCCGACCTCACGACGCGGGTGACCGCGCTCAGGGAGCGTGGCATCACCCCCGGTCTCGGCACCGTGCTGGTCGGCGACGATCCCGGCAGCCAGATCTATGTGGCGGGCAAGCACCGCGACTGCGCCGAGGTCGGCATCGCCTCCATCCGCGTGGACCTCCCGGCGGACGCCACCCAGGCCGAGGTCGAGGCGGCCATCGACGAGCTCAACGCCTCGCCGGAGTGCACCGGCTACATCGTCCAGCTCCCGCTGCCCCGCCACCTCGACACGATGGCGCTGCTGGAGCGCATGGACCCGGCCAAGGACGCCGACGGCCTGCACCCGGTCAACCTGGGCCGCCTGGTCCACATGGTCGACGCGCCGCTGCCCTGCACGCCGCACGGCATCGTGCTGCTCCTTCAGGAGTACGGCGTGCCGATCAAGGGCGCCGAGGTGGCCGTGGTCGGGCGCGGGATCACGGTGGGCCGCTCGCTCGGCCTGCTGCTGACCCGGCGCAGCGAGAACGCCACGGTGACCCTCTGCCACACCGGCACCCGCGACCTGGCCGCGCACGTCCGCCACGCCGACATCGTGGTGGCCGCCGCCGGAGTGCCCGGCCTCATCACTCCGGCCATGGTCAAGCCGGGCGCGGCCGTGCTCGACGTGGGCGTCTCGCGGGTGGACGGCAAGATCGCCGGTGACGTGGCCGCCGAGGTGGCGGAGGTGGCGGGCTTCCTGACCCCCAACCCCGGCGGCGTCGGCCCGATGACCCGCGCCCTCCTGCTCTCCAACGTGGTCGAGGCAGCCGAACGCGCCTGACCTGGACGGGCAGGCCGGGCGAACACGCCAGGTCTGGTCGCAAGCCAGCTGAACGCGCCGGATGTCACCGCTGGTCAGCTGAACGCGGCCTGACCCCTCCCACCTTCTCGCTAGGGCTGGAAGTCGGGGTCCACGGCGACGGTCACCTCAAGCAGCAGGGGCTCCTCGCGGTCGACAAGGGTGGGCATCACCTCGTCGAGCACCGCCGCGAGCTCCTCCGCCGTGTTCACCCGCCTGGCCGCGCAGCCCAGCGACCGGGCCATCCCGCCCATGCTGACCTCGGTGAACGCGGGCCACGGCGCCTTGCCGCCCGCCTTGTCGGCCAGCCGGTCCATGATCGCGTACCGGCCGTTGGCGAGCACCACGAACAGCGCGCCCACCCGGTAGTGAGCCGCGCTCCACAGCGCGTGCACCCCGTACAGCGCCGACCCGTCGCCCACCACCGCGACCACCGGCCGGTCGGGCAGCGACATGCGCAGGCCGACCGCCGCGGGCACCCCGAACCCCAGCCCGCCCATGGCGGCCGACACGAAGCCGAGCGGGTTGCGGGCCGGAACCAGCCGGTGCAGGTCAGGGCGCGACGACGGCGTCTCCTCGACAAGCACCGCATTGGCGGGCAACCGCTTGGCGAGCTGGTGCAGGACGTACGCGGCCCTCAACACCTCTCCCTCCCGGGGCAGCCCGTGCAGGACATGCGCGGCTCGCAGCACCTCCCCTTCCGGGGACAGCTCGGGTCCGTCGGGCACGGGCCGTCGCGGGGCGGGCCTGGCAGGCACGAGTACGGCCAGCCGCTCACAGACGGCGGCCGGGGCGGCGAGATAGGCCAGATCGGCCGGACTGCGGTGCGCCTCGGCCGGGTCGTCGGTGACGAGCGCGACAGTGGTACCGGCCTCGACCAGCGGACCGCTGTCGAACGGGTACTGACGAAAAACCGGGGCCCCTACGGCGAGCACCACGTCGTACGCGGCGAGCGCGGCGCGCAGCCGAGCGCGATCGGCAGGCAGCACCCCGGCGTACTGGGGATGATCCTGCGGAAAGCCCGCCATGGCACCGAACGACTCCTGCCAAACCGGACACCCCAGCCGCTCAGCAAGCGCCACCACCGCCGTCCAGCCCACCTCCCGAACGCCAGAGCCCGCGAAGGCAACGCTTTCACCGGACGGTCCCGAAGTGACAACATCCATGTCCGCGCTCGCGCCCACACCGGCGCCCGCGACGATCGCCGGGGAGTGGGCCTCGGACAGCAGGGCGGCCAGGGGCGCCAGCGACTCGTCCGATACGGCGGCCGGCCGTAGCAGTCGCGTCGGCGCCGCGATCGTCTCGTCCTCGAACGGCGCCGCCCAGTCGTCCAACGGCACCACCACCAGCGCGGGCCCTCGGAACGTGACCGCCTCGTGGAAGGCCCGCGCCACGGCCCCCGGTACGTCCTGCGCCCGTACCGGTTGGTCGACCCACACCGGATAGTCCCCGGCCAGCCCCGCCAGCCGCCCGGCCAGGAACGGCTCCAACGCCAGATGGCGACGATCCTGCTGCCCGACCAGGATCACCAACGGCACCCGGTTGGCCCGCGCGGTGGCGATCGCGCCGACCGCGTTGCCCAGACCCGCCGCTGTGTGCAGTACGGCCAGCGCCGGCGCCCCGTGCCCGATCGCCCACCCGGTGGCCATGCCGACCACCGACCCCTCATGCAGGGCCAGCACGAACCGCAGGTCGTCGGGCAGCCCGGTCAGCAGCGCGACCTCGGTCGAGCCCGGATTACAGAAGATCGTGGTCAGCCCGAACCGCCGGAGCACCTCGAACGTGGCCTCTCGAACCGTGCCCACCATGCTCACCGTGCCCGCCTGGGTCCGCCCACCGTGTGCCTCACAGCACCCGGTCGAGCCTGCTCACCAACCATGATCACTGTGGGTGATGACGATAGCACGATCGCCCGTTGTCCCAGCTAGACCGCTTGGAGAAGCTATTGGGGTGTCCACGAACCTTCGCCGGGTATCCGTTCTTCCGCTCCTCCGGGAGTGGGTGTCCCTCCCTGGAGACCTCAGCCACGACGGACCGCTATTTTCCGCTCTCCCGCTGGGGCGTCTCTTCCTGGGGCCTCAGCCACGACGGACCGTCATCTTCGGTTCCGCCGAAGGGGGTAGCCCACCATAGGGCCCCAGCCGTCACGGACCGTCACAAGGATCGAGACGGTCGTGTGACGGACCCCCGGGGGCCAGTGTCACTACCGGCGCCGGTAGCGGTCCGTGGCCTCCCTCGTGGCGCGGATCGCCGCATCGGCCGTGTCGTACGTGCGCTGCGCCAGCCCGACGAAGATGCAGTCGACGATCAGGAGCTGGCTGATCCGGCTGGCCAGCGCCCCGGGGCGGAACGCGGTCTCCCGCCCCGCCGACACCAGCGTGTAGTCGGCCAGCCCGGCCAGTGACGACCGCGGATTGTTGGTGATCGCGACCACCAGCGCCCCGGCCTCCGCGGCCGTGCGGGCCGGGTCCAGTACGTCCGGTGTCTCGCCGCCGCAACTGATCGCCACCACCACGTCTCCCGCCCGGAGCAGGGCCGCGCTGGTCAGCGCCAGGTGGGCGTCGCTGAACGGGTGGCTGGACAGACCGATCCGCAGCAGCTTCTGGGACATGTCGGCCGCCACGAGCCCGGAGGCCGCCACGCCGTACACGTCCACCCGCCGGGCCCCGGCGATGGCCGTGACGACCTCTCCGAGCGGCTCGGGGTCGAGTTGCGCCGCCGTGTCGGCCAGCGCCTCCGACTCGGCTCGCGCCACCTTGGCGATGACGTCGGTGAGCGGGTCGTCGGGGCCGAGGTCGCCGGGCACCAGCCGCTCGGGCTCCTTGGCCACGGCGGCGGCCAGGGCGAAGCGCATCTGTGAGTAACCGGCGAAGCCGAGTGCCCTGGCAGTGCGTACGATCGTCGCCTCGCTCGTCCCGGACACCCCGCTGAACTCGGTGATCGTGCTCCGGACGACCACGCCGGGGTCGGCGAGAATGATGCGCGCGATGGCCTGCGCGGCCGGCGTCAGCGACGGCAGCACCGCACGGACGGCGGCCACGGGGTTGGCCGGCTCGTTCATCCGCCCGCCCAGCTCGTCGACAGCCAGCCCGCCCATGCCGTCAACAGCCCGGCCGTCAACAGTCGGCCCGTCAGCAGCCAGGACATCAACAGCCACGACGCCAATGGCCAGCCCTTCGATAGACGGAGGCGCCCGGTCACCGGGTCAGCCATTCGGCCGCCGCCTGCGCCGAGACGCGCGAGATGCCGTGCGTGACCAGGTGCGCGGCGCCCTCGGGCGGGCCGGGGATGCCGGTGTCCACGACGATCACCTCCGGCCGCACCTGTACGGCCCGCGCCACCGTCTCCCGTACCCACGGATAACGGGCGGCGTCGTGCACCACGAGGACGACCGGCCGCTCGTCGAACGGCGGCAGCTCGCCCTCCGGCTCCATCTGAACCCGCGTGGTGCCCGGCAGCAGCGTGCTGAGCGCCGCCGTGATGCCGGTCGGCGTCGAGGGGTCCACCGCCTTGTTGAAGCGCGTGTTGACCTCCACGACCAGCGGCGGCCGGGTCAAGGTGGCCGACCCCGTCACGGTCAGCGCGGCC
This sequence comes from Nonomuraea sp. NPDC049158, assembly GCF_040648335.1. Taxonomy (NCBI): domain Bacteria; kingdom Bacillati; phylum Actinomycetota; class Actinomycetes; order Streptosporangiales; family Streptosporangiaceae; genus Nonomuraea; species Nonomuraea sp. NPDC049158. Next base: position 185,473 of record NZ_JBEZDM010000005.1, read on the forward strand.
CTGGCGGCCTCCAGGCCCGCACCCTCGTCGACGTCGGCGCGGGCCTTGTCGCGCAGGGCCGACTGCCGGGCGTACCAGTCGGACAGGGCGAGGACCCGGGCGGCGGCCTCAGCCAGGCGCTCCTCCGGGAGGACGCCCGACTGGACGGCGGTCACGATGGCGTCGCGGATGTCGTGCAGGCTGCGCTCGGTCGACAGGCCCACGCAGATGGCGTCGACGCCCGCGCCGAGCGCGCGGACCGCGATCTCCCCTGGGTCGAACATCGCGGCCACCGCCCGCATCTCGATCGCGTCGGTGACCAGCATCCCGTCGAAGCCGAGCTCGCCCCTGAGGAGCTCGGTCATGACGGTACGGCTGAGCGTCGCGGGCATCGCCGGGTCGAGGGCGGGCACCAGCAGGTGACCCGACATGACCGAGCGCACGCCGGCCGCGATCGCGGCTCTGAACGGCGGCAGGTCGCGCTCGTCGATCAGTTCGCGCGAGGCGTGTACGGTCGGCAGCGCCAGGTGCGAGTCCGTGACCGTGTCACCGTGGCCGGGGAAGTGCTTGGCGCAGGCGGCGACCCCGGCACCCTGTACCCCGTTGACGTAGGCCACGGTGTGGCGCGAGACCAGGTCGGCGGTCGGGCCGAACGAGCGGACGCCGATCACCGGGTTGGCGGGGTTGGCGTTGACGTCGGCGGACGGCGCGTAGTTGAGCGTGATGTCCGCTTCGGCGAGCATCCGGCCGATCTGGCGGCCCACGCGCTCCGTCAGGGCCACGTCGTCCACCACGCCGAGCGCCCGGTTGCCCGGGAAGGAACTGCCGGAGGTGACCTCCAGACGGGTGACCGCCCCGCCCTCCTCGTCGATCGCGACGACGGCGCCCGGGTTCTCGGCGCGAAACCGCTGGACGAGCTGCTGCCCGGGGTTGTTGCGGGCGAACAGCACCAGGCCGCCGAGTCCTTCGCCGAGCGCCCTGAGCAACCAGTCGGGAGCCGACGTGCCTTCATAGCCTGGCTGGAGCACTGTCATCGCTAGTCGGTACAGGTCAGGGGACATGCGGCATTTTCCTTCACGATTGTTGAATTGAAGGTAATTTTCTGTCATCGTCGCCCTCGACACAACCACTTCCGAGAGGCCAAACCCCCCATGCCCAGCCGAAGGACGTTACTGAAGGGCCTCGCCCTCGCCGCTGCCGCCTCCGTCGTACCGCTTCCCGCCTTCGCCGCAGACTACGTCCCGCCGTTGCGTCAGATGCGCGGCATGTGGATCGCCTCCGTGGTCAACATCAACTGGCCGTCCAAGACCGGGCTGACCGTCGAGCAGCAGAAGGCCGAATACCTCGCCTGGCTGGACCTGGCCGTACAGCGCAAGCTGAACTCCGTCTTCGTGCAGATCAGGCCGACCGCCGACGCGTTCTGGCCGTCGCCGTTCGAACCGTGGTCGCAATGGCTGACCGGCACCCAGGGGCAGGACCCCGGCTACGACCCGCTGGGCTTCATCGTCGAGGAGACGCACAAGCGCGGGCTGGCCTTCCACGCCTGGTTCAACCCGTACCGGGTCTCGATGCAGGCCGACCCGGCCAAGCTGCACCCCGACCACCCGGGACGCAAGCACCCCGACTGGATCCTGCCGTTCGGCGGCAAGCTCTACTACAACCCCGGCATGCCCGAGGTGCGGAAGTTCTGCCAGGACGCGATCATGGACGCGGTCACCCGGTACGACATCGACGGCCTGCACTTCGACGACTACTTCTACCCGACGAACACCACGGCCTTCGACGACAGCGCCGCCTTCGCCCAGTACGGAGCCGGCTTCCCGGACCTGGCCACCTGGCGGCGCAACAACGTCGACCTCATGGTCTCGGAGATGCAGCAGCGCGTGCGCGCGGTCAAGCCGGAGATCGCCTGGGGCATCAGCCCGTCGGGCATCTGGCGCAACAAGGCCAGCGACCCGCTCGGCTCCGAGACCAGCGGCGGCCAGTCGTACGACAGCCTGCACGCCGACACCCGGGGCTGGGTGAAGAAGGGCTGGCTCGACTACATCGCCCCCCAGCTCTACTGGTACATCGGCCAGCCCCCGGCCGACTACGCCAAGCTCGTCCCGTGGTGGTCCGACGTGGCGAACGGCACCGGCACCCTGCTCTGGATCGGCCAGGCCGCCTACAAGGCGGGCGACCCCGCCCAGACCGCGCCCGAATGGCAGAACCCGGCCGAGCTGTCCAAGCACCTCACCCTCAACCGGGACAATCCCCCGGTCAGTGGTGACATCTGGTACAACGCCAACGACCTGCGGGCCGACCGGATCGGCTCGATCAGCACGGCCGTGAACGACCACTACACCCGGCCCGCCCTGGCCCCGGTGCTGACCAGGCTGGCGGGTGGCGAGGCGCCGCACCGGCCGGTGCTGGCGTACGCGCTGCGGAAACACGGCGGGGTGGAGGTACGCGCGGTCGCGACGGATCGGCACGAGCCCTTCCAGTTCGCCATCTTCCGCTTCCCCGGCAAGGCCGCGTCCAGCGCGTTCGCCGACGCCCGGAACCTGGTCGCGGTGCTGCCGGGCGACCGGCAGGTGCGCTGGGTGGACCCGGAGGGCAAGCGCGGAGATCACTACTACGTGGTCGCCGTGGACCGGGCCAACCGGACCAGCAAGCCGAGCAACGGGTTCCGGGTGCTGTAGCGGGTTCCCCGGTGGTTCGTCACGCGACCGTCTCGATCCCTGTGACGGTCCGTGGTGGTTGGTGTCCTTTCGGGGGAGACCCCTTCGGGAGCGGATGAACGGAGTGCGATGCGGGTTCTCGGCCTCATCTCAGGTACGTCCCACGACGGGATAGACAGTGCGGTCGTGGACTGGTCGCTCGACGGCGGTGTGCTGACCGGCACGCTGATCCACGCCGGCGAGCGGCCGTACGAGCCAGGCCTGAGAGCCCGTATCGTGGCCGCGCTGCCGCCCAACAGGATCGACCTGGGCGAGGTCTGCGCCCTGGACACGCTCATCGGCCAGGCGTTCGCCGAGGCGGCGGCCGAGGGGCCGGCGGCCGAGCTGATCTGCTCCCACGGGCAGACGCTCTTCCACTGGGTGGAGGGCGGCCGGGTGCTCGGCACCCTGCAACTGGGCCAGCCGGCCTGGATCGCCGAGCGCACCGGGCTGCCCGTGGTGTCGGACGTGCGGGTGCGCGACGTGGCCGCCGGCGGGCAGGGGGCGCCGCTCGTCTCCTACCTCGACCTGCTGCTCATGGCCGGGCTGCCGGGGCGTACCGGGGCGTTGAACCTGGGCGGGATCGCCAACCTGACCGTGCGGGAGCCGGCCATCGCCTACGACACCGGCCCCGCGTGCGCGCTCATCGACGCCGCCGCGCCCCCGTACGACAAGGACGGGGTGCTCGGCGCGGCCGGAACGGTCGACGCGGCGCTGCTGGCGCGGCTGCTGGCCGAGCCGTACTACGCGAAGGAGCCGCCGAAATCCACCGGTAAAGAGCTCTTCACACCGGGGTACGTCAAAGCGGACCTCCCGCGGGCCGACCTCGTCGCCACACTGACCGCGCTCACCGCGGAGACCGTGGCGGCCGAGATCCGGCGGCACGGGCTCGACACCGTGATCGTCTCCGGCGGCGGTGTGCGCAATCCCACACTCATGGGCATGCTGCGCGCACGCGTGCCGGACACGCGACTCGTGACCAGCGACGAACTCGGCGTGCCCGCCGACGCGAAGGAGGCGATCGCCTTCTCGTTGTTCGGCTGGCTCACCGCGCACGGTCTGCCGTCTACCGTGCCCAGTTGCACGGGCGCCTCAGGGGCGCGCGTCCTGGGCACGGTGACGCCGGGCTCCGGTCCGCTCGTGCTGCCGGAACCCCTCGCCGTGGCGCCGGTCGCGATCCGTTTCCTCTAGTGGGCCGCGCTCAGCGACCCACCACAGGTAGCGGGGTCTGCACCTATGAAGCCCTGCGTCCGGCCGCCGTCGGCTGCTGTTGCTCGGCCGACGTCCCCGACCGCTGTGGTGGCACCACAGGAGTCGGGCGCACCAGGCCCAGCGCGACGACCTCGTTGGCCAGCCGCGTGCGCCGGTTGGTGCCCTCGGGAATCCGGAACTTCTGGTACAGCCGCAGCAGGTGTTGCTTGACCGCGGCTTCGGTCACGACCAGGTCGTCGGCGATCTCACGTGCGGTCGCCGGGGCGACGAACGCCTCATCCGACAGCGCCGGCCTGCAGAGCGAGGTCAGCACATCGACCTCGCGCCTGGTCAGCTCGGGCGCAGCGGCCCTGCGCAGTTCGACCTCGGGGGTGAAGTCCTCACGGGGGACTCCGCCGATGCGACCGCGCGCCGCGCCGAAGGAGACGACGTCGCCGTCGTCAAGCACCCTCCGGGCGATCGGCCTGCCGTTCACCCGTGTGCCGTTGCGGGACAGGCCCAGATCAACGACGTACAGGTAGGGTCCTCGCCTGACGAACTCGGCATGGAGTCGAGACACACTCGGGTCGGTCAGCCGGATGTCCGCGCCCCGGCCCCTCCCCACCGTCGTGATCTCGGGGCGCAACGGGACCACCTCGCCGGTGTCCTCGATGCGTATGAACGGCCCCTCCACGGCAGTTCCTCCCCAGGTAGCCCGCCGTAACTATTACTACAGCTCCGGCTTACCCAAACGAGGGGATGCGGAATCGCCTTTGCCATAAGGAGAATCCAGCATGAAATTGGTCTGGACCTTCGCGGCCGGTTTTGCCTGCTCACGGGTAGACTTCGGGCGGAGATAAGCGGAGGAAACACTCATGGCGGACAAGCCCACGAAAGGCCTGGCCGATGTCGTAGCCGCGTCGACAGCGCTCAGCGACATTGACGGGAAGGCCGGTCGTCTCTTCTATCGCGGATACGACATCCACGATCTGGCCGGCCGCGCGACGTTCGAAGAGACCGCTCACCTGCTGCAGTGCGGCAAGCTTCCCAATCGGGACGAGTTGGACAGGTACGGCGAGGAGCTGGTGCGGGGCCGCGAGCTCGGCGCGCTCGTCTCCGCGAACATCCCGGAGATCGCCGAGAAGCAGAAACCGATGGAGGCCCTGCGCTCCCTCGTCTCCCTCTCCGGTGCGGACGATCCGGACAAGGACTCGATCGCCCCCGACGCGAACCTGCGCAAGGCCGCCCGCCTGACCGCGCAGCAGCCCCTGCTGGTCGCCCGCTACCACGCCGCCCGCAACGGCGCCGAGGTCCCGGAGCCCGACCCGGCGATGAGCATCGCGGCGAACTTCCTGCTGCAGGTCACCGGACGTGTTCCGGCCCAGCGCGAGGTCGAGCTCTTCGACGCCTGCCTGGTGCTGCACGCCGACCACACCATGAACGCCTCGACGTTCGCCGCCCGCGTCTGCGCCGCGACCCTGTCGGACATGCACTCGGCCATCGTCGCCGCCATCGGGACGCTCAAGGGCCCCCTGCACGGCGGCGCGAACGAGCAGGTCATGAAGACCCTCGAATCGATCTCGCCCACCGGGGTGGCGCAGGCCGTACGCGAGAAGCTGGCCGCCGGCGAGAAGATCATGGGCTTCGGCCACCGCGTCTACAAGACCGAGGACCCGCGGGCCACGCACCTGCGCAGGATGTCGCAGGAACTCGCCGAATCCACCGGCGACGACACCTATTATCGGATGTCCAAGGAGATGGAGGAGGTCGTCTTCGAGATGAAGGGCCTCTATCCCAATGTCGACTTCTACGCGGCATCGGTCTATCACTATCTCGGCATTCCGACGGACCTGTTCACACCGGTCTTCTCGATCAGCCGCATGTCCGGATGGACGGCGCACGTGATCGAGCAGCATGCCGACAACAGACTGATCCGCCCCGACAGTGAGTACATCGGTGAGCGTGACCAGAAGTGGAAGCCGATCGAGGAGAGATGAGCCTGGACCGGAGAGAGCGGGGCACGATGCCAACGGAGGTCCGCAGCGAATGCGACCATAAGCAGGCACGTTGAGTCGTTCTGGAGAGAGTTGGGGGCCGTACCCGCTGGTTCTGGCGGGTGCGGTCGTCGGCGTTGCGCTGATTTTCCTCGTGGACCCGCGGTGGGGCGGGTTCGCGTTGGGCGCCGCCGTCATGGTGGCCGCCGCGCTCCGTTTCGCCGGGTACGGCGGGCTCGCCGTACGCAGCAAGAGGACGGACGTCATCACGCTCGGGGCGTTCGGATTCGTGCTCGTCCTCACCTCGCTGATCTTGGCGAACGACGAGCTCAAGGGAATGATCATGTCCCTTTTGGCCCGGTGATCCACCTCCACCGACCCGGTCGACGCGGGGCCGCCTTCGGGCGGCCCTTTCCGTGTCTCTAGAACATCTCTTGGCCCTCACAGAGCGTGACGGAGTTGATCAGATGGGTAAGAGTCCCTGGTAAGAGTCATAGGTGGCCCAGGGGGTTCGGATGCGCTTGCGTCTTTTGAGTGGGGTGGGGCTGATCGCGGTCACGGCGGTCGTGTGCGGCTGTGGCTCGGAACCGGCCGCCAAGCCGGTGAACACCGCGGCCAACACGGCGGCCAAGCTGAAGCAGGCCAAGGCCGCTCAGCTGGCGCTGGCCGCCAAGGTGAAGGCCAACGAGCTGGGGCAGATCCCGGTGCTGATGTTCCACCGGGTGATCAAGAATCCGGCGACCACCGACGACCGGACTCCCGAGCAGTTCAGGGGAGACCTCGAACGGCTGGTCAAGGACGGGTACGTACCGATCACCGCCGCCGAGTACGTCACCGGCAAGATCGACATCCCGGCGGGCAAGCACGCGGTCGTGCTGACCTTCGACGACTCCTCGCCCTCACAGCTCACGCTGGACGAGATGGGCAACCTGGCGCCGGACACCGCCATCGGCATCCTGCGTGACGTGGCGGCGAAGAATCCTGGGTTCCGGCCGGTGGCCACGATGTACGTCACGCGCGACATGTTCGGCAAGACCGTGCGCGACGAGCAGGCCCAGATGCTGCTCTGGCTCAAGGACAACGGGTTCGACATCGGCAACCACACCCGCGACCACATCAACCTGCGGGGCCGGTCGGAGAAGGAGGTCGAGGAGCAGATCGCGACCATCCAGACGATGGTCAGCTCCCTGGCCTTCGTCAAGCCGGTGACCATCGCCCTGCCGTACGGCAACCAGCCGCACAACAAGAAGTGGGCCATGCACGGCAAGCTCGGCGACGTCACCTATGACCACAAGGGAGTCTTCCTGGCCGGTTACACGCCCGCGCCCGCGCCGTTCAGCAAGTCCTTCGACCCGCTGGGCATCCCGCGCATCAGGGCGATGGACAAGAAGGGTGACTGCAAGCAGTTCTGCTCGGTGGCCTGGCTCGACTGGCTGAAGAACAACCCGGACATGCGGTACACCTCAGACGGCGACCCGTTGACCGTGGCCTTCCCCAAGTTCAAGAATCCGTTCCTGCGGACGTCCTTCACTGCACGGGCTCTCGCGTACTGAACGTGATGCCGGCCCGGCGCAGGCGCTCGATCAGCGGGCGGCCCATCGCGGAGGCGGTGGTGACCTGGCCGGCGATCTCCGGCACGTCGTCGAAGGCCAGGCAGAGCGCCGACTCGCCGAGCATCTTGGCCGTCTCGTCGTAACCGGGGTCGCCGCCCGCGACCTCGGTGACGACCCGCCGGCCGCCGCCCTCGCCGAGGATGGTGACCTTGAACCAGTTGCGGGCCCGCTGCTCGGGGGTGGGCCCGTCGCCCGGCTTGACGCGGCTCGCCATCCAGTCGCGTACCGGGGGGATCTGCGCGAGCGCCGCCATCGTGCCCGCTCCCGCCGCCACGGCGAGGGCGGCGGGCAGGGTCTTGACGGCGTAGTACTGGCGGTAGGTGAAGTCGGGTCCGTAGCGGTCGAGCAGGCGGGCCGAGCGGCCGACGATCAGCGGGTCCAGGCTCGGCATCGGCAGCGCCCATCCGCCGACATAGCGCAGGCCGCCGGGTAGTGAGCTGACCCGGCGGTCGGGCGGCAGCGGCTCGGCCGCGCGTCGCCGGGCTCCCGCCTCCAGGAGTTGCAGGGGGCGCGAGACGATCGTCATCCCGGAGGCCAGCGTGCCTCCCGACGCCCGCATCTGGCTCCTGAGGAACCCGCTGACCCTGAGTGGCACGTGCTCCGGGAGCCGGTCGACCGTGAAGAGCACGCCCAGGTCGTAGGGGATGGAGTCGAAGCCGCACGCGTGCACCAGCTTGGCGCCCGTCGCGGTGGCCCGCCGGTGGTGGCGGACGTACATCCGGTCCACGAATTCGGCCTCGCCGGTCAGGTCCAGATAATGAGTGCCCGCCTCGGCGCAGGCGGCCACGAGCGGCTCGCCGTACCGGAGGTAGGGGCCGACGGTCGTGACGACGACGCGGGTCGAGCGGGCGATCGCGGCCAGCGAGGCGGGGTCGGTGGCGTCGGCGATCAGGATCGGGACGTCGAGGCCGAGTCGTTCCAGCTTGGCCCGGTCGCGCCCGGCCAGTGCCCAGCGGACCTCGGGGCCGGCCGTCTTGGCGAGGTAGGCCGCGGTGAGCGCGCCGGTGAAGCCGCTCGCCCCGAACAGCACGATGTCGTACGCACGGGCCATAATCCCGAGCCTCCTCGGTGCTTCTCGTAGTTTCGCCCTATTCTGGGGTAATTCGGCGTTTCTCCTCACCATGGTGATGGCGGGTGGCCATACTGCTCCTGGCGACAAACCGTGACGTCACGAACGGTTAACGGTTCCCTGAGAGCTTACTGAGCGTCGTAAAGTTTGCGTCGTTGGGCTTTGTTTGAACGTGGGGAAGATGAATGCCGCAGATCTCGCCGCTGGTCGCCGGCGACCCCGGCCAGCTGGGGTCGTTCCGGCTGGTCGGCCGGGTTGGGGAAGGCGGCCAGGGCATCGTCTACCTGGGCGTCACCGATGAGGGGGAGCAGGCGGCGATCAAGCTGCTGCATGTCAAGTTCAGTGGGGACACGATCGCCAGGTCGCGGTTCGCCAGGGAGCTGAAGGCAGCGCAGCGGGTGGCGTCGTTCTGCACGGCCCGGGTGATCGAGGCCGATCTCGACGGCGACACGCCGTACATCGCCAGCGAGTACATCGACGGGCGCGCCCTCAGGGACATCGTCGACGAGGACGGCCCGCTGCGGGGGACGGCGCTCGACCGGCTGGCGATCGGCACGGCGACCGCGCTGACCGCGATCCACCACGCCTCGATCGTGCACCGCGACTTCAAGCCCGACAACGTGCTGATCGCCGCCGACGGGCCGCGGGTGGTCGACTTCGGCATCGCCAGGATCATCGACTCGAGCGGCACCATCACCAGCCGGGCCATCGGGACGCCCGCGTACATGGCTCCCGAGCAGATCGCCGGGGACGATGTCGGGCCTTATACCGACGTGTTCGCCTGGGGGGCGGTGATCGCGTTCGCGGCCACCGGGGAGACCGTGTTCGAGGGCAACTCGATCGCGGTGGTGCTCAACCGGATCCTCAACCACGAGGTCGACGTGTCCATGCTGCCCGAGCCGCTGCGCGGCGTGGTGCGCTCGGCGTTGTCGAAGTCGCCCGAGGAGCGGCCCTCGGCCGACCAGATCCTGCTGCGGCTGCTCGGCCAGCCCGAGACGGTCGGCGCCTCCACGGCCGTGCTGACCCGGGGCGTACAGGTGGCCAGCGACGACACCACCCCGTTCATCAGGGTGTCGGCCGGGACGCTCGGCACGGGCTCGCCGTCGAAGGCGCAGCTCATGCATCCGCCGGAGCAGTCCTCCGTGACCGGCGGCGAGCCGATCCCCTGGGCGACCGGCTCCACGCCGCCACCGCCCCGAATCCTGGACGAGCGGCCGACCATGGCCACCCCGGAATCCGGCCCGCCCGCGCCACGCGGCCGGCGCCGCGCGGGGTGGGTCGCGCTGACCGTGGCGATCCTGCTGATCGCCGCCGCCTCGATCGTGGCCGTGCAGAACAACTGGCTCCAGCTCGCGCTCGGCGAGGAGCAGCCCTCGCCCCATCCCGCCCCGCCGGACTCCTTCGCCTCGGTCGTCGACAAGGTGGCGCAGACGAAGAAGATCGTGATCGGCGTGAAGGGCGACCTCCCCGGCGTCTCCCTGGAACGTGGCGGCGGCTTCGAGGGCTTCGACATCGAGCTGGCCAAGCTCGTCGCGGAGCAGCTCGGCGCCAAGCAGACCGAGTTCGTCAAGATTCCCAAGTTCGAGAGGGAGAAGGCGCTGGAGGGCGGCACCGTGGACCTGGTGATCGCCACCTACTCCATCGACAAGAGCGGCGTCGAGTTCGCCGGCCCGTACTATGTGGCCCACCACGACCTCCTGGTCCGCGACGGCGACTCGATCGACTCGATCGACGACCTCAAGGGCAAGAAGATCTGCGCCCCCGACAGTCCGTCCGTCGGCAATGTCCAGGCCCGCGTGAAGGTGGAGCTCGTCACGGTGGGCAACTACGCGCAGTGCATGGACCTGCTCAGGAGCGGCGACGTCGCCGCGGTGCCGGGCGAGGACCTCATCCTGGCCGGCTTCGCCAGCCGCGAGAACCAGCGCTTCAAGATCCTCGGCGCCAAGCTCAACGACGAGCGCTACGCCATTGGCATCAAGCACGGAGACGCGAAGACCTGCAAGGCGGCCAACGGGATCATCGCCTCGCTCTACCGCAAGGGCGTCGTCAAGAGCCTGCTGGCTCGGCATTTCGCCAACGTGGACTTCACTCCCGAGCAGGAAACACCCTCGATGGTCTCCTGCGGATGACGAACGGGTAGCATCCGAAAGTCAATGATTCATCCTGCGAGTTAGGGGAAGGCCATGGCCACGCCCGTCAAGGTGACCGTCACCGGAGCCGCCGGTCAGATCGGCTACGCACTGCTGTTCCGCATCGCGTCGGGGCAGCTGCTCGGCCCGAATGTCCCGGTCAAGCTCAGTCTGCTGGAGATCCCGCAGGCGGTGAAGGCAGCCGAGGGCACCGCCATGGAGCTCGACGACTGCGCGTTCCCGCTGCTGTCCGGCATCGAGATCACCGACGACCCGAACGTCGCGTTCGCGGGCACCAACGTCGCGCTGCTCGTCGGCGCCATGCCGCGCAAGGCCGGCATGGAGCGTGGCGACCTGCTCGGCGCCAACGGCGGCATCTTCGGTCCGCAGGGCAAGGCGATCAACGAGCACGCGGCCGATGACATCAAGGTCCTGGTCGTGGGCAACCCGGCCAACACCAACGCGCTCATCGCCCAGCAGAACGCGCCCGACGTGCCGGCCGACCGCTTCACCGCGATGACCCGCCTCGACCACAACCGCGCGCTGTCCCAGCTCGCCGCGAAGCTCCAGGTCCCGGTCACCGAGATCAAGAACATGACCATCTGGGGCAACCACTCCGCCACGCAATACCCGGACCTCTACCACGCCGAGGTCGGCGGCAAGATCGCGGCCGAGCAGGTGGAGTCCGAGTGGCTGCGCGACACCTTCATCCCGACGGTGGCCAAGCGCGGCGCCGCCATCATCGAGGCCCGCGGCGCCTCCTCCGCCGCCTCCGCGGCCAACGCCGCGATCGACCACGTCTACGACTGGGTCAACGGCACCGACTGGACTTCGGCCGCCGTCGTCTCCGACGGGTCCTACGGCGTGCCCGAGGGCCTCATCTCGTCGTTCCCGGTGCGGGCGGCGGGGGGCCGGTTCGAGATCATCCAGGGTCTGGAGATCGACGCCTTCTCCCGCGAGCGCATCGACGCCAGCGTCCAGGAGCTCACCGAGGAGCGCGACGCGGTGGCCTCGCTCGGCCTGATCTGATCCGTCCTGACAAGGCGCGCGTCCGTTTCCGGGCGCGCGTCTTTTTGGTTATATGTACGATTTGCGGCCTATTTCCCTTTTGTGCGGCTAAGGGCACATAGTGATTTCCGCGGGGGGATTCGGCGGGGAGGTGGCGAACAGCACCCCCGCCGCCGCCGCGAGGCTACCCAGCACAACGAGGACGCCGAAGACTATCTTCGTGACCCTTGGTGAAAAGCTCCTCACATTTCGATATCACAGCACATATCGGGACTTCCTATACCTATTTCCCGGAAAGCGCTGCCCAAGCGTCAGAGACGATCTCCCGCAGAGAAGGGCGCTCGGCCTTCCAGCCCAGCTCACGCTGGATCTTCTCGGACGAGGCGACCAGTACGGCCGGGTCGCCCGCCCGGCGCGGCCCCACGACGGCGGGGATGTCGTGGCCGGTGACCTCGCGGCAGACCGAGATCACCTCCTGGACGGAGAAGCCGGCGCCACTGCCCAGGTTGTAGATCTTGTGCTCCCCGGGGGTGAGCGCCTCCAGTGCCAGCAGGTGGGCGACCGCCAGATCGGCCACATGGACGTAGTCGCGCACGCACGTGCCGTCGGCGGTCGGGTAGTCGGTGCCGAACACGCTGACCGACTCGCGCTCGCCGGTGGCCACCTTGAGGACGTTAGGGATGAGATGGGTCTCAATGGTGTGCCGCTCGCGGAAGCGGCCGTACGCGCCGGCCACGTTGAAGTAGCGCAGGCTCACCGCCCCGAGCCCGTGCAGGCCCGCGTAGGCGGTCAGGGCGGTGTCGACGGCCAGCTTCGAGGCGCCGTACGGATTGGTGGGCCGTGTCGGGTCGCTCTCCAGGATGGGGGAGCGCTCGGGCTCGCCGTACGTGGCCGCGGTCGAGGAGAACACGATCCCGCGCACGCCCCGCTCCCGCATCGCGTCGAGCAGCGCCAGCGTGCCGCCGAGGTTGTGCGACCAGTAGAGGCCGGGCTTCTCCACCGACTCGCCGACCAGTGACTTGGCCGCGAAGTGCAGCACCGCCTCCACGCCCGCCAACGCCTCGTGGGCCTCGGTGATGGACCCGCGGACGAATCGCGCCCCCTCGGGCACGGCGTCCTCGTGGCCGGTCGACAGGTCGTCGAGCACGGTCACCTCGTGGCCCGCCTCGACGAGCTGCGCCGCGACGACGCTGCCCACGTATCCGGCGCCTCCGGTGACCAGCAATCTCATGTTTGCTCCTGTGGCTATATGTTTAATTTTGTCGGGCTCGGTGTTCAGCATACGCGGGAAACGTGCCGAGTACGCTGCCAACCACCATGTTTGACACCCTCGCGGCCAATATCGCGCTGGTCCTTCTGTTCATCCTCGTCGGCGGCTTCTTCGCCGCGGCCGAGATGGCGATGGTCTCCCTGCGGGAGAGCCAGGTGCGCAAGCTCGCTCAGAAGGGGCGCCGCGGCGAGCGGGTCGCCAAGCTCGCCCAGGACCCCAACCGCTTCCTGTCCGCCGTGCAGATCGGGGTGACCGTCGCCACCATGCTGTCGGCCGCGTTCGGCGCCGACCGGCTCGGCATGCAGTTCGTGCCCGTGCTCGAACGCTGGAACGTGCCCCACGCCGTCGCCCCCGTACTCGCGCTGGTGCTGGTGACGCTCGCCATCTCGTACGTCTCTCTCGTGCTCGGCGAGCTGGCGCCCAAACGCCTGGCCCTGCAGCGGGCCGAGGGGCTCTCGCTGGTCGTGGCGCCCTTCCTCGACCGCGTCGCCATGCTGTCGCGCCCGATCATCTGGGCGCTGTCGAAGTCGACCGACGGCGTGGTCAAGCTGCTCGGCGGCAACCCGCAGGCCGACCGGGAGGAGGTCACCACCGAGGAACTGCGCGACATGGTCGTCGGGCACACCGACCTGACCGCCGACGAGCGCAAGCTGATCGCGGAGGTGTTCGCCGCCGGCAAGCGACAGCTCCGCGAGGTCATGCTGCCCCGCACCGAGGTGGAGTTCATGGAGGCCGACACCACACTGGCGGAGGCGGCGGTGCTGGCCTCGGGGCTGCCGCACTCGCGGTTTCCCGTCTACCGCGAGTCGTATGACGAGGTCATCGGGTTCGTGCACGTCAGGGACCTGCTCGACCCGGTGCTCACCGGCCGGATCGAGCCGATCAGCGAGCTGGTGCCGATCCGGCCGGTCAAGTTCGTACCGGCCTCCAAGCGCCTGCTCACCACGCTCTCGGAGATGCGCGACGAGGGCCACCACCTGGCCATCGTGGTCGACGAGTACGGCGGGACGGCCGGCATCGTCACCCTGGAGGACCTGGTCGAAGAGCTCATCGGCGACATCAGGGACGAGTACGACGTCGAGGGCGACACCGTGGTCCTCCCGGCGGGCGAGATGGAGATCGACGGCCTGACGAACCTCAACGACTTCGCCGCCCAGACCGGCATCCGGCTGACCGACGGTCCGTACGAGACGCTCGGCGGGTTCGTGATGTCCATGCTCGGCCATGTGGCCGCCGTCGGGGAGATGGTGGAGGTGCCCGGCTTCGAGCTGACCGTCATCGAGCTCGACGGACGCCGTATCGCCAGGGTGAGGGTGCAGCGCCGTCCGGCGGTCGAGTCGCCGCCCGAGCTGGATTCCTGACACAATTGGCTGCTATGGCCAGACCTCGTGTCCTCTCCGGCATCCAGCCCACCGCAGACTCCTTCCACCTGGGCAACTACCTGGGTGCGGTCCGCCAATGGGTGACGCTGCAGGAGACTCATGACGCCTTCTACTGCGTCGTCGACCTCCACGCGATCACGGTGCCGACCGAGCCCGCCGCGCTGCGCCGCCGCACCCGTGTGGCCGCCGCGCAGCTGTTCGCCGCCGGGCTCGATCCCGAGCGCTCGACCGTGTTCGTCCAGTCGCACGTGCGCGAGCACAGCGAGCTGGCCTGGATCCTCATCTGCCTGACGGGCATGGGCGAGGCGGCCAGGATGACGCAGTTCAAGGACAAGTCAGCCAAGTTCGGGGAGAACGCGGCCAGCGTCGGGCTCTTCACCTACCCGGTGCTCCAAGCCGCCGACATCCTGCTTTATCAGGCCAACAGCGTGCCGGTCGGCGCCGACCAGAAGCAGCACCTGGAGCTCACCCGCGACCTCGGCCAGCGCTTCAACCACCGCTTCGGCGACACCTTCACCCTCCCCGAGCCGTACATCCTCAAGGAGGTCGAGAAGATCACCGACCTCCAGGACCCGACGGCCAAGATGTCCAAGTCCTCCTCCAGCCCGGCCGGCATCCTCGACGTCCTGGAGCAGCCGGGACCGCTGCGCAAGAAGGTCATGCGCGCGGTCACGGACACCGGCTCGGAGGTCCTGTTCGACGAGGACGACAAGCCCGGCATCTCCAACCTGCTGCGCATCCTGTCCGCGCTCACGGCCACGCCGATCCCCGACCTGGTCGCGCGTTACGAGGGCCAGGGCTACGGGACGTTCAAGAAGGACGTGGCGGAGGCCGTCGTGGAGACGTTCACGCCCATCCGGGAGCGCACGGAGAAGCTGCTGGCCGACGAGGCGGAGCTGGACCGGCTGCTGGCCATCGGCGCCGAGCGGGCCGGCGCCGTGGCCCGCCAGACCATGGCCGAGGTCCGCGACCGGGTCGGCTTCCTGCCCCGCCTCTGACCTGCGCGGACGCCGAATGGATCTTCGGCAGATCTAAAGGCGCCGCTTCGGCAGATCTAAAGGCAAAGGCACGGCAGATTTAAAGGCGGAGCTTCGGCAGATCTAAAGGCCGGGCTAGGGTGGACCCATGAGGGAAGCGGTCGACTACCTGCCCCGGCGTGCGGCTTCTCTGGTGTACGACGCACTTGAGGACACCCGTGTCGTCGTCGTCAATGGTGCTCGCCAGGTCGGTAAGAGCACCCTTGCCGAGCGGGTGCTGCGCCATGTCCCCGGCAGCGTCGCCCGCTTCCTGGACGATCCCGTCACTCGCCTGGCGGCGAATGAGGATCCAGTCCGTTTCGTGAGTCATGACGGCTTGATGCTCATCGATGAGGTGCAGCGGGTTCCCGATCTCTGGCTCGCCATCAAGCACGTGGTGGATCGCGACCCGCGCCCTGGACGATTCCTGCTCACCGGATCCGCTCGCCTCCTCGCGCTGCGCAGCCTCCCTGACTCGCTGCCCGGCAGGTCGGAGACCATCGAGCTCTGGCCGCTCTCGCAGGGGGAGATCGACGGCCACGAGGACGGCTTCGTCGACGCGGCGTTCGCGATGGGGGAAGATCTGCGCGCCGAATCGATCGGTCTACGCCGGAAGGACTATCTCGCTCTGGCCGCTCGCGGCGGATACCCAGAAGCGATCAAGCGGACGACCCCTCGGCGTCGCGAACGGTTTTTCGACGGCTATCTCGCGGATTTGATCGCCCGGGACGTGAAACAGGTCGCCGAAATCGAGCGTGCGTCCGACATGCGGCGGTTGGTCGCCTTGCTGGCGGCTCAGACCGGAGGGCTGCTCAATATGAGTCGGCTCGCGAGCGAGCTGGGTCTGTCGAGCCCGACCGTCCGCAGCTACGTGGAGATTCTGGAGACCATCTTCGTGGTCCGTCTCGTGCCGAGCTGGTCGTCGAACGCGACCACGAGAGCTGTGGCCACGCCCAAGGTGATCTTCGTCGACCCTGGCATGGCTGGATACCTCACCAGCGGAAGCGTCGCGGACACCACTCATGGCGGGCTCCTCGAGAACTTCGTGCTGAGTGAGATAACCAAGCAGCTGACCTGGGCCGGTACATCGGCTCGCCTCTATCACTATCGAGACCGGGACCAGTACGAGGTGGACGGGATCATCGAGAACAACGGGGGTCGGATCATTGCCATCGAGGTCAAGGCGGCGGAGACCGTTCGCGGCGACGACTTTCGCGGACTGCGGCTCCTCAAGCGTCGTTTGGGTGATCGCATGCTTGCCGGGTTTGTTCTCTACTGCGGGCCGGAGTCGTTGAGCTTCGGTGACGGGCTCGCCTGCCTCCCGGTCTCCGCTCTTTGGACGACGCGGTCTCCAGCGCAGGCGCCGCTTTCCGGGGATCAGTAGTCAAGACAGGGATCACCAGAGGACGCCGCCGCCCTCTTCGCTGAGGAAGACGCCGGTGGTGGCCTGGCCGGCGATGTAGGTCCGCCCGGCAGGCGGCCGCGGTGACTAGCGGAAGCGGCGGCGGCCCACGGCCAGGAGGACCTCCCGGAGGGCGTCCGCCGCCTTGCGTACCGTTTCCTCAGGGACGCCCGCCATCACCTCTTCGTGGGCCTTTCCCGAGACCTCCAGGGCGGTGTTGGCCAGGCTCAGGCCCTCGGGGGTGAGCTGGACCCAGCGGCTGCGCGCGTCGCCCGCGTTCGCCGCCCGCTCCACGTAGCCGGCTGTCGTGAGGCGCTGCAGGACGTTGCTCGTGCCGCCCGAGGTGAGGTAGAGGCTTTTGGTCAGGTCGCTGGGCTTGAGCTGGTGTGGGGGACCGGTGCGGGCCAGGGCGGCGAGGACGTCGAACTCGGCATAGGTCAGGCCCAGGTCCGCCAGTTCGGCCTTGATCGCCGTCTCGAAGAGCATGTTGAGGCGGGACATGCGCTTGCTCAGTTCGAGGTCGGCGATGAGTGACGACGACAGGCCGGAGTCCTGCCAGCGGGGGACCATCGCGTCGACGTCATCGTGCTTCATGGATCGAGGATACTTGGCGGTATATTGCTTTTTGAAAAGCTTCTTACTAAGCTTTTTGGCATGGCAATAATTTTGATCAAGAACGGGACCGTCGTCGACACCGAGCCGGAGCCGGTCGTGCTCGGGCGGATGGACGTACGGGTCGAGGATGGCCGGATCGCCCAGGTGGGGCCGGACCTGCCCGAGGTGCCGGGGGCGGAGGTCGTCGACGCGACGGGGATGATCGTGCTGCCGGGGTTCGTCGACAGCCACCGGCACACCTGGCAGGCCGGTATCAGGGCGATCGCGCCGGACATCACGTTCGGCGGCTATCTGCAGCGCGTCCTGGGTGAGCTGGCTCCCGGCTACCGGCCTGAGGACGTCTACGCGGGCAACCTGGCCGGCGCGCTGGAGTGCCTGGACGCCGGGATCACCACGTTGCTCGACTGGTCACATGTGCAGTTCACGCCCGAGCACACCGACTCCGCCGTGCGGGCGCTGCGCGAGTCGGGCATCAGGGCGATCTTCGGCTACTGCCACGGCGGGCCGCGCGAGAACCTGCACAAGGAGGGGCACCGGGTCCATGACGAGCACTTCGGCACGGGCGGCCTGGTGACCATGGCGATCGCCGCTCTCGGGCCGGAGATCGTCAGTGAGGACGACGCGCTGGCGGAGTGGCGGCTGGCTCGCGAGCTCGACCTGCCCGTCACCGCGCATCTCGGCGGCCACAGCAGGGAGAGCTCCACCAAGGGGCTCGCGTTCCTGAAGGCCAACGGGCTGCTGGCGCCGCGCACGACATACGTGCACGCCAACCACTACAGCGACGACCAGCTCAAGCTCATCGCCGACAGCGGCGGTGGCGTGTCCGTGTCGCCGATCGACGAGATGGCTCTCGGCATCGGTTACCCGATCAGCGGGCGGGCGCGGGCGGCCGGGATTCCGACCTCGCTCAGCATCGACTCCGTGACGTGCGCGCCCGGTGACATGTTCAGCCTGATGCGGACCGCGTTCGCGCTGGAGCGGGGCCGCCCGGACGGCCAGGGGCTGGGGTTCCGCGCCCGTGACGCGCTGCGGATGGCCACCATCGAAGGCGCCGAGGTGGTGGGGCTGGGTGACACCGTCGGCTCGCTGCGGGTCGGCAAGCAGGCCGACCTCGTGCTGCTGCGTACCGGCACGCTGGGCATGGCGGCCGCGCACGATCCGATCGGCGCGGTGGTGCTCAACGCCGACACCAGCGCCGTCGACACCGTCCTGGTCGGTGGACGGGTGGTCAAGCGGGGCGGCAGGCTGCTGCATCACGATGTCGCGGAGGTGCTCGCCAGACTCGCCGAGTCCGCCCGCGCCGTCACCAGCACGTCGCGCGCGTGACGGCGCGACGCTCGTGACCGCGCGCGTGACTTCGCCATGCGCATGACCGCGCTCGTGACCGCGCTGCGCTCATCACCCGCGCGAAGCTCCTGGCTGCCGGGCTCCGTGGTAGAAGGGCGGTAGTCAGGGCAGGTGCCTGGCGACGGCGGGGCACCTTGGAAGGCGGCGCGCGGCACGGTGTTGACGAAGGTGATGGCACGCGTCGAGTCGGCCAAGGCCCGGAGTGGCCGCGTCGTCGAGTCCTGGCGGGTCCGCCGCCTCTGGATCGACCACCTGATGAGGACCGTGCAGCGCTACCAGCTGCGGTTCGGCGATCGGCTGGCCGGGGCGGTGACCTACTTCGCGTTCCTGTCGTTCTTCCCGCTGGTCGCGCTCGCGTACGCGCTGTTCGGCTACGTCCTGTCGTACGACCAGAACGCCATCAGCACGCTCGAGTCGGCGATCAAGGACCAACTGCCCGGACTCGCCGACCAGATCGACCTCCAGGCCATCGCCCAGGCCAGGGCGACCGCCGGGATCATCGGCCTGGCCGGTCTGCTCTACGCGGGGCTGGGCGCCGTGGACGCGCTGCGTGGGGCGCTGTGGGAGATATCGATGACCACGGTCCCGCCGCCGAACTTCTTCGTCGCCAAGCTGCGCGATCTCGTCTCCCTGCTCCTGCTCGGTGTGACCATGATCGTGTCGGTACTGATCGGCGGGGCCGCGACGCAGGCGACGACCAAGGTCGCGGTGACTCTCGGGCTGGGCAGCGCGCCGGTGACGACCGGCACGCTCTGGCTGGTGGGACTGCTGGCCAGCGTGGCCGCCGACTGGGTGCTGTTCCTGATCGTGCTGGGCTGGGTGGGTCGCGCCACCCAGCCCTTCCGGGTGCTGGCCAGGGGGGCGCTGCTCGGTGCCATCGGGTTCGGGCTGCTCAAGCAGGTCGCGTCGCTGCTGCTCGGGCAGACGCTGAGCAACCCGATCTACGGCGCGTTCGCCGTCATGGTGGGGCTGCTGGTCTGGATCAACTTCTCCGCCAGGTTCGTCCTGTACGTCGCCGCCTGGACCGCCACGGCCGGGCTCTGCCCGCCGCCCGCACCCTCGCCCATCCCGTCGAACACGCCCATGCCGTCGAACGAGGTCACCTGACCTCAGCGAATGGGGTCACCTGGCCTCAGCGTCGCGAGCCATGTCGGGGGCCTCAGCGTCGTGAGCTGCGCCGGCGGCGGATGCCGTAGCCCAGCCAGGTCAGGCCGAACAGCAGCCCACCCCCGATCACGATCGAGCCCACCGTACGGCTGGTGTCCGTCTGTTTCGAGGCGGCCGAGTCGAGCAGTGGCGCCGTCACCGGTGGCGCGGTGACGACCGGTGAGGTGGTCGCCTGCTGCGCGGGCAGTTCGACCGGCAGCGGATCGACCAGCTGACCGACCGCCGTGACCTTGCCCCGGGCGGCGAAGCCCCAGTCGAGCAGGCTCGCCACCTCCTCCCAGAAGTACCCCTCGTGCCGCATGATGGTCACGATGATCGTGTGGCCGCCACGTGTCGCGGCGCCGACGAAGCTGGCCTGGGCTTTGGACGTCCAGCCGTTCTTGACGCCGATCATGCCCTTGTAGCGCCACAGCAGCTTGTTGTGGTTGCTGATCTCGTAGTACTTCTTGGGCGCCGGAAATTTGGCGACCTTCGTACTGATATATCGACGGAAGTCGGGGTTGCCGAGGCCGGCCCGTGCGATGAGTGCCAGGTCGTACGCCGAGCTGCTCTGCCCCGGCTTGTCCAGCCCGCTGGGCGTCTTGGCCACCGTGTCGTTCGCCTGCAGCTGCTTGGCCTCGGCGTTCATGTCGCGCATGGTCTTGGCCAGGCTGCCGTTCGCCTCGGCCAAGGCCATCGCCGCGTCGTTGCCCGACGACATCAGCAGCGCCTTGAACAGGTCGTCGACCTTGTAGAGCGGCTTGGTCGTCAGGCCGACGGCGGTGCCCTCCTGGTCGACGGCGTTCCGGCTGGGCTTGACCGTGAGGTTCTTGTCCAGCTTGGGGATGAGCGTGACCGCGGTGAGCGTCTTGAGCGTGCTGGCCGGTAGGTAGCGCCCATGCGGGTCCTTGGCCGCGAGCACCTCGCCGGTCTCGAGGTCGGCGATCACGTACGAGGTGGCCTTGGACTTCGGCGGTGCCTTGATGCCGGCGGGTCTCACCAAACCGCGGCTGCCCAGCAGCTCCCCGCCGACGGGCTTCGGCGTCGGGGTAGGCGTCGGCGTGGCGTGGGCGGTCCCCGTGAGCGCGACCGTCGCGAGGAGTGCCGTGAGGAGTGCCGAGACGGGCACCGGTTTCATCAGCATGGCGGTCTCAGCGTAGCTTCGTGTCATTGCACATGTGCCGACACATCCCCTGATGATCGGCACCTGATACTAGAGAAGTGGTCATGTCGCGAAAGATCGCCGGATTCCTCATCGTGCTCGGCGTGTTCATGGTGTTCGAGTGGATCAACCTCGGGTTTAACCTGGCAGACGGCCATCCCACGAGCTTCTACGTGGTGCACGGCATCCTGATCGCGGTCAACCTCATACTCGCGATCGTATTGGCCGTCATCGGCTGGAAGGGGCTCCGCAGAGCGCGCGGCGAGTGAGCCGGTGCAGCTCGTCGGCCTCCTCGCGGGAGTCGCCGATCGTGGTGAAGCCGAGCTTGCCGTGTTCGGGGAGCGCCCCGAGCAGGTGGAAGACGTTTCCCGTACGACGGGTGTGATCGAAACCGAGACCGAGGGCCTCGACCATCCGCACGACCTGGCCGGGGGAGCGGCCGCGCAGGCAGCCGGCCGCGCAGTTGTCGGTCGCGGTGTAGTACTTGGGCTGGTCACCGGCCATGAGCAGCCCGGTCCCCGGATCGTAGGAGGCGCCGGTGGTCAGCACCGCGGCGCCGAAGGGATGCGTGGTGCCGCCGATCCGCAGGTTGACCTCGCACAGCAGCGCCGCGTAGCCGGCGTCGGTCTCCAGCGCGAAGAAGTCCATGCCGAACAGTCCCACCACGCCCCGCTCCGCCATGACGCGGGCGATCCGCTCGGCCGACGCGCCCACCTCGGCCCGGTACTCCGGCGCCGCGGGGAACGTACAGCCCTGGTAGACGTCCTGGTTGGCGCCGCCGAGCACCTGGTCGTGGGTGGCGACGACAGCATGCTGGCCGCCGGGCGTGATGCGGGCCAGCGCACTGGGATAGTGCAGCGGGCGGTGCTCGATGAACTCCTCCACGACCGCGCCGCGTTCGCGGATCTTCGCGGTGAAGCTCTTCCAGGTCTCGCCGTACGCGGAGAAGCTCGTCCCCGACAGATCGCCCTTGGGCACGATGGCGTTGCCGAGACCCGAGTAGCCGTCGTTCAGCTTGACCATCACCCGCCGGCCCGGCAGAGCCTCGATCGCGTCCTCGATCTCGGCCAGGGAGTGCAGGTCTCCGAACCCGCGGGCCATCGGCACGCCGGCCTCCTGGCCGACCTCGCGGGAGCCGCTCTTGGAGCCGTAATAGGCGAGCGAGGTGGCCGGGCCGTACACGGGAATGCCCAGCAGCGCGGCGAACTCCTCCTCCAGCTCGCTCAGCACGAACGGCACCATCCACGCGTCGCCGTCGATCGCCTCACGCACCTGCTCGACCATCTCGGGCCGCGAGAGCAGGGTCCTGGTGAGCGGCTGCGAGTGCGGGTCGTCGAGAGTGATCAGCCGCAGCCGTTTGGCGGCGTCCTCCGGATCAGGCAGGAAGCCGAAATAGTAGGCGATGATGTCCGGATCGATGGGCGCGGAGGAGAGGTAGATCACTTTGACGCGGGGCTCGCGGAGCGTGAGGAGGAGGAAGAGCAGGCGCTCCTCGTAACATCTCGCACCGGTGATGCGGCGCAGTTCGTCCTGCGGAAGGGAGAGCGAGGGTACGACCACCAGGGTCCCCTCGCTCGGCTCGAAGATGCTCAACCCGGCATACTTCTCCCCGAACGGGATTTTAGTGATCATATTGCGAGTGAAACACGCATTCTACGCGAAAGCATCCATCGTCGGAGTGTCATGACCATGACGGGAGGTGACAGGATTGGAAAGCGCAGACCACGTTTGGAAGTCGTGTCCACGGGTCACCATCTAATGATCCCTTGTGACTATTTTCCGGGTCATCTGCGCCTTCACTCAGTGTGACGACCTGCGGTTACGGGCATGCAGCCGCCTGGCTTTCGGGGTTTCTGTCGGCGCGAAGCCACACGCAAGAGATAAAGTTGGAACATCGCCTTCGGGTTCATGGCCGACCGCCGTGTTTCCGCAGTGGGTTGTCCTCAGGAGGGGATCACAACCCCGTGCTGACGATCTCTGGCACCGAAACCTGTGGGTGCGGCATTTTCGCCGGACGGCTGCTCTGACCGGACAGCCGACCGCAGCGAGGCCAAAGGACGATTTACGGCGCTATAAGCCGTGTGACTTCGGGCAGTTGACGATCACATGGCGATTGGACGGGACGGTGACTCATGCGGGGACGTGAGCTTCGGGGGGAACTCGACGCGTTCCTGACGGAGACCGATCAGGAGTTGGTGGCATTCCGCCGCGACTTGCACATGCATCCTGAGCTGGCCTTCGCTGAATATCGCACGACTCAGCGCATCGCCGAGCGGCTCACCGCCGCCGGTCTGGTGCCGTCGGTGCTGCCTCGCGGCACCGGCCTGATCTGCGACGTGGGCAGCGGAGACGGCCCCACGGTCGCGCTGCGGGCCGACATCGACGCGCTGCCGCTGCACGACGAGAAAGACGTGCCCTACCGCTCGACCGTCCCGGGCGCCTGCCACGCGTGCGGCCACGACGTGCACACCACGATCCTGCTCGGCACCTCGATCTTCCTCGCCCAGCAGGCCGCCGCGGGCCTGCTGCCCGGCCGGGTCCGCCTGATCTTCCAGCCCGCCGAGGAGCTGCCCGGCGGCGCGCTCGAGGTCATGGCGCACGGCGGCATCAGCGGCGTGGAGCGCATCTTCGGCCTCCACTGCGACCCGCGCGTCGACCTCGGCCACGTCGGGCTCAAGCCCGGCCCGATCACCTCCGCCTGCGACAAGCTGGCCATCAGGGTGTCGGGTCCCGGCGGCCACACGGCCCGCCCGCACCTCACCGCCGACCTGGTCTTCGCCCTCGCCAAGATCCTCACCGAACTGCCCGCCGCGCTCTCACGCCGGGTGGACCCGCGCTCCTCGCTCAGCCTGGTCTGGGGCAAGGTCCAGGCCGGTTCCGCGGCCAACGCGATCCCCGACGACGGCGTGGCCGAGGGGACCGTGCGCTGCCTCGACGAGAACGCCTGGCACGCGGCGCCCGACCTGATCAAGTCGCTGCTGGAGTCGGTCGCCGGGGCGTACGGGATCGACGCGACGATGGAATACACGCGCGGGGTGCCGCCCGTCGTCAACGACGAGATGAGCGTCGACATGCTGGCCGAGGCGGTCGAGCGGGCGCTGGGGCCGGGCGCGGTGGTGCCCACGCAGCAGTCGCTCGGCGGCGAGGACTTCGCCTGGTACCTCGAGTCGATCCCGGGAGCGCTGGCCCGGCTCGGCACGCGCACGCCGGGTGGCGTGACGTACGACATCCACCAGGGGACGTTCGACATCGACGAGGCGGCGATCGGCATGGGCGTCCGCCTCATGGCCGCGACAGCCCTCACTGCGCTCTGGGAGCCGGTTGTCGACTCTGTTCTCGCCTGATTTTTTCTTTTACGGCAAGCATGGGCCAGCCCCACCCTTCCGGGCGGGGCTGGCCTCTGTCCAGGGAAACGCTCCTCCGGTTTACCGGGTTGAGCGCCGTGACGTGCGCATACTTGACCCCGGCCGCCCTATGGCCGGACCACCGGCAGGATCAAGGATGACCTGGCCGGGTTGACGGTGAATTTCGAGCCCTCCGGGTACCGGAGGGTGTAGTCCCGGTCCGTTGACGTGATGATCAGGCCGATCTTGTGGCCCTGGTCGAACCGGTAGTCCTTTGGCTGGAAGTCCCAGGTGAAGGTGTATTCCTGGGCGGGCCTGACGCTCTCTGTCCTCGCCGGGTCGTGGCGGTTCCTGATGTCCAGCCAGCCCCTTGAGACGATCTTGTAGGGTGTGGTGGCCGTGCCCAGCCTGCGCAATGCCGTGCAGCCCGTGTCGCCTGGGACGCCTTCCCCGTAGCAGAGGGTTTCGCCTGTTGGGACCAGGGTTCCGTCTGCTCTGGTGCCTGTGCCGTAGTCGACCAGCAGGGCCGTCAAATACGGCGATGAGCCGCCATCGCGGGCCGCTCGCAGCGAGATCGTCGGGGTGCCGGAGATCCGGACCGCGGCCGGCAGCTCCGGTGTCAGGTAGGCCAGACGGTTGGGATCCGCGGCCGGGGCCGCCTCCACCAGTTGTTCGGCCGTCCGCGACTTCTGGTCGACGAAGGACTCGCGGGCCGCGTACTGCGGGAAGACGTTCAGCTTCGAGCCGGAGCCGAGGTGCAGGGCCACTGGCTTGGTGGCCGGAAGCGGCCACGATGCGTGAGTGCCCCACTCGCCGGGGGCGATTTCGACGTCCGCCTGCGGCTCACGCATGATGCCGCTGTCGATGCCGTACAGCCAGTAGTCGAACCACCCGTGCAGTTGCCGCAGCCATTCGACGGTGCGCAGGTTGAAGGGGTTCATGTGGGTGCCCTGGTGCAGCCAGATCTTGCGCGGCACGTGGCGCTTGGACAGGGCGTACCACCACTGGGCGAACTGCTTGGTCTTGACGTTCCAGTCGTTGAGGCCGTGCACGACGAAGACGCTGGCCCTGACCTTGTCGACGTCGTTGAGGTAGTTGCGGGCGTTCCAGAAGCGGCTGTAGTCGCCGCTCACCCGGTCCTGCGTCGCCGTCAGGTAGTCCATGACGGGCCCGCACACCTTCTGCCCGTCGGCGCGGGTGAGCACGTACTTGGCCAGCACGTCCGCGTCCTCGCCCTGGAAGCCGCCCGCCGCCAGCACGCCGCCGTTGGCCCGGTAGTAGTCGTACCAGGAGGAGATCGCGGCGATGGGCACGATCGTCTTCAGTCCCTTGACGCCCGTCGAGGCGACCGCGTTGGGCAGCGTGCCGTTGTAGGAGACGCCGATCATGCCCACGTTTCCGGTCGACCAGGTGGCCGAGACGGGCGCGCCCTCCGGGGTGAACCCCTTCGCGCGGCCGTTCAGCCAGTCGATCGCGGCCTTCGGGCCGGCCGTCTCGTTGCGGTCTCCGGTGGTGGGGCAGCCGGTGGCGCGGCCGCTGCCCAGGTTCTCCACCAGCGCGATCGCGTAGCCGCGGGGCAGGAAGTAGTTGTCGTAGTAGCCGTCGAACGGCTCGGCCGCCAGCTTGTTCGCGAACGAGCGCAGGGTCGGTAGCGGGTTGCCGTTCTCGTCCACGTCCACCACGTGGTTCGGCACGTCGTTGCCGCCCGCGTAGTAGGGGCTGGCCTCCATGATGACCGGGACCTTCAGCCCCTCGTCGGTCTCCTTCGGGCGCAGGATGTCCACGGCGACGCGGTCCGGCAGGCCGTCGCTGTCGCTGTCGGTTCCGGCGACCTCGACGTACACCGTCTGCTTGACGGCGTCGGCGCGGGAGAAGACGGGCTGGGTGGCGTTGTTCTCGATCTTGATCGCCGGGGCCGCGGCCGGGGCGGTCGGTGTATCCGCTGTGGCGGGCGCCGCGCCCATGGCCGCGATGAGGACCGCGGCCATGGGCATGATCATGGCCTTCCAAGGATGCATGTCGGGCTCCAGGATGAAAATCCACCGTTGATCAGGAATCTCTGCCATGATCGACCTGACGGCAAGGGCCCCCCGGTGTCCAAAGTTGGGTAAAGCTTCCCGAGCCGGTCCTCGGACCGCATCCGCAGATTCAGGTCACGGACACGAGTGATGTCGATAACGGAGCGGTTGCGACCCTGTGCGCCGGTTTTGTCCGCCCTGGTCAACCAACTATCTTCCGTGCAGGGTTGCCGTACATTTCTTCGCGCCTGCGACGAAGTTTGACGGCGGGGAAATGGAAAGGAGTCGCCTTGCTCAGCAAGCGATTCGGCAGGATGGCGGCCGGTTCGATAGCGGGTGCCATGCTGATGGCGGCCGCGGCCTGTGGCGGCAGCGGCGGCACGGGAAGCGACGCCACGTCCAGCGCGGCGCCGACCTCCGGGGCCAGCAGTGAGGCGCCGAAGTCCGGCGCCCTCAAGGTCGGCCTCGCTTTCGACGTCGGCGGCCGTGGCGACAAGTCCTTCAATGACGCCGCCTACGCGGGCCTGGAGAAGGCCAAGACGGACCTCAAGGCCGACATCAAGGAGCTGAGTCCCGCGGCCGACGGCTCCAACCGCGGCGAGCTCCTCCGCCAGCTGGCCGACGCGGGCTACAACCCGATCATCGGCGTCGGCTTCGCCTACGGCGACGACATCAAGAAGACGGCCGAGGAATACCCGGAGATCCAGTTCGCGGTCGTCGACTCCGCCTCGAACGCGGCCAACGTCACCGGCCTGCTGTTCGCCGAGGAGCAGGGCTCCTACCTGGCGGGTGTCGCCGCGGCGACCAAGGCCAAGAGCGGCCACGTCGGCTTCGTCGGCGGTGTCGAGAACGACCTGATCAAGAAGTTCCAGGCGGGCTTCGAGGCCGGTGTGAAGTCGGTCAAGAAGGACGCCAAGATCGACGTCAAGTACCTCAGCCCCGACGGTGACTTCAGCGGCTTCAAGGCCCCCGACAAGGGCAAGGTCGCGGCCGAGAAGATGTACCAGGACGGGGCGGAGATCGTCTACCACGCCGCCGGCGACTCGGGCCTGGGCGTGTTCCAGGCGGCGGCCGCGGCCAAGAAGAAGGCCATCGGCGTCGACTCCGACCAGCGCCAGACGGTCAAGGAGAGCGACCTGCAGTCGGTCATCATGACCTCCATGCTCAAGCGCGTGGACGTCGGCGTGTTCGAGTTCGTCAAGGCGTTCCAGGGCGGCGCCAAGGGTGGCAGCAACACCATCTACGACCTCAAGGTCGACGGCGTGGGCCTGGCCACCACCGGTGGCGAGATCGACGACATCAAGGACAAGCTGGACGCCGCGAAGCAGGACATCATCGACGGCAAAATCACGGTTCCGTCCAAGCCGTAATTGAGGTAGGAACGTTGACCGAGGGCCCGGAGTCCAGACCGACCCCGGGCCTTCGGCCTATCCGCTCTTGGAGACACCAGTGAGCGGAGCGATTGAGGAGCGGTGAGCGATCTGTGAACGCCGACACCCTCGCCGCGGTGCAACCCGCCGTCGAGCTGGAGGGCATCACCAAACGCTTCCCCGGCGTCGTCGCCAACCATGACATCCGCATCACCGTCGAACCCGGCACGGTGCACGCGATCGTGGGGGAGAACGGCGCGGGCAAGTCCACCCTGATGAAGATCCTCTACGGCATGCAGAAGCCGGACGAGGGCACGATCAAGGTGAACGGTGTGGAAGTGGCCTTCCGCACGCCGAGCGACGCCATCAACGCGGGCATCGGCATGGTCCACCAGCACTTCATGCTGGCCGACAACTTCACCGTGCTGGAGAACATCGTCCTCGGCGCCGAGCCGAAGAAGGGCGGCCGGCTCGACTCCGCCGGGGCCCGCGCGCGCATCAGCGAGCTGGCCGCCGGCCATGGCCTGCGGGTGGATCCCGACCGGCTGGTGGAGGATCTCGGCGTCGGTGACCGGCAGCGAGTGGAGATCCTCAAGGTCCTCTACCGTGGCGCGCGCATCCTGATCCTCGACGAGCCGACCGCGGTGCTCGTACCCCAGGAGGTCGACGAGCTCTTCGACAACCTGCGCGAGCTCAAGGCCGAGGGGCTGACGGTCATCTTCATCTCCCACAAGCTCGACGAGGTGCTCAGCATCGCCGACGCGATCACCGTGATCCGGCGCGGCACCACGGTCGCCAGCGTCGACCCCGCCGATGTCACGGCGCGGCAGCTGGCCGAGCTCATGGTCGGCAGCGAGCTGCCCACGCCCGAGACCCGCGAGTCCACGGTGACCGACGAGCCGGCGCTGACGGTGTCCGGGCTGACCATGGAGGCCGACGGCTTCCGCCCGGTGCCCAAGGGCGCCTCGATCCCCCTGTACGTGGAGAAACTCCGCGCGGAGGGCCGCCGGCTGCTCCTCGACGACGTGTCGTTCGAGATCCACAAGGGCGAGATCCTGGGCATCGCCGGGGTTGAGGGCAACGGCCAGTCCGAGCTGATCGAGGCCATCATGGGCATGCGGCCCGTGCACGGCGACATCTCGCTCGACGGCGCCGACATCAGCACCTGGTCCACCCTCAAACGCCGCGAGTCGGGCATCGGCTACATCCCCGAGGATCGCCACCGCCAAGGTCTGCTGCTGGAGGCCTCGCTCTGGGAGAACCGGGTGCTCGGCCACCAGACCAGACCGCCCGCGCGCAAGGGCATCTGGGTCAACCGGCGCGCCTCCAAGGCCGACACCGAACGCATCGTCAAGGACTACGACGTCCGCACACCGAGCGTCGACACGCTGGCGCTGGCCCTGTCGGGCGGCAACCAGCAGAAGCTGATCGTCGGGCGGGAGATGAGCGGCGAGCCGAAGTTCCTCATCGCCGCACACCCCACCCGCGGCGTCGACGTGGGCGCCCAGGCCGCGATCTGGGACCACCTACGCAACGCCAGGGCCGCGGGCCTGGCCGTACTCCTGATCTCGGCCGACCTCGACGAGCTCATCGGCCTGTCCGACACGCTGCGGGTGATCTACGGCGGGCGGCTCGTCGCCCGCCTCGACCCGTCCGACGTCACACCCGAGCGGTTGGGCGGCTACATGACCGGCGCCATCACCAGCACTGAGGAGACGTGATGCCCGCCGGGCTCTACCGGGCGCTACTGACCGTCGCCGGCGCCATCGCGGCCATCATCCTGGCGATCCTGATCTCCAGCGTCGCGATCATCGCGGCCGGGGCCAGCCCCGAGGCCGCGTTCGCCGCCTTCTTCGACTTCGGCGAGACCGAGCGGGCGGTGGTCAACGGCATCACGACCATGCTCAACCGGGCCGTGCCGCTGTACATCGCGGGCCTGGCCGTGGCCGTCGGCTTCCGCATGAACCTCTTCAACATCGGCGTCGAGGGCCAATACCGCATCGCGGCCATCTGCGCCGCGTACGTCGGCTCCACGTTCGTGGCGCCCGCCTGGATCCAGATCCCGGTGATCATCGTGGTGGCGATGGTCGTGGGCGGTTTCTACGCGCTGATCCCCGCCGTGATGAAGGTGACGAGGGGGGTGAACGAGGTCATCTCCACGATCATGCTGAACTACATCGCGATCAACCTGGCCGCCTTCCTCGTCCGCGGTCCCTTCACGGGGGAGCGCGCCAAGGGCGTGCTCACCACCACGACGCCCGCGCTGCCCGAGTCGGCCTGGTTCCCCAACCTCAACGTCCTGTTCGAGATGTTCAGGCTGCCCGCGCCCCGTGGCGGCGGTCTGTGGGGCTTCCTCCTGGTGGCCGTCCTGCTGGGCATCGGGCTCTGGGTGCTGCTGGAGCGGACCCGGTTCGGCTTCGAGGTCAAGGCCAGCGGCCTCAACGCCTCGGCCGCGCTGGCCTCCGGCGTCAGCCCGAAGAAGATGGTCATCTCCGCGATGGTGCTCTCCGGCGCGATCGCCGGGCTGATCGGCATGCCGGAGATCCTCGGCGACAAGCACTCCTTCGGCTCCAACTTCACTCCGGGCCTGGGCTTCCTGGGCATCGCCGTGGCGTTGCTCGGCCGGAACAAACCTGGTGGCATCGCGATCGCGGCGCTGCTGTTCGGCTTCCTGGACCGGGCGCAGGGTCCGCTGCAGTTCGCCGACGTGCCGCCGTCGGTCATCATGATCATGCAGGGCACGATCGTGCTGCTGGTGGTCATCGCCAACGAGATCACCGGCAGGATCGCGCTGCGGCGCGAGGAACGGCGGGCCGCTCAGCAGCTCGGCAGGAACACTCCCGTTGAGGTGACAGCATGACAAAGGTCAGCCGGTATCACCTGGCGCTCATCGGCGTGGCCGTGCTCATTCTGGTCATGTCGGTGGTCCGCGTCGTCTCCGGGCAAAACGACATCACCTCGTCCGGCACGTTCAACGCCGCCCTGCTGCTGGCGGTGCCGATCGGCCTGGCCGGGCTGGGCGGTCTCTGGGCCGAGCGGGCGGGCGTGGTCAACATCGGCCTCGAAGGCATGATGGTGCTCGGCACCTGGTTCGCCGGCTGGGCCGGATACCAGTGGGGGTTCATGGCCGCGCTGGTCGCCGGGCTGATCGCGGGCGCGCTCGGCGGGCTGATCCACGCGGTCGCGACCGTGACGTTCGGCGTCGACCACATCATCAGCGGCGTCGCCATCAACCTGCTCGGCCCCGGCATCACCCGCTTCCTGTCGGAGGTCCTCTACGGAGAGGGCACCCGCGCGGCCGCGGCGGGCGCGGGCATCACCACCTCGCCGGCCATGTCGTCGGAGGCGCCCGAGCCCAGCCTGCCGCTGTTCTCGTCGGGCCCCGACTGGCTCGGCAGCCTGGAGCGCACCCACTGGTTCCTGATCTCCGACGTCGCGGGCATCCTGCGCGGGCTCACCCACGAGGTGAACGTGCTGGTCATCCTGGCCGTGCTGCTGCTCCCGCTGACCTTTTTCGTGCTCTGGCACACGGCGTTCGGCGTGCGGCTGCGCTCGGCGGGCGAGAACCCGTGGGCGGCCGAGTCGCTGGGCGTGAACGTCTACCTGATCAAGTACGTGGCCGTCGTCATCTCCGGCGCGTTCGCCGGGCTCGGCGGCGTGTTCCTGGTCTTCATCTCCACCAAGTACGTCGAGGGCCAGACGGCCGGCCGCGGGTTCATCGGCCTGGCCGCCATGATCTTCGGCAACTGGCGGCCCGGCGGGCTGGCCGCGGGCGCCTCGCTGTTCGGCTACGCCAGCGGCCTGCAGTTGCGCAGCTCCGGGGCCGTGACGGCGTTCTTCCTGTTCGGCGCCATCCTGCTGCTCATCTACATCGGCACCAAGGTGCGCGCGCTGCTGTCGTCCGGCCAGCCGGCGGAGATGGTCACCAGGGGCGCCAGGGAGTACAACCTGATCGCGGCGGCCGCCGCGGGCACGATCGTGCTGATCTGGCTGTGGCTGACCGTCGACAAGTTGCCGAACGA
The DNA here is from genome assembly GCF_040648335.1 of Nonomuraea sp. NPDC049158. Lineage (NCBI taxonomy): Bacteria > Bacillati > Actinomycetota > Actinomycetes > Streptosporangiales > Streptosporangiaceae > Nonomuraea > Nonomuraea sp. NPDC049158. The sequence continues at coordinate 217,249 of NZ_JBEZDM010000005.1, forward strand.
ATTCGTCTTCATCACACCACACGTGCTCACGCTGCTCGTGCTCCTGGTGGCTTCGCAGCGACTGCGGATGCCCAAGGCCGACGGCGTGCGCTATCGCCGGGGGGAACAGCATTGAACGTCGACTGGGACGGCCTGCGCACGGAGGCCGTCGAGGCCATGCACAACGCGTACGCGCCCTACTCCAAGTTTCCCGTCGGCGCGGCGGCGCTGGTGGACGACGGCCGCGTCATCACCGGCTGCAACGTCGAGAACGCCTCCTACGGCCTGGGCCTGTGCGCCGAGTGCGGCCTGGTCTCGGCGCTGCACTCCTCGGGCGGCGGCCGGCTGGTGGCCTTCACCTGCGTGGACGGCCACGGTGAGCTGCTGATGCCGTGCGGGCGTTGCCGGCAGCTGCTCTTCGAGTTCGGCGGCGAGGAGCTGCTGGTCGAGACCGTGGACGGGCCGAAGCGGATGGCCGAGATCCTGCCCTACGCCTTCGGCCCCGACGATCTGTCGAGGTCGGCCTGATGTCCATGGACGTCATCGAAGTCATCGTCGCCAAGCGGGACGGTGGCGAGCTGACGGCCGCCCAGATCGACTGGGTGATCGACGCCTACACCCGCGGCGCGGTCGCCGACGAGCAGATGTCCGCGCTGGCCATGGCCATCCTGCTGAACGGCATGAACCGGCGCGAGATCGCCGGCTGGACGCAGGCGATGATCCGCTCGGGCGAGCGAATGGACTGGTCCGCGCTGGACCGGCCCACCGCCGACAAGCACTCCACCGGCGGCGTCGGCGACAAGATCACGCTGCCGCTCGCCCCGCTGGTGGCCGCGTGCGGCGCCTATGTCCCGCAGCTGTCGGGCCGCGGCCTCGGCCACACGGGCGGCACGCTGGACAAGCTGGAGTCGATCCCCGGCTGGCGGGCCTCGCTGTCCAACGACGAGATGCTCTCGGTGCTGCGCTCGGCGGGCGCGGTCGTCTGCGCCGCCGGCTCGGGCCTGGCCCCCGCCGACAAGAAGCTGTACGCCCTGCGCGACGTCACGGGCACGGTCGAGTCGATCCCGCTCATCGCGTCGTCGATCATGTCGAAGAAGATCGCCGAGGGCACCGGGTCGCTGGTGCTCGACGTCAAGGTGGGCTCGGGCGCGTTCATGAAGACGCCGGAGCGGGCCCGCGAGCTGGCCGAGACGATGGTCGCGCTGGGCACCGACGCGGGCGTGCGCACGGTCGCCCTGCTGACCGCCATGGACCGTCCCCTGGGCCGCGCTGTGGGCAATGCCCTGGAGGTCGAGGAGTCGGTCGAGGTCCTGGCGGGCGGCGGGCCGCCGGACGTCGTGGAGCTGACCGTACGGCTGGCGCGGGAGATGCTGGAGGCGGCCGGGATCTCCGGCCCTGACCCGGCGCGGGCGCTGGCGGACGGCTCGGCCATGGACGCCTGGCGCCGGATGATCACCGCCCAGGGCGGCGACCCGGACGCGATCCTGCCCAGGGCGGCGGAGACCATGGTGGTCGAGGCGCCCGCCTCAGGAGTCCTGTCGCGCCTGGACGCCTATGCCGTCGGCCTGGCCGCCTGGCGGTTGGGGGCGGGGCGGGCTCGTAAGGAGGATCCGGTGTCGTTCGGGGCGGGCATCGTGCTGCATGCCAAGCCGGGTGACCTCGTACGCGAGGGGCAGCCGCTGATGACGCTGCACGCGGACGAGACGGGTCGTTTCGAGCGGGCCTTGGCGGCGCTGCAGGGCGGCTACGAGGTCGGGACAGGCAGCGCCGAGGTGCTGCCTCTGGTGCTCGACCGGATCACGGCCTAGTAGACGGGCGCCGGCGGCGTCGGCGCTCTGTGCCGCAGCCTCAGCGTACGAGGACGGGCGCGTCGGCGAAGATGTCGGCGAGGACGGCGCGCTGCGTCGGGAGAGCCTCCTTGTGGCGCGCTCTCCCCGCCTCGGTGATGCAGACGAAGACGCCACGGCGGTCCTGGTCGCACACCCCCCGCGAGACCAGCTGAGCCTTCTCCAGCCGCGCCACGACCCTGGACAGCGCGCTCTGGCTCAGGTGAACCTCGTCACAGAGCTCCTGGATCCGGAGCTTCTTGTCGTGATGGACGATCCGGTCCAGCACCTCGAACTCGCTCGGCCCCAGGCCGTGCTTGTCACCCAGCTCGCGTTCCAGCGAGCACATCGCCTTGGCGTGTTTCGCCAGGACGTAGTGCCAGGTCCCGACCACGAACTCCTCGTCCATGTCGCGGAGGTTACCACTTCGCTAAAACTGATGCAACGGAATTAAATGCGTTTGCATTAGATGCGGATGCATGTAGTGTACTGACTCATGTCCTCTCACTCATCCCGTTGGGGCGCGCTCGCCGTGCTCTGTGCAGTGATCTTCCTTGACGCCCTTGACGTGTCGATGGTCGGCGTGGCGCTGCCCGCCATCCAGCACGACCTGGGCCTTTCTACCTCTTCTCTGCAGTGGGTTGTCAGCGGCTACGTGCTCGGTTATGGCGGTCTTCTGTTGCTGGGCGGCAGGACCGCCGACTTGCTCGGGCGACGCAGGGTGTTCCTGGTCGCGCTGGGTGTCTTCGCCGTGGCGTCGTTGCTCGGTGGTCTGGTGGACGACGGCGCTCTGCTGATCGCGGCCAGGTTCATCAAGGGGGTGGGCGCCGCCTTCACCGCGCCGGCCGCCCTTTCGATCATCACCACCACGTTTCCCGAGGGGCCTGAGCGCAACAAGGCGCTCAGCATCTTCACCGCGTGTGGCGCCAGTGGTTACTCGCTCGGGCTGGTGCTGTCCGGCCTGCTGACCGAGATCGGCTGGCGGTGGACGCTGCTGATGCCGGTGCCGGTCGCGATCATCGCGCTGATCGCCGCGCTCAGGGTGCTGCCGCGTGGCGAGGAGGAGCGGGCCGAAGGCGGCCACGACCTGATCGGCGCCGTGCTGATCACCGCCTCCATGCTGCTGCTCGTCTTCACCGTCGTCCAGGCGCCCGAGGCAGGCTGGACCTCGCTGCGCACGATCGGCTCGCTGGTCGCCGTCGCCGCGCTGCTCGGCCTGTTCGTCTTCGCCGAACTGCGGATGAGGCACCCGCTGGTCCGGCTGGGCATCCTGCGCTCCGGCTCGCTCGTCCGGGCGAACCTGGGGCTGCTCATCCTGATGGGCTCCTACGTGGCCTTCCAGTTCGTGGCCATGCAGTACTTCCAGAACCTGCTCGGTTGGTCGGCTCTGGGCACCGCGCTGGCGTTCCTGCCCGCCGGGGTGCTCGTCGCGATCACCTCGACCAAGATGGGCGACTTCGCCGACAGGTTCGGCACCACCAAGCTGACCATCATCGGCGCGGCCGCGCTGGCCGGTGGCTACGCGATGTTCCTGGGCATCGACGAGCACCCCAGCCTGGGCGGTCTGGTCATTCCCGGCATGCTGCTGCTGGGCATCGCGTTCGCGCTGTCGTTCGCGCCGCTGAACATCCAGGCCACGAACGGCGTGAGCGACGACGAGCAGGGGCTGGCCTCCGGGCTGCTCAACACCTCCGGCCAGGTGGGCGGCGCGATCGTGCTCGCCGTGGTCTCGGCGGTGCTGACCTCGAACGGCACCACCCTGTCGATCGAGTCGCTCCGCTCGGCGATCGTGGTGTCGCTGGTGCTGGCGCTCGTCGGGGTGGCGATCTCGGCCACCGGGCTGCGCGTGCGCAAGCCGGTTGCGGCCCCGCAGGAAGAGGCGAAGGTGTACGAGACGGTCTGACCTGTACATCCGATTCGTTGGCAGGGCCCCGCGCGGTCGCGTACCGCGCGGGGCCTTCTCGCGTATCTCATCCGCTCGCCGCTTGTGGTCCTCTGAACTGGGGAATCAATCTGGCATGCGCCCGCCACCCGCGCTCGGGCATCCGTCGCGCCGCCGCCCGGCCCACGCCGCCGCTCTGGCCTGTCTCGTCGTACTGACCGCGTGCGCTACGGCCCCGCCGGGCGGCGCTGGGAGCGGCGCGACCACGAGAGCGTCAGCCGAGCCCACCCTCCCGCCCAGGGTGGCTACTCCACCGAGGTCGAACGGCCGGACCTCCACCTCCACTTCCACCTCCTCGTCCTCGTCCTCCATCTCTGTCGACACGGGCACGCGGGGGGCGGCGCCGACGAGCACGGTCGAGGTGGACGTACAGCACCACATCGACGACCCGGCCGTCGTGCTGGCCGTCCGCTACGCCGCCCACGACACCTATGACCGCGTGGTGATCGACCTCAAGGGCTCCATGCCCGGCTACAACGTCAAATGGGTGGACAAGCTGCTGCAGGACGGCTCAGGCGAGCCCTTCGACCTCCCCGGCGGCGCGTACCTCCAGCTCATCCTCGCGCCCGCCGACGCCCACGACGCCAAAGGCCGGCCCACCTGGAAGGGCGGCCCCATCTTCCCGGCCAACCTCGGCAACGTGACGCACGTGGTCAAGACCGGCGACTTCGAGGGGCGCGTCGGCGTCGGCCTCGTGCTCAACCATCAGGCGGCGTTCGAGCTGAAGGAGCAGTCCGATCCCGACCGGCTCGTCATCGACGTGGCACACTGACCTGGTGGTTAGAAAGATCGAAGCGGCAACCCGCATCCCGGTGCCCGGCGGCAAGCTCATCGAGGAGCACGTAGGCCGCGTCAACAGCGGCGACGAGGCGGTCTCCATCGCCCACATGGTCGCCCCGCCCGGCTGGGACGAGCCCGCCCAAACGCCCTCGTTCACCGAATACACCGTCGTCCTGCGCGGCACGCTCCTGGTCGAGCACGCCAACGGCACGACCGAGGTCACGGCGGGCCAGTCCATCGTCACGGACCCGGGCGAGAAGATCCGCTACAGCACCGGCCCGGACGGCGCCGAGTACATCGCCGTCTGCCTGCCCGCCTTCTCCCCGGACGGGGCCAACCGCGCCGAGGATTGACCGATCAGCCGCGCAGCGCGGAGGCGAATCCGACCATCGGCTTGATCGCGGCGATGATCGCGGTCGCCTGCGGGTCGTTCACCTCCTCCGCCACGGTCAGCTGGATACCGCTGGTCACGGCCGCCGAGAAGATCGCGTCGTACATCGCCGCGGACTGCGTCCGGTCGAACAGGATGCAGGACTCCCCGGCCGGCTCCGCGAACGGCACCCGGTCACGTCCCGCCCAGTGGTGCCGCTGGCCGACCACCGCCACCAGCGGCACCCGCAGCAGGTGGCGGCTGCGCAGGCCGGTGGCGGGCGGCTTGCCGTAGACCATCGCGACGTCGAGCCTGCCCTCGGCGAGCGCGGTCAGCTGCGGCCCGGTGCGCATCTCCACCATTTCCAGGTCGATCTCCGCATGCCGGGCGTTCGGGGCGGCCAGCGTGGCCGGCAGTACGCGCTGCCCGGCCGGGAAGTTGTAGCCCACCCGCACGGTGCCCGCCCGCCCGGCCGCAGCGGCCCTGGCGGCCTGTGCGGCGCCCCGTACCCGGGTGACGATGTCCTGCGCGCGGTCGCGGAACACCTCGCCGGCGGGGGTGAGCCGCACCTCGTGCGAATTGCGCGAGACCAGCTCGACCCCGACCGAGCGGTCCAGTCGCTGCAGATGCTGGCTCAGTGACGGCTGCGACAGGTGGAGCCGGGCGGCGGCCCGGCCGAAGTGCAGTTCCTCGGCGATCGCCAGAAAGGAGTTCAGATGACGAAGTTCCACGTGCGGCCTCCCGGGCGCACGCTATCCCGGCAGGGGGAGCAGGCGATGAACGCCCGGCGTCCTACGAGCGGCAAGCGTTGATCAAGAGCGTTGTAAGCCGATGCCTCTATTAATGGGCTGAAAGCACGTGATGTGGGAGCACACCGGATGCCGGGGCGCCCAAGGGATCTGGAGGCTCCGCCATGACACGTCCGACCGCCGCTCGCGCGTACATGCTCGGCTTAGCCATCGCCGCTGTGCTGCTCGCCGCATGTAAACCCCAGGCGGAAACGGCCAAAGGCGGCAACCCCAAGCCGACGGGCGGCTGCTCGCTCACCGTGGAAGAGCTCTCCAAGGCCACGTCGCTGAGCTGGGAGCTGAAGGAGAAGAGGGACGACCACCCGCTGGAGACCCTCGAATCGGTCAAGGCGAGCGTGTGTCTCTACACGGCGGCGGACGCTCCGCAGGCGGGGTCGGATCCGCTGGTGCTGAGGACCGACACCGTCGGCGGGAAGGACGTCGCCGCCGTTCGTCAGGAATTCACCGAGTCGTGCACCGGGTACGACGGCAAGGTGCGCGAATCGGCGGCCGCCGCCGGCGCGGTCGTGTGCGATCGTGACGGCGCCGTGGTGGAGGGGCTGGTGGAGAGCGTTGACCGGCTGGTGAACGTCTATTTCGTGAACGCCGACGAGACCACCGCCACCAAGCTCACCAAGAAGTTCGACGCGATCCTGACCGCCGTGAGGTGATCGGCGACACGGGCCGATGTCCGCCCAGTTGGCGCCGGGAGTTCGTCGGTGGAAGACGCATATCATGGGCGGATGAGGCCCACGCTTGACGAGATCCGACGGGCGCCCAAGGTGCTGCTGCATGACCACCTCGACGGCGGCCTGCGGGCCGAGACCATCGTCGAGCTGGCTCGCGACTCCGGCTACGGCGAACTGCCCACGACCGACGCGGACGAGCTTCGGCAGTGGTTCGAGGAGGCGGCCGACTCGGGCTCGCTCGAACGCTACCTGGAGACCTTCCAGCACACCGTCGGCGTCATGCAGACGCGCGAGGCACTGACCCGCGTCGCCGCCGAGTGCGCCGAGGATCTGGCGGCCGACGGGGTCGTCTACGCCGAGGTGCGCTTCGCGCCCGAGCAGCACACCACTACGGGGCTCAGCCTCGATCAGGTGGTCGAGGCGGTGCTGGACGGGTTCCGGCAGGGCTCCGAGGGGCGCGGGATCAAGGTCGGCACGCTCCTGACCGCGATGCGGCATCAGGCGCGGTCGATGGAGATCGCCGAGCTGGCCGTGCGTTATCGGGATGGCGGGGTGGTGGGCTTCGACATCGCCGGGGCCGAGGCGGGTTACCCGCCCACCAGGCACCTCGACGCGTTCGAATACCTGCAGCGGGAGAACGCGCACTTCACGATCCACGCGGGCGAGGCCTTCGGGTTGCCGTCGATCTGGCAGGCCATCCAGTGGTGCGGCGCCGATCGGCTCGGGCACGGGGTGCGGATCATCGACGACATCTCGGTGTCGGACGACGGCTCGGCCAAGCTGGGCCGCCTGGCCGCGTACGTCCGCGACAAGCGCATCCCCCTGGAGATGTGCCCCACCTCCAACCTGCAGACCGGAGCCGCCGACTCCATCGCCGAGCACCCGATCGGGCTGCTGCGCCGCCTGCACTTCAGGGTGACGGTCAACACCGACAACCGGCTGATGAGCGGCACCAGCGTGTCGCTGGAGTTCGACAAGCTGGTGGAGGCGTTCGGCTATGGCTGGGATGATCTGCAGTGGTTCACGGTCAATGCGATGAAGTCGGCGTTCATCCCGTTCGATGAGCGGCTGGCGCTGATCAACGGTGTGATCAAGCCTGGATTCGCGCGGATGAAGTGGCAGTCGTGAAAGAGACCTACCGTTCCAAGACCGCCTTCGTGCTCGGCTGGGTGTGGCTGGCGTTCGTCGCCTTCAACATCTGGGATCTGACCGCCCGCTACAACGGCAAGCCCTCGCTGGTGGCGGGCGCCGTGCTGGGCGCGCTGACCGCCGTGGTCTACCTGGTCGCGCTCCGCCCCGCGACCGTGGTGACCGAGGAGGGGCTGGTGGGGCGCAACCCGCTCCGCTCGACGTTCGTGCCCTGGGCCTCGGTGAACGACGTGGTGGTCTCCCACACCATCAACGTCCGCTACGGCGCCGAGCAGGTGTTGCGGCTGTGGACGCCGATGAGCACGGCGCGCGAGCGGGCCAGGGCGCAGCGCCGGGCCGCGCCGAGGCAGGAACGCGGTCGCTTCAAGACCGAGCCAACGCTGAGCAAGGCGGAGCAGGCCGCCGCGGAGGCGTTCGCCGGGAAGACGCACGCCGACTGGGTGGGGCAGCAGATCACCGAGCGGGCGGAGTCGGCCCGCCGCCGCGATGTGGAGGCCCCGCCCGCCCGCGCCAGCTGGGCGATCGACTCGTTCGCGGTGCTGGCCGCGGCGATCGCGCTCGTGGTGATGGCGGTCGTGATCGGCTGACCCGGTCAAGCCACGGTCGTGATGGGCTGACCAGCCGAGGTTGTTGACCCTGACACCGTGTCAGGCCCTACACCTGGAGAGGTCATGTTCAGTATCGGAGACTTCGCCAGGCTCGGGCTCGTGTCCGTGCGCATGTTGCGCCACTACGACGCGATCGGGCTGCTGCGCCCCGCGCACGTGGACCCGGCCACCGGCTACCGCTCATACCAGGCGGCGCAGCTGTCCAGGCTCAACCGCATCGTCGCGATCAAGGACCTCGGCTTCACGCTGGAGCAGGTCAGGGCGATCCTCGACGACAAGGTCAGCACGGAAGAACTGCACGGCATGGTACGCCTGCGCCGCGCCCAGCTGGAGGCGCGGATCAGCGCCGACCTGGCCAGGCTGCGCGGCGTCGAGGCGAGGCTCCGGACCATCGAGACGGAGGGTCACATGCAGACGGATGAGGTCGTGCTCAAGGAGATCGCCGCGACCAGGGTCGCCGAACTCAGCGCGCGGGCCGCCAGCTACGAGGGCGAGGACATCGGACCGGTCATCAAGCCGCTGTTCGTCGAGCTCTGCCGGCGGCTGGAGACGGCGCGGGTGGCCATAGCGGGTCCCGGCATCGCGTACTACATCCCCGAGGACGACGGCGCGGTCATGGTGCACGTCGCGTTCCCCTTCACGGCAGAAGAGCGGGACGGGTACGACGTCCAGTTCGTCACTTTGCCGCGCATCGAGACGGCGGCGACGATCATCCATCACGGCCCGATGGAGGAGGTGGGCCCGACGTTCCAGGCGCTGGCGCACTGGATCGAGGCGAACGGCTACCGGTCGAGCGGCCTGGCCAGGGAGATCTCCCTGCACTGCCCGGACGACCTGGCCGAATGGGTGACGGAGCTCCAGATCGAGGTGGCCCCGGTCTAGTGGAGGAGCTGGAGCGGCACCGTGCCGAGCTGACCGGTTACTGCTACCGGATGCTCGGCTCCGGGTTCGAGGCCGAGGACGCGGTGCAGGAGGCGCTGGTCAAGGCATGGCGCGCCCTCGACCGCTACGACCCTGACCGGGCGCCGCTCCGCTCGTGGCTCTTCCACATCGCCACCAACGTCTGCCTCGACATGCTGCGGGGCGCTCAGCGGCGGGCGCGGGCCATGGACCTCGGCCCCGCCGGGTCACCGGGCCCCGACCTGGGCCCGCCGCTGACCGGCCAGGCCTGGCTCCTGCCGATCCCCGACAGCCGGGTGCTCACCGCCGATCCGGCCGAGCTCGCCGTCGAGAGGGAGACGGTACGGCTGGCGTTCGTGGCCGCGCTGCAGCGCCTCCCACCACGGCAGCGGGCGGTGCTGATCCTGCGCGACGTGCTGCGCTGGAGCGCGGCCGAGGTGGCGGAGCTGCTGGAGGGCAGCGTCGCCTCGGTCAACAGCGCTTTGCAGCGGGCCAGAGCGACGCTTTCCGAGGTGCCCGCCCGCGGTGGTCTTTCCGGGGTGCCCGCCCGCGGTGGTCTTTCCGGGGTGCCCGCCCGCGGTGGCGAGGTGGACCGGCGGTTGCTGGAGCGGTATGTGGACGCGTTCGAGCGGTATGACGTGTCGGGGCTCGTCGCGCTGCTGCACGAGGACGCCACGATGTCGATGCCGCCGTTCGCGTGGTGGCTGCGGGGCAGAGAGGACATCCGCAAGGCCATGCTCGCGGCGGACGCGCCCTGCGGCGGCTCACGCCTGGTGCCGGCGGGCACGGCCAACGGCTCCCCGGCGTTCGGGCAGTATCTGGGGGGCGAGCCGTTCGCGCTGCTGGTCGTCGAGGTCTCGGGAGAGCGGGTCAGGGCGACGACCACGTACCTGGACACGCGGCTGTTCCCGCTCTTCGGCCTGCCGATGAGTTTCGCGGGCCCGCCTCGTACAGGTGAGTGAAGGAGGGCAGAACAATGCCGAACATCATTGACCACCCCGACCGCCCCTACGTGGGGGTCCGCGGGACCATCAGTATGACCACCTTCGGCCTGGTGGCCGACCGCATCGGCGAGCTGATCGGGTGGCTGGCCGAGCGCGGGGTGGCACCCGCCGGGGCGCCGTTCCTCAGGTACCTCGCCATCGACATGCCGGCCGACCGGCTGGAGGTCGAGGCGGGCGTGCCGGTGGCGGCCCCGGTGGCCGGCGAGCGGGACATCTTCGCCGCTCACCTGCCGGCCGGACGCTACGCGACGGTACGCCATCACGGCCACCCCGACCAGCTCAGAGGCGTCATCGAGAACCTCCTGACCTGGGGCGCCGAGCAGGGCCTCAAGTGGGACATGACGCGAGACGGCGACACCGAGCACTGGGGCTGCCGCCTGGAGCTCTACCAGACGGATCCCCGCGTCGAGCCCGACCTCAACAACTGGGACACCGACCTGGAGTTCCGCCTGACCTGACCTCTCCGGCGCCCCCTCTCCGGCGCCCGAGGGGACGGGTGCCGGAGCGGGCGGTGCCTGGAGGGGGCGGCGCCGGAGGGTCGGTGCGTAAGGGGGCGGGTGCCTGGAGGCCGAGCGCCTGAAGCGGTGCCTAGAGGCCGAGTGCGGCGCCGACGTCCGTTTTCAGGGCGTCAAGCTCTCGTACGGCCAGCGTTCGGGCATCCCCCACCGGGCCGATGACCGGAACGACCACCTCCAGGTAGCACTTGAGTTTGGGCTCGGTCCCCGAAGGCCGGACCACCACCCGGGCGTCGCCGGACAGCACGTACCGCAGCCCGTCGGTGGGCGGCAGCCCGCCGTCACCCAGGCTCAGGTCGTCGGCCCGTTCGACCGCCCGGCCGCCCAGCGCGGCCGGGGGGTCGGCGCGCAGCCGGGCCATGGCCCCGGCGATGAGCGACAGGTCCTCGACCCGGACGGACAGCTGCGCGGTGGCGTGCAGCCCGTAGCGTCGGGCCTGGTCGTCGAGCAGGTCGAGCAGGGTACGCCCGGCGCGCTTGGCCGCCGCGGCGATGCCGGCCACGGTCAGGGCGGCGCCGATGCCGTCCTTGTCGTGGACCGGCAGCCCGGCGTCGGAGCCGACGCTGTAGCCGATCGCCTCCTCGTAGCCGAAGACCAGCCCGGGGCCCGCCTTGATGATCCACTTGAAGCCGGTCAGCGTCTCGCCGTAGCGGACGCCGTGGGCGGCGGCGATCTTGCTCAGCAGCGTCGAGGAGACGATCGTGGTGGCCACCAGGCGATCGCCGGACGTGTGCGTGATCACGTGCTCGGCCAGCAGGCCGCCCACCTCGTCACCGGTCAGCATGCGCCAGGAGCCGTCGCCCAGCGGCACGGCCACGGCGCATCGGTCGGCGTCGGGGTCGTTCGCCAGGACGAGATCGGCGTTGATCTTCTTGGCCAGTGCCACGGCCAGGTCGATCGCGCCAGGTTCCTCCGGATTGGGGAACGCCACCGTCGGGAAGTCGGGGTCGGGGTTGCGCTGTTCCTCGACGGCCATCGGCGTCTCGAACCCGGCGGCCAGGAACGCGCCGGTCAGCGTGCCCGACCCGACGCCGTGCAGCGGCGTGTAGGCGACCCGCAGCTCGCGGGCGTCGCCGAGCGGCAGCGCGAGCACCGCGTCGATGTAGTCGTCGATGATGCTCTCGCCCAGGTCTGTGAGTGTGCCGGGCGCGTTGAGCGGCAACTGGTCGACGCGGCCCACTGCCGCGATGGCGGCGGAGATCTCGGCGTCGATCGGCGGCACGATCTGGGAGCCGTCGCCCCAGTAGACCTTGTAGCCGTTGTCACGGGGCGGGTTGTGGCTGGCGGTGACCGTCACACCGGCGTCGGCGCCGAGGTGGCGGACGGCGTAGGCGAGGATGGGCGTCGGCAGCGGGCAGGGCAGCAGCGAGGCGTGCAGCCGGGCGCCGGTCAGCACGGCCGCGGTGTCGCGGGCGAACACGTCGGACTTGTGGCGGGCGTCGTAGCCGATGACGACGTGCCTGCCGGGGCCGAGCACCTGGGCCAGACCGGCCGCGGCCCGCATGACGGTCACCCGGTTCATCCGGTTGGGGCCCGCGCCCAGCTCACCGCGCAGACCGGCCGTACCGAACTCGAGCCCGGCGCCGAAGCGGTCACGCAGCGCCTCGACGTCGCCGGAGTCGAGCAGCGCGGACAGCTCGGCCCGGGTCTCGGGATCCGGATCCTGCGCCAGCCAGAGCCGGGCCGCCTGGACCAGGTCGGCGGCTGTGCGAGCAGTGGTGGTCACAGACGGTCCACGATCTTGGCCAGGAGGGTGCCCATGCGGGCGGCCGTCGCGCGGCCGACCTGGAGGACCTCTTCGTGGTCGAGCGGCGCGTCCGCCAGCCCCGCCCCCGGGTTGGTGACCAGGGAGACGCCCAGCACCTCGAGACCGGCCTCACGGGCCGCGATGGCCTCCAGGACGGTGGACATGCCGATCATGTCGCCGCCCAGCGTGCGCAGCATGCGGATCTCGGCGGGTGTCTCGTAGGTGGGGCCGCGGAAGGCCACGTAGACGCCCTCGGCGATGGTCGGGTCCACCTCCTGGACGAGCGCGCGCAGCCGTCGCGAGTAGACCTCGGTGAGGTCGATGAACGTGGTGCCGGTGATCGGGTTGGCCCCGGTCATGTTGATGTGGTCGCTGATCAGCACCGGGTCGCCGACCTGCTGCGTCTCGGGGCGCAGACCGCCGGCCGCGTTGGTCAGCACGATCGTGCCGACCCCCGCGGCGGCGGCGGTGCGTACGCCGTGGACGACGGAGTCGACACCGCGCCCCTCATAGAGGTGGCTGCGACCGAGGAAGACGAGCGCGTGCCGCCCACCGGGGGTGCGGAGGATCCGGATCTTGCCGCCGTGCCCGGCCACGGCCGGAGCGGAGAAGCCGGGCAGGTCGGTGAAGGGGATCTCCGTGACCGTCTCGCCGATCGCGTCCGCGGCCGGCACCCAGCCGGACCCCATGACGAGGGCGACGTCGAAGGTGTCGAGGCCGGAGGCGCCCTTCAGCGCCTCGGCGGCGGCTCTGGCCAGGGTGTACGGGTTGTTGGTCACCATGCACCTCCTGCGTGGATGCCTCGTCCGTCCGGGTAGCGAGGAAATGTAGAACGGTCGGGCACGATGGTCTCCTGGTTTTGTCGGTGACAGTCGGTAGTTTGATCGGCGTGTCCCGTTACCGCCTCCAGCCGTCGCCTGGCCAAGAGAGAGCGTTGCTGGAGCACTGCGCGCATGCCCGATTCGTCTGGAATCTGGCGGTGGAGCAGCACGCCCATTGGAAGGCAGGCCGCGTGTCCGCTCCGGGGTTCGCCGAGCACTGCCGCCAGTTGACCGAAGCGAGGGCGGCCTTCGAGTGGCTGCGTGCCGGGTCGATCATCGTGCAGCAGCAGGCGTTGAAAGACTTCGCCCAAGCGATGGCGAATTTCTTCGGCAAGACGCACCGCCGCCCGACCTGGCGCAGGCGCGGCCGCGATGAGGGCTTTCGGATCGTCGCGGTGAAGACGAGTGAGGTGCGTCGCCTGTCGCGGCGGGTGGGCGAGTTGCGAGTGCCGAAGATCGGCTGGGTCCGCTTTCGCTGGTCGCGGGCTGTGCCGGAGGGGGTGAGGTCCTACCGGGTCACCCGTGATGCGCTGGGCCGCTGGCATGTCGCGTTCGCCGCGATCCCTGACCCGATCCCAGCACCAGGGACGGGCGCCGTGGTAGGCGTGGACCGGGGCGTGACGGTGGCGGCGGCCTTGTCCACCGGCGAACTGCTGACTGTGCCAGCCCTGCGCGAGGCAGAGCAGACGCGCCTGCGGCGACTGCGGCGCAAGCTGGCCAAGGCGAAGCGCGGATCCAACCGGCGCGGCAGGGTCAAGCAGGCGATCGCCCGATTGAGAGCCCGCGAGAGCGACCGACGCAAGGATTGGGTGGAAAAGACCAGCACCGACCTGGGCCGCCGCTTCGATGTGATCGCAGTGGAAGACCTGAAGATCGCCGCCATGACGAGGTCGGCAAAGGGCAGCATGCAGGAGCCCGGCCGCAACGTCCGGCAGAAAGCCGGGCTGAATCGGGGCATCCTCGCCAACGGGTGGGGTGCTCTGGTGAAGCGGCTGGAGCAGAAGGCTCCGAGCCGCGTCCGAAAGGTTAACCCGCGCTACACATCGCAGACCTGCAACGGCTGTGGGCATCGCGCGGCGGAATCGAGAGAGAGCCAATCTCGCTTCTGCTGTGTCGCCTGCGGTTGGCGGGACAACGCCGACGTGAACGCGGCCAAGAATGTCCGAGATACCGCCGCAGGGCATGCGGTGGCTGCGCGGGGAGGCTTGCCGCTGGGCGAGCCTGCGAACCGTGAACCTCAGCGTGACCTCCTCCTCGTGGAGTAGACACCGTTGGAATCCCCCACTTTCAAGCGGGGGAGGATGCCAACTCAGTAGTTTAGGAGGAGCCTGTCGAGGACCCGTACCCCGAACTGGAGCGCGTCCACCGGCACCCGCTCGTCCACGCCGTGGAACATCGACGCGAAGTCCATGTCCCCGGGCAGCCGCAGCGGCACGAACCCGAACCCGCGCACGCCCAGGTCGGCGAAGAAGGTCTTGTTGTCGGTGCCGCCGGACATGCAGTACGGCACGGCCCGCGCGGTGGGGTCCTCGGCCTTCAGCGCCGCGATCATCGACTCGACCAGGGCGCCGTCGAACGTGGTCTCCAGCGCGATGTCGTGGTGCACGAACTCGCGGCGGACGTTCGGGCCGATCAGCGAGTCGATCGTCTTGAAGAACTCGTCCTCGTGGCCGGGCAGGAAGCGGCCGTCGATCACGGCGGTGGCCTGGCCGGGGATGACGTTCGACTTGTAGCCGGCGTTGAGCTGGGTCGGGTTGGCGGTGTGGCTCAGCGTGGCGCCGACGAAGCGGACCAGCGGCCCGATCTTGTCCAGGATGGGCGCCGGGTCGTCCTCGTCGAAGGGCAGGCCGAACGCGTCCGCGACCTCGGTGAGGAACTGGCGGACCGTCGGGGTGAGGGTGATCGGCCACTCGTGGGCGCCGACCCTGGCCACGGCCTTGGCCACCTCGGTGACCGCGTTGTCGGTGTTGAGCATCGAGCCGTGCCCGGCGGTGCCGTCGGCGATGAGCTTCATCCAGCCGAGGCCCTTCTGCGCGGTCTCGATCAGGTAGAGCCGCAGGGACGGGTCCACCTCCAGGGAGTAGCCGCCCACCTCGCTGATCGCCTCGGTGACGCCCTCGAACAGCTCCGGGTGGTGCGCGGTGAGGTGCTTGGCGCCGTAGTTGCCGCCCGCCTCCTCGTCGGCGACCCAGGCGAAGACGAGGTCGCGGCGCGGCTTGCGGCCCTCGCGGGTGAGCTGGCGGAGTACGGCCAGCATCATCGCGTCCATGTCCTTCATGTCCACCGCGCCCCGGCCCCAGATGTAGCCGTCGCGCACCTCGCCGCCGAACGGGTCGACGGACCAGTCGGCCGCGTTGGCGGGCACCACGTCGAGGTGGCCGTGGACCAGGAGCGCGGGCAGCGACGGGTCGGTGCCCTCGACGCGGGTGACGACGTTGCCCCGGCCCGGCTCGCTCTCGATGTAGGTGGCCTCGATGCCGACCTCGTCCAGCCTGGCCATGACGGCCTCGGCGGCGGCCCGCTCGCCGGGGCCGGTGCCGTCCCCGTAGTTGCTGCTGTCGACGCGGATGAGTTCGGCGCAGAGTTCGGCGACTTCGTTCTCGGCGGGCGTCATGGTGTCCTCTCCAGGGTGAGCAGGCCGGACTTGTGCAGGTGACCGCGTTTGTAGGCGCGGGTGATGAGGGTGACGTCCAGGTCGGTGACCTCGTCGAGCGGGCCGACGACGCCCGTCAGGAAACGGTAGAGGTCGGCCTCATGGGCCACCGCCACCTGGACGATCAGGGAATGGGTGCCCGAGGTGGCCGCGCAGTAACGCACGCTGGGGTGCGCCGCGAGCCGCTGGCCGACCAGGTCGAGCCCGTGCGGCCGGACCTTGAGCCAGAGCTTGCCCTCCACCTCCAGGCCGAGCAGCGCGGGCTCGACCTCGGCCCGCAGCAGCAGGAGCCGCCGTTCGAGCAGCGAGGACACCCGCCTGCGGGCGGTCGGCACCGAGATGTCGAGCCGCTCGGCGATCGCCGTGAACGCGATCCTGCCGTCACCGGCCAGCAGCTCGGCGATCTCCTGCTCCAGCGGCGAAAGACCGTCCTCGTCGGGAAGGACTTCGAGGACCGGGGGCGGACGCAGTTGGGCCGCCTCCTGCTCGCCGAGGTAGGGCGCGTGCCACTCGGCGACCGTCCTGAAGGTGTGCAGGACGACCTGCGTCTGCGTCTGCAGCACCCCGTCGATCTCGCTGATCTCCGCGGTGAGGATGTCGTGCAGCTCCTCCCGTGACCGGGCGACCAGCTCGCAGGCGAGGTCGGCCGCCCCGGTCAGCGAGTAGACCGAGCGCGTGTCGGGCCGGTCGGCCAGCGCTTTGGCGACCTGCGCCGACGTACCGGGGCGGACCTGGACATGCAGGTGCACGGGTCGGCCGTGGCCCGAACGCAGGTCGTCGTAGATCGCGGTGACGCGCACCATGCCGTCGGCGATCAGCCGCTGTAACCGGCGCGCGACCGTGCGTTCGTGCTCGCCGACGGCCCGGCCGATCTCGCCCCACGACGCGCGGGGACTGATCTGGAGGGCGGCGACCAGGCGCCGGTCGAGAACATCCACGGGGAGCCGTCTCTATGTCGGGTTTGTAAATATGTTGCCAGGCATTTGACTGTTTCGGTCGCCCGAATGCACAGTAGGCCATCATCGCAGTTGTCAGCAAAGGAGCCCCCCGTGGCGACCTCCCCCGTGGCGCCATCGCCACTCGGCATTCCCAAAAGCCGTGTCCGACAGCTCATGGCGGCCAGCATCGGCAACGTCGTCGAGTGGTTCGACTGGTACACCTACAGCTTCCTGACCGTCTACTTCGCCGAGCAGATCTTCCCCAAGTCCGGCACTAACAGTCTGGTCCCGGTGCTGAGCGCCTTCGCGGTGTTCGCGGTCGGCTTCTTCATGCGTCCGCTGGGCGGCCTGCTGGTGGGCGCGTTCGCCGACCGGTTCGGCCGCAAGTCTGCGATGACCTTCACGATCATCCTGATGGGCGGCGGCTCGCTGCTGCTGGCGATCACGCCGACGTACGAGGCGGCGGGCGTGCTCGCGCCGATCATCCTGACCCTGGCGCGGCTGATCCAGGGACTCTCGGTCGGCGGTGAGTTCGCCGCGGCGACCACGTTCCTGGTCGAGTCGGCCCCTCCCGGCCGTCGCGGGTTGTTCTCGAGCTTCCAGTACGTCAGCACCACCATCGGCCAGCTCTTCGCCTCCGGCCTGGCCGCCCTGCTGGCCGCCAACCTCGCCGAAGCCGACATGAGCTCCTACGGCTGGCGCATCCCGTTCGTGGTGGGCGCGGTGATCAGCCTCGTGGGTCTGTGGATCCGCAAGGGCGCCGAGGAGACCAGCGCGGTGGTCAGCGAGATCCAGGAGGGCAAGACCGAGCGTCCGGGCCTGTTCGAGTTCCTGGTCCGCTACCCGACCAAGGCCGCCATGATCGTCGGCATCACCGTGGCGGGCACGGTCGCCTACTACACCTGGACGACCTTCCTGCCGACCTACGCCCAGCAGAACGTGGGCTTCGACAAGGGCCAGTCGCTCACGGTCGGCACGATCTCGCTGGTCTTCTTCATGATCCTGCAGCCGCTGCTCGGCATGCTGTCGGACCGGGTCGGGCGCCGGCCCATGCTGATCACCTTCGGCCTGGCGTTCACGATCCTGCCGGTGCCGCTGCTCGGCATGCTGACGAACTCCTTCTCCAGCCTGCTGTTCATCCAGTGCCTCGGCATGATCTTCCTCGGCTGCTTCACCTCGGTCTCGGCCGCGGTCAACTCCGAGTTGTTCCCGACCCGGGTGCGGGCGGCGGGGGCGGGCTTCCCGTACTCGCTGACCGTCGCCATCTTCGGCGGCACCGCGCCGCTCATCGGCACGGCGCTGAAGGACGCGGGTAACGCGGGGCTCTTCCCGTGGTACATGTCGGCGCTCGCCCTGGTCTCCACGCTGGTGTACGTCTTCGCGCTCAAGGAGACCAAGGACCAGCCGCTCAGCTAGTCGCCGATCGATTTGCAGGGGCGTCCCCGCAGCTCCTTGACGTAGTCGTCGGGGGCGCCCGCCCGCTCGGCGGCGTCGGCCAGGATGCCCAGGTAGCGGGCGGAGGGCAGGCCGCCCTCATAGCCGTCGAGCACGTAGAACCAGGCCACCTGCTCGCCGTCGAGGGTCTGCACCCGCAGCCGCACCTTGTGGTAGAGGCCGCGGACCGCGCCCTCCCACTGGTCGAGGGAGTTGGCGTCCAACTCGGGCACGTCGTAGAGGACCACGAAGACGTGCTCGTCGGGGTCTTCGACGATGGTGGAGAGCGCGCCCTCCCAGCCGAAGTAGTCGCCGCCGAACGTCAGGCGCCAACCCTGCAGCCAGCCCACGCCCCGGATCGGGGAATGAGGGGCGCGCATGGCCATCTGTTCGGGGTCCATGTTGCTGCCGTAGGCCGCGTATACAGGCACAGCTGACAAGAGTAGCGCGCGACCGGCCGCCCCGTTCGTCGTCAGCGCGCGCCATGCGGGACAATAGGCACGTGACGAGGATCGTGATCATCGGTGGCGGACCAGGCGGCTACGAGGCGGCTCTGGTGGCGGCGCAGCTAGGCGCGCAGGTCACCATGGTCGAACAGGACGGGCCTGGCGGCGCCTGCGTGCTGACCGACTGCGTGCCGTCCAAGACGCTCATCGCCACCTCCGTGCGTAAACAGGCCCTCCTCGACGCCCCCTCGCTGGGCGTCGGATTCTCCGGCGGGCTCGATGGCGACGTCGGCGTGGCGAGCGTCGATCTGCCGCTGGTCAACAAGCGGGTCAAGGAGCTGGCGCAGGCCCAGTCGGCCGACATCGAGACCCGGGTCGCCGCCGAGGGCGTCGAGATCATCAAGGCCCGCGGGCGGCTGGTCGACCCGCAGCTGGTCAAGGCGGGCGACCGCGCGATCAAGGCCGACGTGGTCATCGTGGCGACCGGCGCGACCCCGCGCATCCTGCCGGGGGCCGAGCCCGACGGCGAGCGCGTGCTCACCTGGCGCCAGCTTTACGACCTCGACGCGCTGCCCGAGCACCTGATCGTGGTCGGCTCCGGGGTGACGGGCGCCGAGTTCGCGGGCGCCTACCGCTCGCTGGGCGCCGAGGTCACGCTGGTCTCCAGCCGCGACCGGATGATGCCCAACGAGGACGCCGACGGCGCCGAGGTGCTCGAAGAGGTCTACCGGCGCCGCGGCATGAACGTCATGGGCCGCTCACGCGCCGCCTCCGTCAAGCGGACCGCCGACGGTGTCGTGGTCACGCTCGAAGACGGCCGTACGGCTGAGGGCTCCCACGCGCTGATGACGGTCGGCATGGTGCCCAACACGGGCGGCATCGGCCTGGAGGAGGCCGGGGTCCAGCTCGACAGGAACGGCTTCATCAAGGTCGACAAGGTCTCGCGCACCTCCGCGCCGGGCGTCTACGCGGCGGGTGACTGCACCGGCGTGCTCATGCTCGCCTCGGTCGCCGCCATGCAGGGCCGCATCGGGGTCTGGCACGCGCTGGGCGAGGCCGTCCAGCCGCTGCGGCTGGCCACGGTGGCCTCCAACATCTTCACCGATCCGGAGATCGCCGCGGTCGGCGTGGCACAGCGCTCGATCGAGGCCGGCGAGATCGAGGCCAACGTGGTCAAGCTGCCGCTGGCCACCAATGCCCGGGCCAAGATGCAGGGGTTCAACGACGGCTTCGTCAAGCTGTTCTGCCGTCCGCACACCGGGATCGTGCTGGGCGGGGTCGTGGTGGCGCCGCGGGCCTCGGAGCTGATCCTGGCGCTCTCGGTGGCGGTGCAGCAGCGGCTCACGGTGGATCAGCTGGCCCACACTTTCGCGGTTTATCCGTCTTTGTCGGGATCTATCACCGAGGCGGCCCGCCGGTTGATGCAGCCTGAGGCGCAGATCGGGATCTGACCCGGCTTCCACGAAACCGGGCGCGCCCCGAAAGGGATCGCGCCCGGTCAGAAAACGGGCGCTCCGAGAGAGACGCGTCCGATACGAAACGGGCGCGCCCCCCGAAGGGAACGCGCCCGGTCATTCGCTGGTCGTTTTACCAGTCGCCGCCGCCGAAGTCGCCACCACCGAAGTCGCCGCCGCCGCCGAAGTCGCCCCAGCCGCCGCCACCTCCGCCGCCGAAGTCGCCGCCGCCGCTGAAGTCGCCACCGCCACCGCCGTCGGAGACGCCCTCGGCGTAACCGGCGCCGTAGCCGCCGAAGCCGCCGCCGAGCATGCTGCCCATCATGGTGCCGATGAACATGCCGGTCATGATGTCGCCGAAGCCGCCGTAGTAGCCGTAGGCGTAAGGCTGGTAGGCCGGGCCCGCGTCGTAGTAGGGACGCCGCTGACCGTCGACCATGACCTCCCGCATCTGCGGGTCGAAGCCGCGCTCCACGGCCTCCGCGTCGCTCGCGCAGGCGGGCACGTCGCGCACCGCGCCGCCGGGCGGCGCCCAGCGCACGTCACGTACGGACGGACCGTGCTGCGGGTTGAAGAAGCAGGGTGCCCGCCGCTCGGGGACCGGCTGGTTGCCGACCTTGGCCTTCACCACGGCCAGCGCGTAGCGGCCGTCCTCCAGCGTCTGGGTCACCTCGCGCACCTGGTCGGCCCGCTGCACCGCCGCGAGCTGCGTCTTGGCCTTCTCGTAGGAGTCGAGCGCCTGCTGCCACTCGGTGATGTGCTGCCCGCTCTGGCCGGAGAGCGCCACGTCGGTGTCCAGCGCGGTGATCTCCTCGCCGAGCTTGGTGACGTCCTCCTCCACGGTCTGCTTGACCGCGGCCAGGTCCTTGGCGTCCTGGATGGCCTGCTTCTTCTTCTTGTTCTTGGAGTAGACGAAGTAGCCGCCGCCGCCGACCACGACGAGCGCGCCCAGGGCGATCAGCGCGCCGCTGCCACCACCGCTGCCGCCCACCGGGCCGGAGTCGAGCGCGGCCTTCTTGCCCGCGGAGGCGAGGTTGACGCGTTCCACGAAGTCGTTCATGCCGGACACGACGTCGTCGTGGTTACGCACCGCGAGCTGAGACAGCTTGTTGGTGAGACCGGGCTTGCCGAAGTTGGACTCCGCGAACAGGGAGTTGCCGTCGAGCACCGCCACGGTGACCTGGCCCCCACCCTTCGCGGCCGCGGTGGCCTCGCCAAGGGAGGTGACGTACTGCTTGGCGTTGGCCGCCGTCAACGTGCCGTCGGGCAGAGCCGCGACGTAGATGTCACTCTTGGAACCCTTCAACGTGTCGCGGATCTCGGACTGCTGGTCCGAGGTCAGCGGCGATCCCGACTGCACGAATAGCGGATCCTTCTTGTCCTTCCAATAGGACACAACGCTCGATGCGTCAGGGGGTGCGGCCGCCGCGTTGGCGGCAGGGGACAGCGCAAGGACGACGAAAAGACCGGCGATCAGAGCCGCGATCGCGGCCCCTGCTCGGCGCAGCGAATGGGTCATTGGCAGCAAGCCTCCTTCGCCCAGGATGACGAACGGGCACTCGACAAAGTTCCTCTACAGCGCACGTTACCCGTATGGAGTCGGTCGAGCGCGGGGCGTGGTCAAGGATCTTCGAGACTCCGGCACGATCAAGCGAGCTCAAGCGTCCTTGATCTCGCAGATCGTCGCACCCGACGTGACGGTCTGCCCGGCCGCGGCGCTCAGCCCCGTGACGATGCCCGCCTTGTGCGCGGTCAGTGGCTGCTCCATCTTCATGGCCTCCAGCACCACGATCGCGTCGCCCTCGGCCACCGTGTCGCCGTCGGCCGCGACGACCTTGACGATGGTGCCCTGCATCGGGCTGACCAGCGCGTCGCCGCCCGCCGCGGGCTTGTGCGCGCCGCCGCGTCTGGGCTTCCTGGCCGCGGGCGGCGCGGAGCCTCTGGCGGTCGTACCGAGGCTGGAGGGGAGGATCACTTCGAGGCGCTTGCCGCCGACCTCGACCGTCACCGACTCCCGGGCGGCGGGCTCGTCGGCGGCGCCGTCGCCCGAGTACGGCGGGATCGTGTTGTCGAACTCGGTCTCGATCCACCGGGTGTGGACGGCGAACGGCTCGGCGGTGAAGGCCGGGTCCGACACGACCGCGCGGTGGAAGGGCAGCACGGTCGGCATGCCGTCGATCTCGAACTCGGCCAGCGCCCGGCGCGAGCGCTCCAGCGCCTCCGTACGCGTACGGCCGGTCACGATCAGCTTGGCCACCAGCGAGTCGAACGTCTGCGGCACGGTCATCCCGGCCTCGAAGCCCGAGTCGAGCCGCACCCCGGGACCCGACGGCGCTCGCATGACGGTGAGGGTGCCCGGGGCGGGCAGGAAGTTACGGCCGGCGTCCTCGGCGTTGACCCGGAACTCGATCGAGTGGCCGCGCGGCGGCGGGTCGGCGTAGCCGAGCGTCCCGCCGTCGGCGATGCGGAACATCTCGCGGACCAGGTCGAGCCCCGACACCTCCTCGCTCACCGGGTGCTCGACCTGAAGGCGGGTGTTGACCTCGAGGAAGGAGATCGTGCCGTCCTGGCCGACGAGGAACTCGCAGGTGCCCGCGCCGACGTAGCCGGCCTCGCGCAGGATCGCCTTGGAGCTGGTGTAGAGGGTCTCGACCTGCGACTCGGACAGGAACGGCGCGGGCGCCTCCTCCACCAGCTTCTGGTGGCGGCGCTGGAGCGAGCAGTCGCGGGTGCCGACCACGACCACGTTGCCGTCGCGGTCGGCCAGGCACTGGGTCTCGACGTGCCGGGGGCGGTCGAGGTAGCGCTCCACGAAGCACTCGCCGCGGCCGAAGGCGGCGGTCGCCTCGCGTACGGCCGAGTCGTACAGCTCGGCGACCTCCTCCAGCCGGCGGGCGACCTTGATGCCCCGGCCGCCGCCGCCATAGGCGGCCTTGATCGCGATGGGCAGGCCATGCTCCTCGGCGAAGGCGACCACCTCCGCCGCCCCCGACACCGGGTCCTTGGTGCCGGCGACCAGCGGCGCGCCGACCTTCTGCGCGATGTGCCTGGCCTGGACCTTGTCGCCGAGCGCGGCGATGGCGGCGGGCGGCGGGCCGATCCAGATCAGGCCCGCGTCGATGACGGCCTGGGCGAAGCCGGCGTTCTCGGCCAGGAAGCCGTAACCGGGGTGCACGGCGTCGGCGCCGGAGCGCCGGGCGATCTCCAGCAGCTTGCCGATGTCGAGGTAGGTCTCGGCGGGGGACCGGCCGCCCAGCGCGTACGCCTCATCGGCGATCTTCGCGTGCAGGGAGTCGAGGTCCTGGTCGGCGTAGACGGCCACGCTGCCGATCCCGGCGTCCTTGCATGCCCGGGCGATCCGGACGGCGATCTCACCCCGGTTGGCGATCAGAACCCTCTGCACCGACTTACGTCCTTCCCGACGCCCTTCTCCGACAGGAGTGTAAGTGCTCGTTGTCGGTCGCCCCTCAGCGACCCAAGTACGCCCCGCCGTTCACATGAAGCACCTGCCCCGTCAGGTGCCGCGCACCCGGAGAGGCGAGGAACACCACACTGTCGGCCACGTCAGATGGGGTGCCGGGGCGGCCGTTGCGGGTGTTCTCGACGCGGGCCCTGATGCCCTCCTCGGTCAGGCGGCCGCGGAAGAACTCGGTGTCGACCACCAGGCCGGGGGAGACCACGTTGGCGGTGACGCCCCGGGGGCCGAGCTGGGCGGCCAGATCGGCGGTCCACGCCTCGACGGCCGCCTTGGCCGCGCCGTACGAGCCGGAGCCCGTGCCGCGGGCGGCGATCGAGCCGATCGTGATGATCCGCCCGCCCTTGGCGAAGCGCGGCAGCAGCGCGGTCGTGACGAGCACGGCGGACAGCAGGTTGGCGTTGAGGTTGGCCAGCCACCCCTCGGCCACGTCCAGCAGGTCGTCGGACTGCCGCCGGTCGAGGTTGGTGTTGCCGCCCGCGTTGTTGACCAGGACGTCGACCCGCTCGGGCAGGCGGCTCGCCGCCACCTTCACGGCGGCGGGGCTCGCGGCGTCGAAGGGCAGGAAGTCGGCGCCGAGCCGGGACGCGGCCTCCTTCAGGACATGCTCGCGGCGCCCGGTGATCGTGACCCGGTCGCCCGCGGAGACGAACGCCGCCGCGACCGCGTAGCCGATCCCGGTGCCGCCGCCGGTGACCACAACCTCGCGCATGGCCGGCCGCTCCTTAGATCCGAATATTCCTCTGGAAGACCATAGCCGCTCGGCATAACAGGAGCGAGGCGTGAATGACGCGTCTATGTTGAGGGCGCTTTCAGTCGATCCAGGAGGTATGCATGAGCCAGAGCCTGCTCGGTGGCGACCCCGCGGAAATGCAGCAGATGGCCACCCAATTCACCCAGCAGTCCGAGGCGGTGCGCACCACGATGACCGCGCTGGACCGCGAGGCCGCCAAGGTCGGCACCGCTTGGACAGGCCCGGGAGCCGAGCGCTTCCAGGGGGCCTGGCAGAACTACCGGACGGCCTTCCAGCGCATGACGGAAGAGCTCCAGGAGGCCTCTCGGGTGATCAACACCTACCGGGGCAACATCGAGTCCGCGACCCGCTGAGTCTCGCGGAGGGGCCCCGGCCTGACCGCCGGGGCTTCTTTTCGTTCAGGACACCGGGGGTACTTTCGTTCAGGTTGGCAAGCTACGCTTTTCCGCCATGATCGGACGGACTCTCGCGGCGGGCGTGCTCGCCCTGCAGCTCACCTCGGCCCCCGCCCTCGCCGCGGTGCCGGCGGAGAGGTCAGCGCCCGTCGAGTGCAAGCCGCGCAAGGGGACGACGCAGCTGCCCGGCACCGAGCCGTGGGCGCAGCGAAGGCTCGACATCAAGAACGTGTGGCGCCTCACCCGGGGCGCGGGCGTGAAGGTCGCCGTCGTCGACAGCGGCGTCGACTACCAGCACCCGCAGATCCAGATCTCCAAGTTCATCGACATCACCCACACCGGCTACCGCGACTGCGTGGGGCACGGCACCGCCGTCGCGGGCATCATCGCCGGCCGCTACCTCGCCGGGGTCCCCTTCCACGGTGTCGCCCCCGAAGCCCAGCTCATCTCGGTGAAGCAGAGCAACAGCGAGGAGGGCGAGGTCGCCGACCTGGTCAAGGGGATCAAGGAGGCGGTGGACCGCAAGGCGGACGTGATCAACGTCTCGGTGCGGGCCGCCGACCATCCCGACCTGAGGGCGGTCATCCAGTACGCGCTGGCCAGGGACATCGTGGTCGTGGCCGCCGCCGGCAACATCACCAAGGAGGACGGGCCGCCCGAGCCCGCCTACCCCGCGGCCTACGACGGCGTGCTCGCCGTCGGCTCCGCCAACAGCAACGGCCAGCGCGCCGACTCCTCCAACACGGCCACGCCGGTCGGCGTGCTCGGGCCGGGCGTGGACATCACCGCCCCGTGGACGGGCAAGAGCTACATGCGCGGCCTGGAGGGCACCAGCTTCGCCGCGCCGTACGTGGCCGGCGTCGCCGCGCTCATCCGCGCCCGCTTCCCCAAGCTCGACCAGGAGCAGGTACGCCAGCGCATCACCGCCACGGCCGACGGCTCGGTGGGCACGGGCACCGGAGCCGGGATGGTCAACCCGCTGCTCGCCGTCACCGCGTCGCTGTCCTTCGACCCGGCCGGCGCCCCGGTGGTCGCCGCGCCCCCGCCCCCGCCGCTGCCCGCCGACGTGGTGGCCAAGGTCCCGGCGCCCGACGAGCACGCGACGAACGTCTCTCTCCTGGTGACGGTCGGCGCGCTGGCCATCGCCGCCGTGGGGGCGGCCTGCGCGCTGCTCGTCCCGCTGGGTCGCCGGCGCGGATGGCGTCCCGGTCGACCGGCGGCCTGATGTCCTGACGGTTAAATGTCAGGTTGCGTCCGAAACTACTGATGCAAAAGTGACAGGTTTGGTTGAATGTACTGCAGATCGCGTTTTGACTTGAAGGGATAGAGATGCACCCTCTGCGGCCGGGTGATCCAGAGCGTTTAGGCGCTTTCACCCTCTTTGGACGGCTGGACGAGGGGCCGCGCGGAGTCGCGTACCTCGGCAAGGAGTCTGAGGACGGACCCACCCGAGTGATCAAGCTGCTCCCGGCCGTTCCCGGCGCGGGGCCGCAGGACGCCGAGCGGTTCAAGGGCGTCCAGCGCATTTCGAGCGTGTACGTCGCCAGGACGCTGGACGCCGGTATGCACGGCGAGCAGCCGTACATCGTGCGCGAGCACATCGAGGGCCGCAGCCTGGCCGAAACGGTGGCGGCCGAGGGGCCGCTCGACGGCGACACCCTGGAGCGGGTGGCCGTGGGCGTGCTGACCGCCCTGACCGCCGTCCACCTCGCCGGGGTCACGCACCGCGGGCTCACGCCGCACAACGTACTTCTCGCCGCAGACGGCCCGCGCGTGACCGACATCGACCTCGGCGAGGCCGTCGGCGAGCTGGGTTACCGCTCGCCCGAGCAGCTCAGCGGACTGGGTTACGGTCCCTACGCCGACGTGTTCGCCTGGGCCGCCTCGATCGTCTTCGCCGCGACCGGACAGCCGCCCTTCGGGCACGACGCCCAGGCGGTGCTCAACGAGGAGCCCGAGGTCGGCACGCTGGCCGAGCCGCTGCGCCGGGTGGTCCTGTCCGCGCTGTCCAAGGACGTCGCGCAGCGGCCGACCACCTACACGGCGCTGCTGCAACTCCTCGGGGACAAGAGCGGGGCCGCCGCGCCGCGCGTCGGCGTCGTCGCCACCGTGCCGCCGCCGATCGCAGCGCCGGAGGACGAGCTCTTCCCGCCGCAGACCATCCAGCTCCCGCCGTTGCAGGTGCCGGTCGAGCAGCAGCAGCCGCTCGAGGGGGTGCCGGTCCCGCAGCAGACGTGGGGTCCGCCGCCCGTGCCGCAGCAGGGGGCCACGTGGGAAGGGGCGCCCGGTGGGCAGCCGCCCGCCCAGGTGTGGCAGGTACCGGCCCAGGGCGGCGCCGCCGCTCCCCGGCGCAAGTCGTTCCCCATCGGGCTGGCCGCGGCGGTCACGGCCGTCATGCTGCTGTCCGGTGTGGGGCTGTGGGGCGCAGGTCATTACGCCAAGCTGGAGCCCGTCTCCAACTCCGCGTCGGAGGCCACGAAGAGCGGCACCCTCGCGATCGGCGGTGGCGGCGGTGACTCCTCCACGCAGCAACAGCAGCTGCAGCCCGGCCAGCCCGATCCGCAGCAGTCGCAGCCTGACGTGACGGTGCCCTGGGCGTCGGCCAGCCCCGACCCGACCGACGTGGTCCCGCTGGTGCTGCCGACCGACTATCCCTCGCAGGCGCCCACGGCGCCGGAGTTCAGCACGGTCCCGACGCCGCAGCCGATCCTCACGCAGCCGGTGACCCAGCCGACGGTGACGCAGCCCGCCGCCCAGCCGACGGCGACGCAGAGCGCCTCGACCGAGCGCAAGGGCAGGAAGCGGCAGACGCCGACGCCGACGCCGACCGAGTCGAAGCAGGAGCCGACCCCGACACCGACTCCGACACCGACGAAGACCAAGGAGCCGGAGCCGACGCCGGAGCCGAGCAAGACCAAGGAGCCGGAGCCGGAGCCGACGAAGACGACTGAGGCGCCGAAGCCGAAGCCGACGCCGACGAAGACCACTCAGTCGCCCAAGCCGACGCCCACCAAGACCACCGCTAAGCCGACGCCGACGCCGACGAAGACCACGGCCAAGCCGACGCCTACGCCGCCCAAGACGAACCCCTACACGCCGACGCAGGTGTGCGGATCCGGGTTCAGCGTGCAGCGCAGCGGTTCGTTCGCGGGCGGGGTGACCTACCAGCTCTACAACAGCGGCAGCGGTGAGAACTGCGTGGTCACCATGAAGACCACGAACGTGGGTGTGAAGAGCCAGGTCAGCGCCACCCTCGACGTACAGGGCGGGGGGAGCAGGACCGACTCCGGCATGTACGACTACTACGCGGGCCCGGTCAAGCTGCCCGCCAAGGGCAAGTGCGTGAAGTACTCGGGCAGCACCGCCTCTGGCAACACCAGCGCCCCCTACGGCAACTGCGGCTGACACAGCGCGAAAAACGGGGCCGGTGAGGAGCGATCCTCACCGGCCCCGCTGCTGTCCGGGGGTCAGTCCTCCCAGGAGCGCTGGGTGCGGCGCATCCCTTCGAGCCGTTCGCCGGTCTCGCGGGCGTAGGAGTCCTGCAGCTCGTCCAGGTCGCGCTTGAAGGTGCCCAGCAAATCCTGCTCGCCGGGCACCATCCCGAGCCCGAGCAGGTCGCGGGCCTGCCGCTCATGGTCCTCCTGGGCCGCGCGTACGGCCTCGACCACGTCGCGGCCCAGCTCTTCCGGATCCAGCCGCATGGCCCGGTGGGTGATCTGCACGTCGACCAGCTTGCTGTCGGCGTCCACGCGCGCGGAGACCGTTCCGCCACGGCTCTCGCCCGAGCCGGTCAGCTGACGTAGCGCCTGCGTGGCCTGTTCGAGCTCGCGCATCGTCCGTTCGCTGGCCTGTACGAGCCGGTCTAGCTCCTCAAGGCGGGGGTCACTGGAATCCATGCGCCCCACGCCACCGGCAGCAGGTTAACGAACGCCAATCGGGAGCCGTCCAATCGTCTAACTGATCATTAAGACTGCCGCGAGAGCGAGAAGACAAGACCCGACATCGGGAAGAATTCGTACATATGACGATGAAAGCGGCTACGCCGGGACAGGAGATCTACGTCACCTCCACGTCCATCGGTCACCTGCGCGATCGGGTGGACGATGAGCTGAAGGTGGCCATGTCCTTCGTCAGGAGCCTGGTCGGCACGGTCGGGGTCGACTCCCCGGGCTTCGGCGTACTCGGAGAGATGGTGCTGGGCGGCACCTACGACGGCATCTGCCAGTGGGCCGACAAGACGCTGGGCGAGGCGGAGAAGACGATCGACAGCTGGTCGGGGGCGCTCACGCAGGCCGAGCGCAACTGGCACACCGCCGAGAAGGCCAGCGCCGTGAGGTACCGCAAATGAGCTACAACGAAACGAGCTACTACAACAACCTGCGGCACCCTGCCTACAACCCGCCCTCCACCGCGAACACCGGCTACTCGCCCTACAGGTACCCGGGCTACAACGCGCCCAACACGCCGGGCTACAACGCCTACAAGCCGCCCACCTTCGGGCCGCCTCCGCAGGTGCCGGAGCCGATCGGGCCCAAGGTACTGGAGTCGATCAAGCGGCTGGGCCGGATCTCGGCTTGGCTGGTTCCCGCCGTGATCGTCGCGGGTACGGCCATCGCCAACGAGCCGGGCATGGCGCAGGCGGCCGCGAACTGGAAGAACGGCATCTCCAACCGGCTCGATGACGGGGTCAAGCAACTGCTGCCCCAGCTCGTCGCCGCGTCGCGGAGCGGCTGGATCGCCCTCGACCAGCAGGAGTTCGAGCGGGTCGTGTGGATCTTCCACCGGGAGATCGGCTCGCTGCGCGGTGTGCTCGGCGACGTCGGCGGCATGGTCGACGAGGTGGCCGCCGGGTACCGGAGCTACTGGGTCAAGCTGGCCACGCTGGGCGTGACCACGCTCACCCTACTGATGTTCGCCAAGCAGTTGCAGGCGTTCCCGCACACCAAGCTGTACGGCGGGCTGCTGGAGAAGTTCATCGCCTCGGGCACCAACGGCGCGGTGGCCGTGATGACCTTGACGATGGTGTCGGGCCTGCGCGGGGCGGGCGACATCATGTCGACGGTGATCAAGAAGGAGCACCAGTTCGGCTACATCAAGCCGGGCAACGGCGCCGAGATCGACTTCGAGCAGGCGACCATCGACGCCGCGAAGTTCCCGCCGTTCCAGGCTCCGGCGAAGCCCGGTCAGCTGCCTCCGGGCGCCGACAAGTTCGACTGGGTGGAGCCCAACCAGGAGACCACTTAGTAGGGGCGGTACCCGCCGCCCTGCGCCATTGAGGCGAGGCCCGGGTGCCCGTCGAGCGATCCGTACCGCTTGTACGTGTACAGGACCCCGGCCACGATGTTGTCCACCGGCTCCAGGATCTGCTTGTGCCCCGGCAGGCTGTTGGCGGCGAACGTGGGCGGGATGGTCTGCATCAGTCCCTGCGATGGGATGCCGTTCTTGGCGTTGATGTCCCAGTTGTTGATGGCGCTCGGGTTGCCCCCGGACTCGTTGTAGATGATGGTCCAGATCTGCTGGACGACCTTGGGGTCGTTCGGGTCGAGGTCCTGGATCTTGTCCAGCAGCCCTCTTTTCCGCAGCTCGTCGGCCATCTCCGGTGACTTGATGACCCGGAGGGCCTCCTTGATCCACTCCACGACCTCGGCCTTGGGCGCCGGCGCGTTGCCGGCCGAGGAGACGCCGCCGCTGTAGGCGTAGCCGGCCCCGCCGCTCGCGCCGCCGCCGTCGCTGCCTCCGGCGGCGGCCGCCGACTCCAGCGAGGTGCGCTTGTCCTCGAACGGCGTCCTGACCCACTCGACCTTGTGGTCGCCCGGCTCGAAGTCGGCCCCGTCCGGCTGGGGGACCTTGGTGAAGAAGCCGAACTCGCCGTCCGCGCCGAGCTCCTTGGCCAGCGCCTTCTTGGCGTCTTCCAGGTCGCCTTCGGCCTTCTCGACCAGCTTCTCGGCCTTGGTGACGTTGCCGCTGACGATCGTCGTCTTGGCCAGAGCGTCCTCGGCGTCCTGGGCGCTGGCTTTCGGGTTCAGCTTCGCGTACTGGGTCTTGTACTCCGCCGCGCGTTCGACCGCGTCCTGGCAGAGGGCGTTCACCTTGCCGTGGGCGTCCTCCAGCGAGGTGGCCGCCTTGTCGAGGGCGTCGGCGCAGGCCGACAGCGCGTCATTGAGACCGGTGCTCGCCCGCGGGTAGGCGGCCATGTGCTTGGTGAACGCGTCGGCCGAGCCGCCCTGCCAGGCCTTGTCCACCTCGCCGACCGACTTGGTCAGGGAGTTGGTCGACCTGGCGACGTGACCGGCCGCCGTCCGCCACGCGTTCGCGGTGCTCCTGATCGCCTGCGGATTGCCGGTCACCTTGGCGAGGAGCGCGGCCAGCCGGCCGCCACCGGGCAGGTCGCCGACGCCGCTCATCCGCCGGAGGCCTTCGACGCCTTGCGCAGGTTGGTCTCCACCTGGTCGATGGCCTTCTCGACGTTGTTCAGGCGGCTCTTGCCCGCCTGCAGCTCGTCCTTGAGCGCCCGCCAGACCTTGTCGACGTCCGTGGCCAGGTCACCGGAGTCCTTGAGGTCACCGAAGGTCTTCGACGAGGTCCCCCCGGTCGGCGCGGTGGACTTGGTGCCCTCGAACGCGCCGTCCAGGTCGAACATGTTCGCCACTTTGCGGGCCCGTCTCCCACATTCTTCGAGCGCCTGGTAGTGCACGTCGACCCAGCCGCCGCTCATGGGACCCCCAGACTTATTGCTGCGAAGTGCACGAAACATGAGCATAGTGGACAGTTATCGAGGATGTCCCTGAGGAAGGAGAAACTATTGGGGCAGCAAGACGGCTACTCCGCGCACTGGAGAAACATCCGGCACGGGGCCGAAATGGCGCGGGAGGAGGCCGAGCACGTGCGTGAGGTGCGTGAGGAGCTGCGCCAGGTGTTCGTCGCCGAGGGCCGGCCCATGGGTGACGACCAGTACGGCGCGGAGTTCGAGAAGACCTTCCCCAATCGGACGAAGGCCATTTTCAAGGACTTCGACGACTACATCGACGAGCTGGAAGGTGTACGGGACGGGATGCACGTCTCCGCCAACAGGTACGAGGCTGCCGAGATCGATACTCGGGGCTGACGTTCGTGCTGCTCGATGGGATACCCGTGCCTGCTTGGGTCCGTCCGTGGGCGGGCTGGGTGCTGGGGACGGATTGGCCCAAAGGCGATGAGGGCGGTTTGTTCCGGCTCGCCGACGCGCTGGTGAAGGCGGCCCGGGGCGTGGCCGGCGGGGCCGACGGGGACGGCATCCGGCTGTACGCCGACGGGTGGGCTCCTATGCCCTGTTCGGCGACCGGGTCACCCAGGACCGCCTTGACTACACCCGCACGCTCTACGGCACCGCCCGCTCGTTCTATGGCCACGGCCCGGGCGTCCTTTCCGCCAACGACCTGCGCCGCCTGCACGGCCTGGTCGAATTTCTCGGCAGGGGGCCGGACTCGGGATTGCCCGACGCGGCGTGGCTCAAGGCGGAGACCGAGGCGGTCCTGGGCGGCCACGCCGACCCGAGGACCGTCGAGGGTTTGTCAAGACTCGGGGAGTGGTTCGCCCACACCGGCGGACGGTCGTATCCCGGCGAGACCGGAGCGACGGTCTTGCACAGGGCGGCCGGAGAGTTCCTCGGCGAGCCCCCGAACGAGGCCGCCGTCCGGCGCGCCGCGGTCGCGTTCAGCGACGCGGCGGAGTACTCGCCCCCCACCCTGGGTCAGTACGGTCGCGGGGGCGTGAGACGGCTCAGCCCGTGCTGGGTCGCCGCGAACAGATCGCCGGACAGGGCCAGCGGGACGCCGCCCAGGCGGGTCTCGCCGGCCTGCTCGCCGTCCGGCAGGCGCCATAGCCGTACGGTGCCGTCGTCGCAGCCCACGGCCAGCACATCGGGACCGAGGAAACGCAGGCACCGGACCGTGCCCGGGTTGCCGCCGAGTACCACGACGTCCTCGCCCGTCTCGGCGTCACGCACGGGCACCAGCCCGTCATAGCTGCCGGCGGCGAGTACGGCCCGGCCGCCGACCGTGCCGAATGCCAGCGCGTACACCGGCAGCGGGTGCCCGTGCACCACCGACAGCGGCCGGCCCGTCGCCGCGTCCCAGGTCCTGACCGCCCGGTCGTACCCGCTCGACGCGATCGCTACCCGGCCGCCGATCCGGCCCGTTGCCAGGCATGTAACGCCCGCCGTATGGCCGGTCAGGCGGCGCAGCGGCCGGCCCGAGACCGCGTCCCAGGTCCTGACCGTGCCGTCCATGCCACCTGAGACCAGCAGATCGCCGTCGAGGGCGAGCGCGAGCACCTGACCGGTGTGCGGCGTCGGCACCGCGACCACGCCGTCCACCGGATGATGCACGCGGACGGTGCCGCTGTCGGTGCCGCAGACCAGGCCGCCGCCGTCGAAGGCCAGACTTGTGATGCCGCCGTCTCCGGACGCGCCGGGGAGGCCGTCTCCGGGGGCGGCGGTGCCGTCGTCCGCGGACACTATGGACAGGAACTCGCCGCCGGCCGGCCGCCAAAACCGCAGTGTGCCGTCGGGGGACCCGGCTGCCAGAAGCGTCCCGTCGGTGGTGATCGCGTCCGTGGCGGCGTCGGTGAGCTCCCCCAGCAGCGTGCCGTCGGCCGCCCAGACACGGACCCCGTCACCTGCGGTGACCAGCCGCTCCGACGCTGCACTGACCCCGCAGGTCGCCTGTTCTTCGGTCCCGGCGGTCGTCGTCGGCGGCTTCGGCACGGTGGTGATGCCGGCGGCCCAGTCGCCGGACCGCCATCCCGCCAGGAGCGTTCCGGTGTGCGGGTCGTGGACGGCGACCCGGCCGTCGAGCGCGCAGGACGCCAGCGCCGGGCGCCCCGCCACGCTGAGAAAGGCCAGCCCGGTCACGCTCGCCTCGTGTCCCTCCAGTACGCGCATCTCCTGCCCGGTGGCCGCGTCCCAGAACCGGATCAACCGGTCAGAGCCCGCCGACGCGACGAGCCCGTCAGCGGCGGCGACCGCGTTCACCCAGCCCGCGTGGCCGGGCAGCGAGTACAGGGTGCGGCCGTTCGACAGGTCGCTGAGCCGTACCACCCCGTCGTCGGAACCGGCGACCAGGAGCGTGCCATCGACGCACACCGCGTTGATCGAGCCCTCGTGCCGGTCGGCCAGCTCGCCCAGCGATCCCGCGGCGTCCCAGACGCGCAGCACGCCGTCGGCGCCGCCGGTGTAGATCAGCCCGCCGGACGCGGCCAGCGCCAGGACCGGGCCGCCGTGGCCGGCCGTGGCGTGGAGCTGCTGCCCGGTGCCGGTGTCCCAGGCCCTGATGACCAGGTCGTCGGCGCCGGTGGCGACGATGTCCCGGCCACCGGCCGTGCCGAGCGCGATCGCCCGGGTGGGCGCGTCGGTGACGGTGGCGGTGCCTAGTTCCTCCTCGTACGGCAGGCCGTACAGGGCGAAGGTGAGGCCGGGGCGGGACAGCGCGTAGGCGGGCCGCCCGCCCACGGTGCCGAAGGCGGCGGCAGCCGGAGAGCCGGGATCGGGCGGTGGCAGCGTGGGGTCCGGCGCGGAGCGGTGGGCCAGCCTCGGCAGCTCGTTCGCCGTCTCCCTGACGGCACCGTCGCTGACCTGGAGCACCAGCGCGTCGAGTATCCGCAGGACCGGCTCCAGCCCCAGCTCGCCGTCATCACGCCACCCGAACAGGAGCGACCCTGCCAGGTCGCCGTCCCCGCGTTCCCTGGCGCCACGGCTGTCTCCGCCCTCCCCGGTGCCTTCAGTGACGACCATGCTCAGTTCGCGCAGTGTGGAGCCCGGCACCGGCGGGGGCGCCGCCACATCAGGGAAGCCTGAAGCGCGCAGGGCGTCCAGCAGCCACGGCCACACGGCCGGGTCCAGTTCGGCCGTCCAGGCCCGGACGCCGCTCGCGCGCGAGTGCTCCAGCCTGGCCCGCCCGTCGGACAGGACCGTCAGGTCCACGGTGCCGGGGAAGGACATGCCGGTCAGCCGATAGCGCACTCCAGACACGGCTGACAACCTACGGGGTATCCAGGAACGCTGTCTGGATCAGGCGCGCGCCCGATCTCCGGTCCACGGAGAAGCCGCAGTCCTGCGGCTGGATGGTCTTGGGGTCGTCCAGGTCGAGCATGTTGGCCACTTTGCGGGCCTGTTTTCCGCATTCTTCGAGCGCCTGGTAGTGCACGTCGACCCAGCCGCTCATCGGACCCCCAGACGTATTGCTGCGAAGTGCACGAAACATGAGCATAGTGGACAGTTATCTGAGATGTGCTTGAGGAAGGAGAAACTGTTGGGGCAGCAAGACGGCTACTCCGCCAACAGGTACGAGGCTGCCGAGATCGATACTCGGGGCTGACGTTCGTGCTGCTCGATGGGATACCCGTACCCGCTTGGGTCCGTCCGTGGGCGGGCTGGGTGCTGGGGACGGACTGGCCCAAAGGCGATGAGGGCGGTTTGTTCCGGCTCGCCGACGCGCTGGTGAAGGCGGCGCGGCGGGTGGCTGCCGGGGCTGATGGGGATGGTATCCGGCTGCACGCGGATGGGTGGGACGGGCCCGCGCTGCGGGCGTTCACCCGAAAGGTGTCCCAGGAGGTGGGTGGTCGCCGGGCGGCTTTGGTGCGGTCTTTGGTGGATTTGGCGTTGGCGTGCAATGAGCTGGGGGTGCAGCTGCAGTTCACCAAGCGGATGATGCGGTTGGCCGTGCTGTTGCTGGTGGTGCAGTTGGCGTGGTTGACGTGGGCGTTGGTGTCGCCCGCGGGTGGTCTGGCGTTGCGGTTGATCGGGGTTCGTGCGCAGGCGGCGCGGTGGACGGTGCGTCAGTTCGCCCGCCGGTTGTTGATCAACATTGCGTTGTTCGGTGGGTTGCTGGGTGGGATGGATCTGCTGGTTCAGTTGACGCAGTCGCGTCGGGAGGGGGTGGATTGGCGGCAGGTGGGGTCGTCGGCGGCCACGGGGGCGTTGACCGGCGGGTTGCTGACGGGGTTGGCGTGGGCGTTTCCGACGCGGTCGCTGTGGATGTTGATGGGCCAGTCGGGGGTGGCGAACGCGGGTGCTGTGCTGGGTTCGGAGTTGTGGAGCGGTGACGGGTCGGTCGATTGGCTGATGGTGTTGAAGGGCCTGTCGTCGGGGGTGGCGGGCGGCGCTGACGCGCATTGGGCGAGTTGGAGCCCGGATGGCGGTCATCCCGGGCCCAGGCCGCTGGAGGAGCACGCGCGCTTCGACGACCCGGGCGACCACGGCGGCCGGAACGGCGGCGGGCCGGATGACGCAGACGGGAACGGGCGCACCAGGCTGGCCGACGCTGGTGATCCCCGTCCGCTGGCCGACGGGGAGCACGCCCGGCCGCAACCGGTCGAGGAGCGGAACATCTTCCGTCGCAGCGTCGACCAGTTGATCAACTGGGCGCGCTCAAGCGAGACCAGACCCGTCCAGCTCAGGGATCACGCGACGTTCAGTGAGAGCGCCCGGCGCGGCGTGGTGGCGCGCGAACCGCTGGCCGGGGCCGGCGGCGAGACGGTGAAGGTGGAGAAGGTCCGGCTGGCCGACGGCAGCCACGCCGTCGACAAGGAGTTCTCCGGGACGGATCGGCGGGACCGCGACCATCTCAACTCGCGGCTCGGCCGCGCGGTCGGCGCCGACGTCGCCGCGACCCACATCGTCGGCGAGCGGCGGTTGCTGATCGACTGGATCGACGGCAAGCAGGTGCCGGTCCAGCGCGGCCTCGACGGCAAGTGGCATCTGGCGCGGCTGCACAACACCCGCGAGGGGATCCTCCTCGGCCTGCTCGACGCGCTGACCGGTAACCACGATCGTTTCTCCCCGGAGCGCGTCCAGCATGACTTCTTGGAGGGCACCGACGGCAGGGTCAAGGGCTTCGACGGGGACAAGGCTTTCTCGGGGCGGTTACCCGACACGAACAGCCCTTTCAGCCGTCACTTCTTCCGTGACAAGGGTGAGCTGGCCGACTGGGCGCCCAACCCGCTCAGCAAGGCCGACATCGAGGCGCTCCGGCCGCGCGTGGAGGCGCTGCGGCAGGAGTTCCGGGCGCTCGGGCACAGCGACTGGTACAACAGCGTCGGGTTCGCCTTCGAGCAGATCGCGAAGAACGCCAGCGGCACGGTCTCGGTGCTGGACGCGCCCCCCGGCTCCGTGATCGTGGAGCCACGGGCGGCGGGCCCGGCGTTCGGTGAGCGGCCTCGGACCTTCGAGGGAACCGCCCCGCCGCGGGCCGTGGAGCCCTTGCCGCAGGACAGTCCCGGCGAGCTGAGGGCGCACCCGGCACGCAGTCAGGAGCTCAACCCGGAGTATCGGACGCCGCTCCTGCCCGTCCACGGCGACAGCGTCAACAGCGGTGTGATGGCCAACGTCATCGACCCGAGGCAGGCGGTCAGGGCGAGCGAGTGGGCCCACCTCAGGAGCAGAGCGACTGCCCACCTGATCGAGAACCGCGTGGGGTACCCGGATCTCGACGCCAGTGCCCGCGTGGAAGCGCGCCGCTTCGCGATCCGGGGCGACGGTGGCGAGGTTCGGCGAGTCACCGAGTTCACGATCAAAATCCGGTACGTCGCCAAGGAAGGCATGACGGCCGAGCAGGTGATGCGGCTCAAGTCCAACGCCCTCGACGGCATGGACCTGTACTACAACCACCAGCACCGGCTTTCCGACGGCAGCCAGTTGCATGTCCGGCTCACATTCGAGAAGGCGAACAACGCACGGCCCGGCGACGAAGGCGTGGTGACCTTCCGCCCCAGCGGCCATCCCGACATAGTGAACTGGTGCGCCAACACCGACGCGCACCTCCACGCCCACGAGATCGGACACCATCTCGGGCTTCCGGACGAGTATCGCGAACACCAGACTCACGGCCGCAGGACGCTCACCGACCGGGGCCTCAAACCAGGCGCCAACCTGATGGGTGACGCGTCCCGCGTGCGCACGGCCGGGAGGGTCCTGATAGATCACGCGGGCCACGAGGTCCCGCCACGGGCAACGCTGCTTGACCACCACCTGGCGCACTTCTCTGACCTGCTGCCCCGCTCCGACCGCTCCGTCGAGGGCGACGCGGGGTTCCGGCAGCCGGCCGACGAATGGACCCGGCCGGTCCACACCCCCGAGACGCTGCGTCTTCCCCGGTACCTGCGCGACCTGCTCGTCCAGTTCCCCCATAGAGGAGGTGACCTGCTCGACCATGTGCAGGTGCTGGATCGCGCCCACTCTCTGTTCGGCGATCGGGTCACCCAGCGCCATGTCGACTACACCGCCAAACTCTTCGACGCCGCCCACTCGCTCTACGGTGCCGTCACGGACACCCCGACCGTACGAGACCTGCGCCGCCTGCACAGCCTGGTCAAGTTCCTCGGCAGGGGGCCGGACTCGGGGTTGCCCGACGCGGCGTGGCTCAAGGCGGAGACCGAGGCGGTCCTGGGCGGCCACGCCGACCCGAGGACCGTCGAGGGCCTGTCGAGGCTCGCGGAATGGTCCGCCTACACCGGCGGACGGCCGCATCCCGGCGAGACCGGAGCGACGGCCCTGCGCAGGGCGGCCGGAGAGTTCCTCGGCGAGCCCCCGAGCGAGGCCGCCGTCCGCCGCGCCTCGGCCGTGTTCAGCTACGCGGCGGAGCAGTCGCCCGTACTGGCCCAGGGAGCCGTGGACTTCGGCCGCGTCACCACCGAACTGCGGGCCAAGCAGGCGGGGGAGTGGCACGGCCGGTCGTTCGATGGTGCGGACTTCGCCCACCTCGTGGAACGACTGTACGACGACCCGAAATCCGGGCAGCCAGCCGGGCCGCCCAAGGCTCTTGGGGAGTCCCCGCATCCGGGCTCGCACAACAAAGGGCCGGCATGGGACGCGCGAAGGGTGGGCGAGGCGGTCACCGACTGGGGGGCCAGGCCGCACGGGGGGAAGCCGCACACCTTCAGCTCGGCCGATCTGGTGGCCGCGCGCAAGCGGGCCCAGCCGGTGAA
Source organism: Nonomuraea sp. NPDC049158 (assembly GCF_040648335.1). NCBI lineage: Bacteria > Bacillati > Actinomycetota > Actinomycetes > Streptosporangiales > Streptosporangiaceae > Nonomuraea > Nonomuraea sp. NPDC049158. The sequence goes on from NZ_JBEZDM010000005.1 coordinate 255,875, forward strand.
CATGGGGGCACGTGACCCGGGGGTCGCGGCCATCGAGCGTCGCGACATGACCGTCAAGGCACGTGACGGAGTGATGCGGCCCGTCACGGAGTACACCGTCAAGTTCGCCTACCGTTCCGATACGGCGCCGCTGGGCCACCTTGGCACGCGCGTGCGGGCAGGTCTCGACCGGTTCGTCAACGGCAGATTCGTGCTGCCGGACGGCTCGGCGCTGCTCGTCCAGGCGGAGTTCGTGCCTGCGGAACACCGCAGTGTGACGATCGGACACCGCGGCGAGGCACCTGGCAGTAGGCCGTTCGACTTCCCCCACGAGGCGTCACACGTCGAGCTGGCGCTCAAGGTCCTCGATCAGCTGGGCGTGGACGACGCGCTCGGCCCACCGCCGACGGCCGAGGCCGCCTCGACCGAAGCGGCTCCCAAGCCGGACGCCGTAGCCGCGCGCAAGCAGGCGGCATGGGACGCGCGAAGGGTGAGCGAGGCGGTCACCGACTGGGGGGCCACGCCGCACGGGGAGAAACCGCACACCTTCCGACCGGCCGAGCTGGTGACCGCGGGCAGGCAGGTCCAGCCGGTGAACATGGGGGCACGTGACCCGAGGGTCGCGGCCATCGAGCGTCGCTACCTGACCCTCAAACCAAAAGACGGAGTGGTGCGACGCGTTACCGAGTACACCGTCAAGTTCGCCTACCGTTCCGACATGTCGCGGGCGGACGTGGGCTACTTCCGCAGGCGCGTGCGGGCGGCTCTCGGCCGGTTCGTCGACGGCAGGTACGTGCTGCCGGACGGCTCGGCGCTGCTCGTCCGGGCGGAGTTCGTGCCTTTGGGACACCGCGGTGTGACGATCGGACACCGCGACGAGGCCCCTGGCAGTAGGCCGTTCGACTTCCACTATGAGGCGTCATACGTCGAGCTGGCGCTCAAGGTCCTCGATCAGCTGGGCATGGACGACGTTCTCGGCCCACCGTAGACGGCCGAGGCCGCCTCGACCGAACAAGCGGGCCGTCAGCCGGTAGTGGACGTGTGACACGGGGGACAACCTACGGCGTGTCCAGGAAGGCGGTCTGGATCAGGCGCGCGCCCGACCTCCGGTCCACGTAGAAGCCGCGCCCCTGCGGGAGCGGCTGCGGCCGTACGTTGCCGAACAGCGCGCCCTCGTCCTTGTTGCCCGACATGATCAGCGCCGGGCTGGCCATCTCCTTGAGCCGCTGGACGGCCGGGTCGAACATGGACCGGCTCGCGCCACCCATCTGCCGGGAGATGATCAGGTGCAGACCGATGTCGCGGGCCTGCGGCAACAGCTCGGCCAGGGGCGCCAGCGGGTTGTTCGAGGTGGCGACGAGGTCGTAGTCGTCCACGATGATGTACAGGTCGGAGCCCTGCCACCAGCTGCGCTCCCTGAGCTGCTCCGGCGTGAGGTCCGCCGGGGGCAGCCGCTTGAGCAGCGCGGTGCGGGCGTCCTGGATCAGCTCCGCCGCCGCGGTGCTGGAGGCCGCGTACCCGATGCGGTGGTCGGTGACGGCGGTGTCGAGCAGGGCGCGCCGGTAGTCGAGCACGATCATCATGCATTCCTTGGGCGTCTTCCTGGCGACCAGGCCCTCCATGATGAGCTTGAGCACGTTCGACTTGCCGCACTCGGTGTCGCCGAACACGATGAAGTGCGGGTCCACGTCGAAGTCGATCGCGACCGGCGCCAGGGCGGCCTCGTCGATGCCGATGGCGATCCGGTTCGGCCCGGTAAGGGCGGGTTCGGGGAGCGCCGTGGCGGGCAGCAGCGACGGCAGCAGCCGTACGGGGCGGGCGGCGGGACCCTGCCAGGAGGCCCGTACGACCTCCACCAGCGACCGCACACCGGCGGAGAGGTCGTCGGCGCCGCGCACTCCGTCGATGCGCGGCAGCGCGGACAGGAAGTGCATGCCCTCCTTGGTCAGCCCGCGCCCGGGCACGCCTTCCGGTACGGCCAGCGCCGCCTTGCGGCTGACCTCAGACTCGTAGGCGTCACCGAGCTTGAACTCCAGCCGGGTGCCGAACAGGTCCCTGATCCCCGCGCGGAACTCCGACCACTTGTTGGTGGAGGCGACGATGTGGATGCCGTAGCCGAGCCCTCGGGCCGCGAGGTCGGTGATGACCCCTTCCAGGGCCTCGAACTCCTGCCGGATGGTCAGCCAGCCGTCGATCAGCAGGAAGATGTCCCCCCAGCCGTCGCCCTCGTACTCTCCGGCGGCCACGACACGGCGGTAGGTGGCGATCGAGTCGATGCCGCTCGCGGCGAAGTCGCGCTCGCGCTGCTGCAGGATGGTGGCGATCTCGGCGACGGTCCGGCGTACCCGGTCGGCGTCCATGCGGGTGGCCACGCCGCCGACGTGCGGCAGGCCGTCCAGGGCGGCCAGCGCGCCACCGCCGAAGTCCAGGCAGTAGAACTGCACCTCGCGCGGCGTGTGCGTGAGCGCCATGCTGGTCACCAGCGTACGCAGCACGTTGCTCTTACCGCTCTGGGTGCCGCCCGCGACGCCGACGTGGCCGGCCGCGCCCGACAGGTCCAGCCAGTACGGGTCGCGACGCTGCTCGAACGGCTTGTCGATGATGCCCACGACCCCCGCGAGGCGGCCTCTGCCGTCCCAGCCGGGCGTGGACAGGCCGAGCTCCGGGGTCACCGACAGCGGAGGCAGCAGGTGCGCGAGGGTAGGCGGCTCGCCGAGCGGCGGCAGCCAGATCCGGTGCGCGGCGGGGCCCTGACCGGCCAGACGCTGTACGACGATGTCGAGCAGGCTGCTCCGCGGCCCGCGTTCGTCGTCCGGCTTGGCGACCTCCTTGGCCGGCTCCTCCACGACCGGGAGTGGCGCGTAGGCCGGGCCGTACTCGACGACCTGGCGGATCGTCTTGTCATCGCCCTCGGCGGTCGCGCTGCGGGGGTCGCTCTGGTGGGGGCCGGAGACGTAGGCGGCCTTGAACCGGGTCATGCCGGTGGTGTCGAACTTGAGGAAGCCGTTGCCCGGCGCGGACGGCAGCTCGTAGGCGTCGGCCACACCGAGCACGACGCGGCTCTCCATGGCCGAGAAGGTCCGCAGGCCGATCCGGTAGGACAGGTGCGTGTCCAGGCCGCGCAGCCGGCCCTCCTCCAGCCGCTGGGAGGCCAGCAGCAGGTGCACGCCGAGGGAGCGGCCGAGCCGGCCGATCATCACGAACAGCTCGATGAACTCCGGCTTGGCCGACAGCAGCTCGCTGAACTCGTCCAGCACGACGAAGAGCGTCGGCATCGGCGCCAGCGCGGCGCCCTGCTCGCGGGCCCGCTCGTAGTCGCGCAGCGAGGCGTAGTTGCCGGCCGAGCGCAGCAGTTCCTGGCGGCGCACCATCTCGCCGTGCAGCGCGTCGTACATGCGGTCGACCAGCGGGAGCTCGTCCTCCAGGTTGGTGATGACCGCGGAGACGTGGGTGAGCGTGTCGAGCCCGAGGAAGGTGGCGCCACCCTTGAAGTCGACCAGGACGAAGTTGAGTATCTCCGACGAGTGGGTGACGGCCAGGCCGAGCACCAGCGTGCGCAGCAGCTCGCTCTTGCCGGAGCCGGTGGCGCCGATGACCAGGCCGTGCGGGCCCATGCCGCCCTGCGCCGACTCCTTGATGTCCAGCTCGACCATCCGGCCGTCGGCGCCCAGGCCGATCGGCACCCGCAGCCGGTTGCGGCCCGCCCGTGGCCGCCAGGTCAGCGCCGTGTCCAGCCGGGTCGGGTCGCCGATGCCGAGCAGGTCGGTCAGCGTGGTGTTGGCCGCCAGCACGTCCTCGACCTCGCCGCCGCTGGTGGCCGAGGCGCGCAGCGGCGCGAGCTGTCGGGCCAGCCCCTCCGCCCGCAGGTAGTCGAGCTTGTCGGGGTTGCCGAGCCGGGTCTTCTGCTCCTTGCCGGCGTGGTCCAGCTTGATCATGTGGAAGCCGTCGGGCTGGATCTCCAGCCGCAGCATGGCCTTCTCCTCTACCGGCCCCGTGGCCGCGGACAGGTCGATCACCGTGACGCCCTGGATGGCGTCCGTGCCGAGCTGCGAGTCGTGGGGCACGTGCCCGCCGTCGACGATGAGCACGTGGTACGGCAGGGCGTCCGCGGGCGAGCCCGGCCGGAACCTGGCCCGCTCCTTGAGCTCGGCGCCCACCAGGCGGTCCAGCTCGCTCATGTTCTCGGCCATCAGCCGCACCGGTCCGGCGGCGTCGACCTCGTCGGGATGCAGCGCGTGGGGCAGCCACTTGACCCAGTCCCAGTGGCCCATCCACTCCTGGCCGGCGCACACCATGATCCGCAGGTCGTCCGGCGAGTGGAACACCGCCATCTGGCCGATCATGGCCCGCACCAGCTCCCGCATGGCCGCCGGGTCGCCGCTGAGCTTGATGCGAGCGAACGAGCCCAGCGCCACGGCCACGGGCAGCTCCGACACCGTCGCGTGCGCCCTGACGAACCTGCGCAGCGCGCCGGCCGACAGCGCGTCCAGGTCCTCCACCGGCTTGGAGTCCGGGGGGATGAGCTGGATGGCCAGCTTCTGTACGCCGGTGCCGAGCCGTACCGTGCTGAAGTCGTCGTCGCGCGGCCGGCGCTCCCACAGGCGGGGGCCCATCGCGATCCACCAGAGCGCGTCGGGCTCGGGGCCGCTCCACTCCAGCGCCTCGCGCTGCTGCTTGGCCGCCCGCCTGACCTTCTTGCGTACCTGCGACAGGTAGCGGAAGTAGTCGCGGCGGGCGCCGTTGAGCTTGTGCTTGCGCTCGCCCGACTGGCGGCCCATCTGTCCGAGCGTCATGCCGAGCATGGAGACCGCGAACATGCCGCTCGCCACGTACATGATCGGGTTGGAGTTGCCGCCCGCGGTGAACATCAGGGCCATCGCCGCGGCGCCCGCCACCATGGGCAGGTACGTGAGCACCAGCATGAAGCCCTGCCCCTGGACCTCGGGGATCTCAGGGGGCGATTCGAGCAGGATCTCCCCGCGCGGCGGCTTGGGGCTGGGACGGCGTTCGGGTCGCCGGACAACGACAATGCTCACCGTGGGATGGTCCTCCGTATCGGTTGCTGACCTTCTTACCAGAAGCGACCCGATATGTTCTCTCTTGTCCATGATGCTTGTGGGACGGAGTCCAGCCATGGGATCGATGGTCCACGGACCGGCCGTTCAGGGGCCGTATCCGCAGGGTCCCCCGCGCCTGCCAGGCCCGCCGCACCTGCAGGGACCCCCGCATCCGCAGGGACCCATGCAGGTGAGCTCGCTCGCCCAGGTGCACGTGCCGCTGCCCGCGCTGTGCCACGTGACGATCGTGGGACCGCGGCGCAAGGCCGACCTGGCGCTGCCCGCCGACATCCCGCTGCCGCACGTGCTGCCCGGCCTGCTGCGCGCCCTGGACGAGCTGGGCGGCGAGTCCGCCGCCGCGCCCGGCTGGACGCTGCAGCGGCTCGGCGGCTCCCCGCTCGACCTGGGCCAGAGCCTCGGAGCGCTGGGCATACTCGACGGCGAGGTGCTCTACCTGAGGCCGCGCGAGGCGATGCTGCCGCCCGCGCTGTACGACGACGTGGCCGACGTGGTCGCGACCGGCGTCAAGAATTCCACCGGCACCTGGGAGGCCAGGCACACCCGGATGATGGGCGCGAGCGGCGCGCTCGGACTGCTGGTCCTGGGCGCGATCGCCCTGGCGCTGTCCGGAGCGCCCGCGCTGGTCGTCACGGTCGTGGCCGGGCTGATGGCGCTCGTGGTCGTGGCCACCGGCGCGGCCCTGTCGAGAGCGGTGGGCGACTCCCTGGCGGGCGCCCTGGTCGGGCACGGGGCGCTGCCGTACGGCTTCATCGCGGGCCTGTTCGCGCCGGCCAGCGGTGGCATCCTGGCCGGTATCGGCGCTCCCCACCTGCTCGCCGCGCTCGCCTGCACGGCGCTGGTGGCCACCATCGCGGGCGCGCTGATCTCCGACGGCGTGCCGGGATTCCTCGGTACGGCCATCGCCACGACGTTCGGGGCGATAGGCGCGGCCGTGGTCATGGTGTGGGGGCCGTCACCCGCGGGAGTGGCCGCGGTGACGGTGTCGATCCTGCTGGCGTTGAGCCCGCTGGTCCCCACATTGTCCTTCCGCCTGGCCAAGGTGCCGCTCCCGGCCATGCCCACCACCGCGGAGGAGCTGCGGGCCGACAACCAGCGCCTGAACAGCGCGGCCATCCAGGAGCGGACCGTTATCGCCCAGCGTTACGCCACCGGGATGATCATCGCGGTCGGTCTGGTCGCGCTGGTCTCCGAGGTGCTGCTGGCCACGTACGGCGGCTGGATCGCCTCCCTCATGACCGGGACGCTCGGGCTGACGCTGATGATGCGGGCCCGGGTCTTCCAGGGGGTACGCCAGCGGCTGTGGCTGATCACCGTCGGTCTGGCCGCGTTCGGCCTGCTCGCGGTGACCCTCGGCCCGAAATCCGGCGTCATCGGCGCTGTGGCCGTGGCGATCGTCATGCTGTGGCTGGCACTGACCGCCGTCGGCATCGGCCTCTGGCTGCCCACGGGCAAGCCGTCGCCGTTCTGGGGCCGCGCGGCGGACATCGTGGACGTCATCCTGATCGTCGAGCTCTTCCCGCTCGCGCTGGGCGTTCTCGAGGTCTATTCCTGGGTGCGCGGTTTGTCCGGGTGATAGGTTGCTGCGCGATTTAACAGTGTTGTGAGAGTGGAGTGAAGATGCAGGAGTTTGGGGACTTCGCGAACATCGACATCGAGAAGCTTCTCAAGGGCGCGGACGAGCAGTTCGCGCGCATCGAAGAGCTCCAGAAGAACATGACCGACCTCGTCGGGCGGGCCCAGGACGACGACGGCCTGGTCACGATCGAGTACGGCAGCGAGGGGCTGCGCGAGCTCCAGCTGCATCCCAAGGCGATGCGGCTGAGCTCGGGCGAGCTCGCCGAGCTCATCAAGGAGCAGCTCCAGGCCGCGACCGCGGACCTGCAGCACCAGGTCACCGAGGCCATGGGCCAGGCGTTCGGCGACGAGGACAACCCGATGAAGTACGTCGAGGACCCCGACGCCGCCCTGAGCAAGATCAAGGAGGCCGAGTCCGCCTACAACCGGACGTTCGAGGACGTCATGGGCGAGCTCGACCGCATCCGCCGCCGCCTGGACCTCTGACCTTCAGGCGTCCTTCTTCATGCCCAGGGGCTGGCCGTCCTTGTCGAACGTCGGCAGGTTGGGGATGTAGACCTGCTCGAACGCCGGCACCGACTTGGGGTCCGTGGGCGTGACGGCCTTGCTCATGTTCTGCGAGGCGCTCTGGCCCAGGTACATGGCCGCCGCTCCGGCGACGCCCGCAGCCGCCATGTAGACCTTCAGGCCGCTGCTCGCGATCGTCCTCAGCGTGGCGAGCGCCGTCCCGCCAGAGAGGGTGGTGGCGAGCTCCGTCGCCACGGTGGTGGGAGGGAAGAGCTTGCCCGCAGCGCTGGCATGGGAGAGGGCGACCAGGATTGTGGCTACGGACAAGCTGGCCACGGACATCTGGAAGGAATGCTTGGCGAGCTGGTCGAGCGCTCCCGCGAGCCCTTCGTAGGACTGCGAGCTGTTCTTGGCCTCGGCGGTGAACTTCTTCACCGCGCTGTCGACGTCCGGACGCGCCATCTTCTCCCAGTCGTCATGATCGATGGTGTCCAGGGCCGAGTCGATGGAGGCCGCGGCGTTGTTGACCGTCGTGGTCATGCCGCGGGTGTTCCTGGCCGCTTCGCGGATGTCGCTGGGGCTGGAGTACATCGTGCCGATTATCGTCCCGGTGAACTTGCAGATCGTTTTCAGCGCGGGATTGGACGGCAGGACCGCGCCATAGAGGCACAAACCCATCGCCACGGTGTAGTAGGTCGACCCGTTCGAGTAGTAGTCCATGTCGCCCCTGAGATCATTTCTTCGCGGTGCTCTTGTCGTTGGCCTGACGGACGATGCCGGCTCCCTGCTGGAGCTGCTCGTCCCAGACGCCCAGTTGGTTCTTGGCGCTCTTGAGATAGTCGGCGGCCGACGTGCGGGCCGAGTGGTAGGCGGGGGTGAATGCCATCGCGCCCATCAGGCCGAACCCCGGGAAGCCGATGTCGATGTTCCGGGCGGTGTTCTCCGCGGCGCCCATGTGGTCGCCTGGGGTGTCGCCGTCGCCGCCTTTGCTGGGGCCGATCTTCTTGCCGAGCTTCTCCATGACCTCGGGGCGGGCCTTGCGCCAGCCGCCGCCGAGCTCGCTTCCGGCGAACTTGTCGTCCTTCGCGGTGCCGCCGGTGTCCTTGCCGCCTGTCTTGCCGTCCTTGCCGCCCTTGCCATCGGACTTGCCGTTGCCCTGGCCGCCTCCGCCACCGCCGCCTCCGGAGGAGTCGGGAGAGGGGACGGACGGCGTGTCGGCGCCTCCGGCGCCGGGGGTCTCAGCGCTGGGCGTTTCCGGGGTCGGGGTAGCCGGCATGTCAGTGCTCGGCGTTTCGGGGGTGGGCGTTTCGGTGCTCGGCGTCTCGGGAGTGGGTGTTTCCGGGAGGCTGGAGCTGGGGTCTTCGGCGCCGCCGTCGGCCGGTGGGTCCGTCGAGGGAGTCTCGGGGACGGTCGTGTCGTCCTGGCCGCCGGGCTGGCTGGGGTCGGTCTGGCCGGGATCGGTCTGGCTCGGGTCGGTCTGTGGGTCCGCGGGGTCTTGCTGGCCGTTCGGGTCCGTCTGGCCTTGGGGGTCGGTCTCGGAGCCGGAGGGGTCCTGCTGGCCGTCGGAGGAGCCGGGGTCGGTCTGCGGGTCCGAGGAGTCGCCCTGGTCACCGGTGTTCGACTGGTCGCCGCTGTCCGTGTTGTCCTGGTCGCTGGGATTGTCCGGGTTCCCGGTGTCGTCCTGGCTCTGCGGGTCGTCCGGGTCCTCGGTCGCGTCGTCCGACGCGTCGGAGTCGTCCGGGTTCCCGCTCCCGTCGGCGTCCGAGGGCTCCCACGCCGGGTCACCTTCGGCGGCCTGCGGATCGACCGAGCCGGGCTCGCCGTCGGCCATGTCGCCCACCGACTCGGGCCCGAAGCTCAGCTGGTCGGACTGGATCTCGGTCACCGCCGGGTCCCCCTGGCCGTCGGCCGGCCCCACCTGATCCGGCGGGATCTGTCCGTCGGTGGCCCCTACCTGGTCGTTGGCAGGCCCAACCTGGTCGGGCGGGATCGACGAATCGTCGACGGGACCAGCCTGATCCGCCCGCGGAGATTCCCCGCCACTGCCACCCGCGGTAAGGACGGTCGTCGAGCCGTCGACCGAGCCGGGGAGCGATGTGCCTATCTGAATCTCGCCCGGGCCCTCCTGCGGTGGGGGAGAGCTCCAGTTGAGCAGGCTGTCGATGCTCGGCCGCCCCGTACTCCCGAATTCGGCCACTCTGTCGCCCTCCCAGCAATCAACACAGAAGCGACAAAAGCGTAGCCGTGCGGCTGCTGAGCCGTACAGGTTGTGAGCTTTACGACCAGCTGCGACCTCAGGCCAGCGGTGGGTGTCAGAAATCTCCAGGCCGCCTACCTGCGCGTTTACCTAAAAGTCCCCTAACGGTGACCTAGCCGTTATGTTAAGTATCTGTTATTTCTGGGGCAGATGGGGGCTAGCATGCCGTTTGATGTTGTTTGCGGGGGTACCCGGGTTGACCGGACCTACGGCGCCGCCGTACAGAACCAGACCTTTTGACCTGGAGGTCCAATGGCAACACTTATGGGTACCGCGCCCACGAAGCTCATCAAGGCCGCGGGCCAGTGTGAGACCACAGCCCAGTACATCGAGGGCATGCGCCAGCGGGTGCAGACCATCAAGGGCGACCTGATGGCCGCGGGCTGGAAGGGCGGCGCCTCTCAGCAGTTCGGCAAGGCGCTCGACGCGTGGGATGTCGACTTCCAGCAAGTCATCAAGATCCTTGAGAGCATCTACGACAAGCTGAACATGGGCGCCGGCGTGTACTCCACCGCCGCGCAGCAGAACATGGACATCTCCAGCGGGCTCAACTCCGCGGGCGCCGGCGGTCGCATCGACTCGCTGATCAACGCGTCGAGCTAAGCCCCCTTAGTACGCAGGTAGGACGGAGACACTCATGGCCGACACGTTCACCCCAGAGGACTACACCTACGCCCACTTCCCCAACATGGAAGCGGCGTACGAGCAGCTGAAGTCGATCGTCACCGAGCTGGACCGGGTGACGGACGACCTCTACAACGACGTCAGGACCACCCTCGGCACCGACTGGGAGGGCGAGGCGAAGACGTTCTTCGACGGCAAGAAGGCCCAGTGGGACGCCCTTGAGGTGGAGATGGGCAAGCAGCTGTTCGAAGCGGCCAAGGCCGTCAGCATCGCCAAGGGCAACTACGAGAACGCTGAGCGGCGCAACATCAGCATCTGGACCGACTAGAAGTCCGTTGCGGCGATCGTGCCTCCCTCGGCCGGTGCCTCGAAGCGCCGGCCGGGTTCCTTTTTCTATGGGGGATGGGGATGACCCAGAAGGACGCAATGGAGGGCCAAGACCCTCTGCACATCGATCCTGATCTGTTCGACTCGGGAGCGGGGCGGGAGCATTCCCCCACCCAGATGCGGGCGATCGCCGAAGAGCTCAAGTCGTACCTCGGCGGTATGACGGGACCCGGCTCGGCGGAGGGCTACACCAACGGCTCCGTGAACGGCATCCTGGACCACTGCCAGCTGTCCGAGGCGCAGATCGGTACGTGGCACGACGCCAGTGCTTTCAGCAGGACCGTCGGCGCCAACAGCGGCGGCAAGAAGTTCGCACAGGTTTATAAGGAATTCGTCGACGCCTACAAGGACGTGATCGCCGCCGTCGAGGCGAGCGCCGCCAACCATGGCGCCGGCGACAAGGCCAACGAGGGCAAGGGCTGATGGCCGAGGGCAAGGGCGGCCGGCAGGTCGTCGTCATCCTGTCGTTCGACAAGATGCCAGAGGGCGGGACGGTGAACGCATCCAAGGACGAGATCCTGACGATGCTGAACAACACCCAGCCCAGCCAGATCGAGGATGCCGGGTTCGCGTACGACAAGGCGTCGAGCGCGATCGAGTCGGCCGTCAACGCGCTGGAAGAGCACGCGGGCAAGATCCTCACTGTGTGGAAGGGCCCCGACGCCAGCAAGGCACGCCACGCGCTGCAGATGCTGCACGCCTCCGGCGGCGAGCTGTCCACCAAGCTGGAGATGATGGGCTCCGCCCTGCGTCAGTACGCGGGCTACCTCCCCGAGACGATCGCCAAGGTCGAGGGCATCTCGACCAACAAGAGCTCCGGGAACGACGTCCCCAGCTCCGAGATCATGGTGGACGAGGCCGCCAACGCGAAGGCCGCGAAGGCCGCCGCGGACCGCGAAGCCCAGCAGGCGATGCAGGAGCTCAACAAGAAGATCGTTGATCTCTACAACGTGCAGGTCCCGCACGATGTGTCCTACGAACTGCCCGCCGTCTCGATTCCGGGTGGTACGGGTACGTACCGCGACCCCGGATATCCGACTGGCAAGGGCATCAACGCCGGAGGGAACGGGAACGGCTCGTCGGACGGCTACGGCGGTTCTTCCGGAGGTACCGGCTCCACGGGCAGCGGTGGTACGGGCTCTGACGGCTCGCGCGGCGGCAGCACGGGCGGCTCGGGCACCGGCGACCACAGCGGCTCCGACTCGGGCGGCAAGCCTGGCTCGGACACCGGCAACGGTCAGAACGGCAGCGACCAGAACGGTAACGACCAGAACGGTAACGGCCAGAACGGTGGCGACCAGAGCGGTAACGGCACCGGCGACCAGAGCGGCACCACGCCGGGCGACGGCACCGGCAGCCAGGACCCCTCGCAGACCGGCGACTCCGGCAAGCAGGACCAGACGGTCCCGCCGGTGCTCGGCCAGGACGACAAGACCAGCAGCGACAACCCCAAGGGCGGCCTGGACCCGAACGGGACGGAAGTGTCGTCCTACTCGCCGACCACGCCGGTCATCACCCCGACCGGCATCGGCCCGACCGGCAATCCGGTGAGCACCATCGCCCCCAACCCGGTGGGTGTCCTCTCACCCACTGGCACGCCGCCCAGCGTCCCCTCGGTGCTCGGCTCGCCGAACGGCGCCATGGGCGCCCCGGGCCAAAGCCTCGCGGCGGGCATGCGTACCTCGGGGAATGGCATGTCCGGCATGCCGTTCATGCCGATGTCCGGTGCCGGCGCGGGCCAGGACCAGGGGGACTTCGAGCGGATGACCTGGCTCCCCGCGGACAAGGACGACTGGAACTCAGCGCACGACGTGACCGACCCGGTCATCTGCTGACCAGGTTAGAGGGAGTGGGATGGGCGACTCGACGCAGAACCCCAGCCAGGCGGCTGCGCTGGCGCAGCTGCAGAACGGTGGGAAACTGCCGTCGATGTCGTCCGGCGTCTCGTTCAAGGCCACCGCGCTCGACACCAACAGCCATTCGATAGACGAACACGCCGGGGTCATCTCCAAGCTAGAGGGCAAGACGGAGAACCTGCGCGTCCAGTGGCCGCACTTCGGCGTGATCGGCATCGGCGTCAGCAGCGTCCACGACAAGGCGATAGAACGGCAGGCGGACGCGCTGGCCAAGGGGCGCAAGGCGCTGCAGAGCTGGAAGACCGCGCTCCAGCAGGCCGCCAAGAACTACCAGACGGCCGATGATGCCAACGGCGACGGGATCAAGAACATCGGCTTCGACCCGAACAGCCTTGGCGGCGGGCCCAACGGCCTCGGCAATCTCGGGAACCTCGGCAACTCCGGCCTGCCGAACACCGGCGCCGGGCTGCCTGACATGTCCGGCGGAGGCAAGCCGCCGGGGATCGATACCGGTCTGCCCAAGACGGACCTTCCCTCGACCGACCTTCCGAAGACCGACCTTCCGAAGACCGACCTTCCGAAGACCGGCCTCCCGAAGACTGATTTGCCGTCGAGCGACCTCCCTTCGACGAACCTGCCCAAGACGGACCTGCCGTCGGCTTCCCTGGGGAACCAGCCCGACATGAAGGTGCCGAGTATCGACTCGGCGCTCAACGGCCAGCCGCAAATCCCCGACCCGAAGCTGCCCGACGTCGACAGCAAGCTCCCCGACGGGACGCAGCTGTCCCAGTTCGACCCCAATTCGCTGAACACCCCGCAGGTCAAGAACCCGGACCTCAGTACCCTGTCCCCGGACCTGAACGGTTCCGCCACCAGGACCGGCCCCGGCTCGGGCGTCGGCAGTGGCGGCGGCACCGGCACTGGCACCGGATTCGGCACGGGCATCGGCGGAGGCGTGGGTGCGGGTGCGGGTGCCGTACCGGCTGGTCTGCGAGGTGTGAACGGTACGAACGGCATGCCCATGATGCCGATGATGCCGATGAGCGGCGCCGGGACCGGGGGCGACAAGGAGAACGAGCGCCAGAACGCGCTGCTCGGCGAGGACGAGGGCGTCTGGGGCGGCGACGATGAGATCGCACCTGAAGTGATCGGGCGGGATTCCAGGTGAGTTACGAGTCAGACGCGTCGCTCTACAAGCTGGCGGCGAGCACGGCCTCCGCCGCGGCCGTCGCGATCCTGCAGCCCTGGGCCTTCTATGTCGCCGCCGGCATCGGCGTGCTGGTGTCGAACCCCGGCGCGATGTCGGACGCCGCCAAAGCCTGGCAGAGCATCGACCATGCCGGCCTGATGTCGGAGCTGGACGAACTGGCCGACGGGCTGGACCACCTCAAGAAGCAGCTGAAGACCTCGGGCAAGTGGGATGGCGCGGCCTTCGACACCTTCGAGGGCATCCACACGGCCTTCAAGAATGGCGTGAAGTCCCTCAAGGACACCCGTAACGACACCGGGGACGCTGTCGACTCGGCGGCCAAGGCTTACCACTACGGCGCCATCGTGGTCATGGCGGTGGCCACCAGCATGCTCGTCATGGGTATATGGAAGCTGGCCATGGGTGCCACCCCGTGGACCAAGATCATGGCCGAGGGGCTGTCGGCCGTGCGGGGCTCCATCACCCTTCAGGCGGTCAAGAAGCTGCTCATCAAGCAGGGCTTGATCGTGGCAACCCTCGGCGGGGTCCTCTACATGTCCGCCCAGCAGACCGAGATGACCGGGAAGCTCTTCCCCATGCTGGAGGCTTCCATCCCCACCGAGATGAGCGCGATGAAGTCAGGTGGCATGCCGCCCTTCTCCGACGCCGGCATGACGTACGACGAGAAGATGGGCGGCCTCTCCGTGAAGATGGACGACTCCCTGACCGGGAAGCTGCCCGGCGGCTCCGGCACGACGGCCGAGGTCTGACTCACTCGTCCAGCGGGATCCGCAGCACCTGTCCGGGCTTCAGCTTGCGCGGGTCGTCACCGATGATGTCCCGGTTGGCGTTGTAGATCTCCTGCCACCGGCCCGGGTCGCCGTACACCTTTTGGGCGATGTCGTACAGCGAGCCGTTGTCGACCGGCCAATAGCCGACCTTCGCCGTGCCGACCCGCGCGGGCGGAGTCGCGTGGCCGTTGGCGACGGGCACATTCGACTGGGGCAGCTCGCCGAAGTCGGGGTTGGTCTGCAGGGGCCGCCACACCCGGAAGAAGGACGTCGGGATGCCACTCCAGAACTGCTTGTGAATGTTGCCCGGTTTCCCGGCGACCCTGGCTCCGGGCAGCTTGAGCTTGATCTGCTCGTAGGCCCAGTTACGCATCCCGACGAAGCCGCCGAAGGCCATGCCGGACTCGCCGACGGCGGCGCCTGTCTTGGTCAGGGTCGCCGCCCAGCTCGCCGCAGTACCGCCCTGGAGGATCCCCTTGCCGAAGAATCCGCCTATGGGGGCGAAGGTGCCCACCAGCGTGGCGCCTGTGGTGATGCGGGCCGCCTGGGTGAAGGTCAGGGGGGCGAGGTTGAAGAGGCTGTGGCCGCTGATGCCCTGGGCCACCATCTGCGTGCCGATGACGCCCGCGTACACGCTGCCGGAGGTCTTGGCGTACGCCTTGAAGTTCGCCGCGCCGAACTTCTCGGCGTAGGCCGAGTACTTCTTGAACTTCGCGACCTTCAGTTCCGTCTTCGTCATGGCCGCGGCGGTGCGCGTCGCGCTGCCGAGCTTGGCCACCCACTTCAGCCGACCGACCACGGGCAGGACCTTGAGGGCGCCGGCGCAGATCCTGAGGACGGACGCGAACCTGGTGAGGACCTGGGCCGCCAGAAGCACGATCTTCGTCGTCCGCATGTAGGCGGCCCCCGCGGCCAGCCATCCGCCCCACATGCCGGCTGCCCACCGAAGGGCGTAGAAGGCGACGTACCAGATGATCGCCGTCTCGAGCAGCTCGATGATGGCCTTCCTGGTGTGGGCGGCCGAGTCGGCGACCATCCTCAGGATGTTGGCGATCTCCGTGCAGCTTTTCATGAGCGCGACGCGGTTGTCGTGCCTCAGTACGAGGCCCCAGACCTTCCTGAAGTCGTCGGCGGCCTTGCCCTTCCACTCCTTCACGATCTTGTCGACGTAGCCCTCGTGCTGGCCATGGGCGCGCGCGTCGAGGACCTCGAAGACTTTGTTCAGGTTGGTGGCGAGGTTGTCGTGCGCCGCGGCGGCGGCCTTGAGACGTCCTTCGGTCTCGTCTCCGCCGATGAGGGTGGGGAGCGCGCGCCACATGGACTTGATCGTGTCGAGCAGTGGGGCGGGGTTGAGCAGCGAGCCCCAGTTGATCTCGAAGTGCCAGGCCGTCCAGTCCCATTCGAGCGGGTTGATGCTGCCGTGTTGGCTCATCTGGGGCCTCCGACGTCGCTGGCCTGGTGAGCGGCCTTGTAGTTGTACGCCGAGACCTCAAGGGCCGTGCTGATGAACTCCAGGGCATCGGCCAGGTCGCCGAGGTAGCCGTAGACCGACTCGTACCGCTTGTCCCGGTGATCGTTCTCCGCCGTGCCGTCGACGTACGCCGCGCCCAGCTCGTCGGCGCCGGGCGCGAGGCCGAAGTCGCTCTTGCTCAGCTTCGCGGGCGCGAAGGCGATCATGGCGTTGCGGACGATCGGGGCCTGCAGGGCGCAGGTCTCCATGGCCTTCTTCAGGTCGGGCGGTATGACCTCATATCCCTCCGCCATGTCCCCCATGTGCCCCCCACGTATCACAAAGCCCCATCTACCCCTTTGATACTAATGTTTACAAGTATTTGCGTCCAGGAAACCTGCTGTTTAGGAGCCTGTCGGGCGGATGGCCGGGGTGTCCGATACCGGAGTCCTGGCGGCCGCCGGGTCGAGCGTCGGCCCCTCGGGGATCAGGCGCAGGAGGTGGGCGGGCAGCGGCGCCACATTCGAGGCGTCATAGCCCAGCTTGGTCAGCACGTCGGGCGAGGCCAGCCGGTACTTCTTCCCCTGGTCGGTGACCAGGTAGAACTGCTGCACGTTGGAGAGCTGGTTCTCACCGGGCAGCAGCCCCACCAGGGCCGCCGCGCCCGGGGGCAACAACACCTGGTCGAACCGCTCCGGGTTGCCGCTCGACCCCGGCGTCGGGATGCCGATCCGGCTGCCGACCGTGAGCGTGCCCTTCACGGACCCCTTCACGGTGTTGGCGTAGACCATGCACAGCGGTGCCGAGCCGGCGGGCACCTGGAAGCGCGGCATCGTCGCCGGCATGCCGCCGCCGGTGATCCGCTGGGCCGAGACCTTCGCGGCGTTGGCGTTCGCCGCGTCGATCGAGATCTCCCGTACGTGCTGCTTGCCGTACGCCGTCTGGCTGGCCGGATCCTGGATCAGCAGCGTGGCCTGCGTCTGGGTGATCGGCGCGAGGCCGTCGGCGAGCATGACGTACCAGCGCGCGGGGGCGCCCGCGACCGCCGCGGCCTTGAAGACCTGCCCGACCTTGAACGTCCTGCCGCCGGGGCCGTGGATGTTGCGGCCGCGCTGGGGGATCGGCGGGGCGGCGAAGTCCGACCCCTCGGCGATGGCGTTGATCCACGAGGTCGGCACCCGCCGGGGCGTCTGGTCGGTGAGCCGGTCCACGTTCCGCAGGGCCATGCGCTGGTTGCCCCAGAGCGCCCAGTTCTGCCGCCCGTCGCTGACGACCAGCGCGTCGTTTCCGGCGGGTTTGCCGCCGACGTCGGTCCCGCCCACCAGCGTCACGTACGACTTGCGCCCCCCGGAGGGGTCGGTCGCCTCCACCACGCAGGCGGACCAGGGCGACTTGATGAGCCGCTCGGGCTTGGGCAGCGAGTCGGGAGCGCCCGCGATGCCCACCTGCCCGCCGCGCGCGAACCCGGCCAGCGACTCCGCGGACACCGTCTTGACCTTGATGGAGTCACTGTCCAGCAGGAGCCGGGCGGAGACGTAGTTGGCCACGGGCAGCAGCCGGCCGGTCTGCTGGCTGTAGACGTAGGCCGCGCCGGTCTCCTCCTCGACGATGAGCTGACCGGCGTCCCTCAGGTTGGTCGCTCCGCCTGGCTTGAGCATGCCCCAGATGCCGAACCCCGCGATGATGAGAACGCCGACCATGATCCCGGCGAACGTCGCCACGTTGTGCCGCCGCATCGGCGACTCGGGCAGGTCTGGCTCGCCCTGCAACAGGGCCATACCCAGGCGCTGGGTCATGAGCCGATGTGCCTGGTAGAGATCCTTGCGGGTCTGCATGCCACTCCGTTTCGGTCCGGCCTGAGGACAGCATAGGAGTATGAAAGCAGCGGGGGGTTATGTCCCAAATGGGGCATGAGATCGTGATATACGAGTAAAGTTTGTGGCCAGTGGTGTTCGGGGAGGTTGCTGTGTCAGATCCCGATAAGTTGAGTCCGCCGCCGGCCCAGGGCTGGCGTCTGGAGTCGGATTGGGCCGGGCTCGATCCCGAGCGCGAGGGCGTCACATACAGCGCCAGCAAGCTCAAGAAGCTCGCCGAGCAGCTCGCCGAGGAATTCGCCAAGTTCGCCGGGGACAAGCCCGGGTCCGTCAACGACCTGGACGTGAAGGCCAACCTCGTCGGCATGAAGGTGGCCGTCGAGCAGATCAAGCGCTGGGAAGGCGGCCAGACCTTCGTCGCCACGCTCCAGAACGGCCACAAGGAATTCACCGAGGCGTACCGCGAGGTCGCTGAGAAGACGCGGATCGCCATCGAGCTGATCAACGCGGGCGCGGGCAACTACGAGCGTGTGGACATCGCCAACGTCGGCACGAAGGACGTGTAGGAGCCCCCATGGCCGAGGACAAGAAGCTCAAGGTCCAGAAGAAGACGCACATGATCAAGACGTCGTGCCCGCCTCTTGCGGTGGACGACGACGGCAGGAGCGTCGCCGAGGTCAAGAACTTCGTCAAGTCCCTGGACGCGACGGCCGTCAAGCAGGCGGGTAACGCCTACCTCGACGCCTGCTCGACCCTGGCCGGCGCTCAGAAGGTCATCGAGCAGATCAACGTCGAGATGGCCAAGTGCTGGGAGGGCAAGGCGTCGGTCGAGGCGCAGGAGGCCCTCCGGGTGTTGCACGCGACGGTCCGCGAGCTGTCGGACAAGCTCAACTGGATGGGCCGCCCGCTGCAGTCCCTCGGTGACCGGCTCGTCGAGCACCAGGAGTTCATGGACAAGTCGGGCCTGGCCTGGAGCGACAACACCTTCACCTTCGACGACTCCAGCCCCGGCTGGTATCGCACCATGGACAAAGGTGTCGAGTGGGGTTCCCAGGACGAACTCGCCGGCAAGCACCTGCGCCTCCTGAACGACGACCTCACGCTGACCTACCAGCAACTGCCGGACTCCTTCCACAAAGAGGTCCCGGACATCAAGGACCCCGCCGCGGCACCCCCTCCCGTCACACCCCTGAACACGGACTTCACCAACCCCGGGGGCCCGGGCAGCGGATCGGGGAACGGCTACAACGGCACCGGCGGCTACAGCGGCACGGGTGACAACGGCAGCCTGGGCGACAACGGCGGCATCGGCTCTGACGACTCGAACCGGAACGGCGTCGACACCCCCACCACACCCAGGATCCCGACCGACACGCAGACCCCCGACCAGACCGGCAACGGCACCACGGACCCGACCAAGGGCACCACGGACCCAGGGGCGACAGATCCAACAAAGGGGGCAAACGTCCCCACTGGCGGCGGCGTCACGGACCCCACCAAGGGCATGACAGACCCGACGAAGGGCATGACGGACCCCACGTCCGGCCTGACCGACCCCACCAAGGGCCTGAACACCCCCACCTCCACCAAACTGGAGGACTTCCAGCCCCCCTCGGACTGGAACCCCACCAACACCTCCACTCCCACGACCACCAACCCCACGACCACCAGCCCCAACGCCAACTTCCCGAACTCCTCCTCTCCTTCGTCGGGTCCCCTCACAAGTGCCGGGGGCAGTGGCGGCATGGCCTCAGCCCTGCCGAACGCCCAGACCGGACTCAAGGCAGCCGCGGGGAACGGAATGGGCGGCATGCCGTTCATGCCCATGTCCGGCGCCGGCGCCGGAACCGAGGAGCGGACCAATGAGGGCGGCACCTGGCTGACCGAGGACGACGACGTGTGGGGCGGCGAAACCGACGGCGTAGTAACTGACCGCATCGGCTGACGGCTTCCGTGGCGAGACGACGGAAGGCGGCATCAGCCACCTGTTCGGATGACGGCTTCGCGAGCGCCCGGGGCACCCGTACGCATCAGCCTCTTGTCCAGGGCGGCGGACAACCCCACGGTCCCGAGCGCGGCGACCCCAAGCCCGGCCCCGATCCAGGCCACCACGGGATAGCCGAACCCCGCCCCGATCGCCAGGCCACCCACCCACGGCCCCACGGTGATCCCGACGTTGAAGGCCGAGAAGTTGGTGGCAGCGGCCAGCGTCGGAGCGTCCTTGCCCACGGTGAACACCCGCGTGTTCAGGGCCGGATTCGTGGAGAACCCGAACGCCCCCAGCAGGAAGATCAACCCGATCGCCACCCCCGGCATCCCGGCGAAAACCCCCAAGCCTGCCGAGATAACAACAACTCCCGCTATGCCCACGTACAGCGTCGTAAAAGGCCGCGCGTCAGCATGGCGTCCACCCAGGCCGATGCCGATCAGCGACCCCACCCCGTACAAACCCAGCACCACAGGAACCCACCCCGCTGTCAGCCCGGTGGTGTCGATGAGCATCGCGCCGAGATAGCTGAACGTGACCAGCACCGCGCCGGTCGCCAGCGCCGTCGTCCCGTACGAGAGCCAGAGCCGCGAGTTGAACATGTTCCGTAGCTCCTGCCCCAGTTGCGGCACGCTCCCCGGCTCGGGCCGCCCGCCGGGAATGGTGGCCACCACTCCGATCGCCGCCAGGCCCGACAGCACCGTGACCGCCCAGAACGCCGCCCGCCATCCGAACTGCTGCCCGATGACCGTCCCCGCGGGCAGCCCCACGATGGTGGCCACGGTAAGTCCGCCCGCCACGATGCTCATGGCCTTTCCCCGCGCTCCTTCCGGAACGAGCCCCACGGCTGTCACCGCGGCCACCGCCCAGAAGCCCGCGTACACGAACGCTCCCACCACCCGCGTCCCGAACAGCACCCCATAGCTCGGTGTCAACGCCCCTACGACATGCGTAAGGGCAAAGATCGCCAGAAACGTCAGCAACGCCGTACGACGCGGCCACCGCAGGGTCACCACGGCCAGCACCGGCGACCCCACCAGCATCCCGAGCGCGAACCCGGAGATCAGCAACCCCGCCTGGGGGACGGACACCCCCAGGTCAGCCGCCATTTCGGGCAACAGCCCGGCAAGCAAGAGCTCGGAAGTGCCCTGGGCGAATATCGACAACCCAAGGATGTACACGGCCAACGGCATGGAAACTCCTCCTAGTTTTGGATAGAACAGTGCAAAATTAAGAGACGCGAAACGACGCGTGCTCATCTGGAGCGGTCCCGGGCTGCCCGCGCAAGGCCGCAGCAGCTCGCGCGTAACTGCGTCAGGCGCTGCGTTGTGGGGGGCGTCCGGGGGCGTCAACTGCTCGTGTGGTGCGTGTCCGGGAAGTCAGAGAAGCGCATCGAGCGTGGTCTTCGCGACCGACTCCAGCGCCCCCCGATCCGAACCCCCGCGCGCCATCACCCGCATGCCACTGATGGCCGCGACCACGAAATGCGCCAGCGCGGCCGGATCCTTACCGGCTTGCAACTCGCCCCGGCTCTGCCCGAGCTCAAACGCCGCCCGAAGCGCCGCCAGTCGCCGCTCACCGTCCCGCCGAAGCTGCTCGGCCACCTCCGGATCCCGCGGCGCCAACTCCACCAGCGAGTTGACCACCAGACACCCGATCGGATCCCCGACCTCAACATCGACGGCCTGCCACAACAGAGTCCGCACCTTCTCCCGAACTGGAAGATCGCCTTCGAGCAACTCCATCAGCCAGGCGGTCTTGCTGTCCATGTAGCGCCGCAGGGCCTGGTCGAACAGATCATGCTTGCTCTTGAACGTGTTGTAGATGCTGCTCCGCCCCAGTCCGGTGGCCTCACACAGGTCCTGGGTCGAGGTTCCTTCGTAGCCCGCGCTCCAGAATGCCCGCATGGCCGCCTCGATCGCCCGCTCCTCCTCAAACTCCCTCGGTCGCGCCATACCGCGACGGTAGCACGTTTTGGACAGATCAGTGCAATATGGCCTGCGCACCGGTCGTCGAGGCCGGACGCAATGTAGCTCTGCGGACCCTCCTGGACTTCACATGGGGCGGGGGCGGTGTTCCGTTAGGGGTTGGCGGGAGCGGCAGCGCCGGAGAGGATCGGCTTCGGCGGAGATGCGGGCGGAGGTCTCCTGGTCGTTTCGAGCCTGGACCGGGGTACGGCCGCTCCCTGGCCGGGCATGCCCGATGGGCCGGGCCAGCTCGTTCTTCGTGGACCGGGGCTGAAGCGGATTGGAGCGAGCGGGTTTCCGCTCAGGGGGTGGGCTGGGGCTTGAGTCCGTCCATCAGCAGATCGAGGAGCCGCTGCGCCTGGGCGCGGTGTCCGCGTTTGTCGCAGGCGGCGAGAATGCCGAGGAGAGCGGTGGCGATGTCCTCGGCGCTGGTGTCGGTGCGGATCTCGGCGGCGGCGGCTCCGGCGTCGAGGATGGTGGTGATGGCGGACAAGAGCTCGCGGCGGCTATGGGCGAGGGAGATCTCCCCGGGTATCGACCATGGCGAGCAGCGTGTCGGTCATCCCGTGCTTGGTGGCCAACCAGTCGGCGAACACTGGTTCGCCGTCCCCGAAGGACTGGATCTGACCCAGGCCGCCGCGCTTCCCATGGCACTGAGCACTGCCCACTGGCACCTCGCACGGCTCGGCCTGTCCGCCGGCAGCACCATACTGATCAACGGGGCCGGAACCACCGGCGGTTACGCGGCTGTGCAGATCGCCCTGATCCGCGGCATGCGGGTGATCGCCACCGCCGAAGAGACGTACGCCGGCCAACTGACATACCTCGGGGCCGCCGTGACCGCTTACGGTGACGGCCTTACGGAGCGGATCAAGGCCGTTGGTGAGGGCCCGGTTGATCTCGTATTCGACACCGCGCTCTAGCCCCAGTACCTGGGCCTATCCGCTGGTGCTCCGGCTTCTTCGGGTGTTGATGAGATCTCGGGGATTCTGAAGGTCTATCGTCCTGGTCGTTCGTCTTGCTGTGAGGGTGAAGGCGAGGGGGCCGGAGTTGGCAGGTGGGCCGGTTGTTCGCCGGGTGGCGGCAGGAACTGGCGAGCTGTCGGAAGTTCGCCCCGACCGCCCGCAACTACACCGCATGCCGGCTGATGTCCGAGGTCGGGCTGCGCGTGAACGAGGCGTGCAAGCTGGACCCGGCCGACCTCAAGTGGGACCTGGGCCGCTTCGGCAAGCTGCACGCCCGTCACGGCAAGGGCGCCCGCGGGTGTGAAACCAAGCTTCATTGGCGAGTCCTTTTCGGTGATCCGTCAACCGTTTGCTCAGACGGGAAGTTCGGTGATGCTGAGGGCGAAGTCCAAGTTCCCCACCCCGTGGTTGGCGAGGCCCACCGTGACCATGCCCGCTCCTTCCAGCCAGTGCGCCATTTTCAGGCTGCCGACGTCCAGCGGGCGCAGCCCGAGGCTCTCGATGAACGCCTCCACACTTGCCTTGGCCTGTGCATTGTCGCCAGCGATGAAGACGTCGGGCCGACCCTTGTCCAGGACATGACGGAAGATGGTGTTGAACGCCTTCACCACGCTGGCGCTGGCCGGGGCCGCCTTGGCGACTTCCTGCGCGATCGAGGTCTCCTCGCGGTGGGCTAGCCCGTCGGACGTGGAATTGAAGGGATTGCTGATGTCGACGATAACCTTGCCCGCGAGAGCGTCTCCGTACTGGGCGACGACCGGCACGACACCGTCGTACAACAGGGCCACGATGACGATGTCCCCGGCCGGGGCGGTGCCCCATTCTCCCGTCGTGGCGCCGCCGCCGAGAGCCTTGGCCAGGTCAGCGGCCTTGGACTGATCGCGGCCCATGACCTCGACGGTGTTGCCGCCCGCTATCGCCCGTGCTCCGATGGTGCGAGCCATGTTCCCGGTGCCGATGATGCTGACGTTGCTCATGAGATGTCCTGCCCTGGTTGTGTGTTGTTCGGTTCAGATGGCGGTGGTGCCGCCGTCGGCGACGAGTTCCATGCCGTTGACGTAGCTGGAGTCGTCGGAGGCGAGGAAGAGGGCGGCGGTGGCGATTTCGTCGGGGCGGCCCATCTGGCCGCGGGGGATGAGGGACTCGAACTGGCGCTTGGTGGCCTCGTCGAAGAGTTCTTCCTGCTTGGCGGTAGCGACCTGGCCGGGGGTCAGGACGTTGACGCGGATGCGGCGGTCCTTGAGCTCGTTGAGCCAGACACGGGCCCAGGCCTGCTGGACGGCCTTGCTGCCGGCGTAGACGCTCCAGCCGGGGAAGGCGCCGAGGGAGGCGTTGGAGCCGGTCATGAGGATGGAGCCGCCGTCGTTGAAGAGCGGGAGGGCCTTCTGGACGGTGAACAGGGTGCCGCGGGCATTGAGCCCGAACCAGGTGTCGAACTGGGCCTCGGTGATCTCGCCGAGCGGGGCGGGCTCGCCCCCGCCTGCGCTGGCCCACAGCACGTCGAGGCTGCCCTTCTCCCGCTTGACGGTGTCGTACAGGCGGTCCAGGTCGTCCAGGTCGGCGGCGTCGCCCTGGACGCCGGTGACGTTGCGGCCGATCTGCTTCACGGCCTCGTCCAGGGCGCCCTGGCGGCGGCCGGTGATGAAGACGTGCGCTCCCTCGTCGACGAACAGCTTCGCGCCGGCCAGCGCCATGCCGGTGGTGCCGCCGGTGATGACCGCTACCTTGCCGTCAAGCTTTCCCATGGTCTCTCCTTTGGGTCGGTGGTGCCGTGCGCACCTGGGGTGACGGCGTTATGTACACCGCCCTGTGTTCTTAAGGTACGGGGCGGGCGGCCGGGGCGCAAACTATGTACACCGGTCATTACCGAGCTGGGGTACCATGGACCCATGACGGAGTGGGAAAAGGGCCCCACGGGCCGCCGCCGCGGCCGGGGCGCCCGCGAGCGCATCCTCAGCGCGTCCCAGCAGCTGTTCCGCGAGCAGGGCATCAACCGCACCGGCATGGACCAGCTTTGCGCGGCTGCCGAGGTGTCCAAGCGCACGGCCTACCAGCACTTCACCGGCAAGGACGAACTCGTCGCCGAGTACCTGCGCCGGTTCGACCCCTCCGTTCTGTCCGGCGTGTTCGACCGCACCGACCTCACGCCCCGCGAACGGCTCCTCGCCGCCTTCGACGTCCCCCCCACCACCCCCCTGTGCCCCTACATCGCCGCCGCCGTCGAACTCCACGACCCCCAGCACCCCGCATCCCAGTACGCACGCGACTATAAGAAAGCCGTCGCCGTGCGGCTCGCCGACACCGCCCGCGAAGCCGGCGCCGCCGACCCTGAACAGCTCGGCGAGCAGCTCGCGCTGCTCATCGACGGCGCCGCGGCCCGCACCCGCGTCCTCAACGCCGACGCCTTCCCCGCCGCCGCCGCCATCGCCGCCGTCCTCATCGACAACGCCATCCCCGCCACAGCCGGCGATGACCGGCGACGGGAGGAAGTGTCAAGTTAACTTGGCACTTCGCGGCCGGGCTGGACGCGCTGCCGGTCGCGTGCCGGATCGCCGAGGTCTGGTCCGTCTGGTTCCATGGCGGGTCGAGGTCTGGTCCGCTTGGCTCACGGCGGGCCGGTGTCCGAGATGGCCGCTTGGCTCTACGGCGGGCCGGTGTCCGAGATGGCCGCTTGGATGGGGGTTGTGTTGCCCATGGTGATCAGCAGGCCGCGTCCTGGTGGGCCTCCGACGGCGCCGCGCGGCAGGCGGACCGTGAACAGGTCGCCGTCGGCCGGGCTCTGCACCGACAGGAGTACGCCGGTGCGCGACTTGCGGGTCTCGGCGACGAAGCCGCGGTAGGCCGTCGCCAGGTCGCCTGTCGCGCCCGCGATGATGAGGCCGTGGTCTCCGTCTCGGCCTGATCGGAGGACTTCTTCCAGGACCGTCCCTAGGGGGGAGTCCGGGTTGATCAGCTCGGCGTCGTCCACGATCACCACGTAGCGTTCGCGGTCGGCGAGCAGCTCCTGCAGGCCCGCTCCGTCGCCACCGAGGATGGCGAGGGCGCCCTCCAGCGTACGTAGCGGGCTACGCCGGGGAGCGATGGCGATGACCGGCGTGCCGTACGAGATGAGCGACCTGGCGGCCGTCACCAGCACCGAGGAGCGGCCGGAGCGGGCCGGTCCGGCGACGACGGCGCCGGGGCCGTGGGCGAGGAGGTCCAGGCCCATCGGAGCCAGGGCGTCGCCGCCTGCGCCGATCAGGGCCCACAGTGGCGATGGATGGGTGAAGTTCGGTTCCAGGTCCATAGCCTGGCCGGCGGTGATACGCATGGGAAGCGCGTCGACCCGAAGCGGCGGCTCTCCCTCCCAGAGCCACGCGCCGCGTCCCAGCCGAGTCGACCGACCCCTTCCGCCCAAGCCCTCTGGCGGGTCGCCTCGGAAGTCGTCACCTGACGTGCCGCCCAGGATGTTACCGTCCGACGCGCCACCCGACGCGCCACCCGACGCGCCACCCGAGGTGCCGCTTGACGTGTCGCCTGAGGCGCCCACCAGGGCTTCGTGGAGGTTTGTCGCAGAGGCGGCCGCAGCGGCCTGGGGAGTGCCTCGCGGGGGCACCGCGGTGGATGCGTACGTCGGGACGCTGCGGAGCGGGGCCGCGGCGCGGGCGAGGGACTGGAGGGCGGCTACCTGGGCGGGACCCGACGGGTCGTGGGTCAGGAGGGCGATCTGGCTCTCGATGATGCCGTGTTCGCCGATCGAGAGGGCGCGGCCGGCGGGCATCGACGCGGGCAGGCCCTTCATCGGCAGGCCGGCCAGCCCGTAGTCGGCCGGATCCGCCAGGCGGAGGAGGAGGCGGTCGTCGAAGACCGTGGAGACCTGGCCGAGCAGGCACGAACGGTCGCCCGTCACCACCGCCCGCAGCCCCACCGCTGGACCCTCCCTGAGGAGTTGCAGGAGCGACTCCGTGAGGCGGCCGTAGTCGTAGCCCTCGAAGGCCGCCACGTAGCCCTCCCAGCGGTCGACCATGAGCACCAGCCAGGGAAGGCGGTGGCCCGCCTGGCGGTATTCGGCCAGTGAGGCGTGTCCGGCCTCGGCGAGCAGTTGCTGGCGGCGGCCCACCTCGGCGCGGAGGCGGGACAGCAGGCGTTCGACGCGGTCGAGTTGGTCGCGGGTGACGACCGCGCCACAGTGCGGCATGGCCATCAGCGGGAGCAGCGCGCCCGATCCGCAGTCGATGGCGTGCAGGTGTACGTCGGCCGGGGAGGCTTGTGCGGCGATGGCGCCCGCGATCGTCCGTAGCGCGGTGGACCTGCCGCTGCGGGCGGCTCCCGCGATGAGCAGGTGGCCGCCCTGGGCCAGGTCCAGCGAGAGCGGGCGCCGGTCCTGCGCCCAGGGCCGATCGATCATCCCGAAGGCCAGGGGACCGACTTCGGTGAACGTTCCTGATCCGGAAAGCGGACCAGTCGTCAAGGCAGTGGTGACCTCGTCGAGGGTCACGGCCGAGGGCAGCGGCTCCAGCCAAGGGCTTGGTTGCTCCGGTACGCCGGTCAGGCGTGCGGCCTCGATGAGGGCGTCGGCGAGGATGGTGAGGTCGGTGATCGTCGACCCCTCCGGCGGCTCCGGGAGCGGCGGCAGTGCCTTGCCCAAGGACCGCCAGTCCACGTCGACCACCCGCAGCCGACCACCCGCACCCGCCAGACCACCCGCACCCGCCAGACCACCCGCACCCGCCAAGCTACCTCTGCCCGCCAAACCGCCGCTGCCCGCCAAGCGGCCGGGATCGAGCATCGCACCCGGGCCGAGTGTCGCGCCCGCGCCCGTCGGGTCGGCTCTGAGCGAGACGCTCGCCACCGGGCTCCTGCCTCCCACCCGGGCCGTCTGTACGGCCGCCGCCGCCCCCACCCCCGATTTCACGTAACACCGGCCAGGCGTCGACTTGGAGATGTGAGCAGCGTCCGGCAGGTCGATGACGTCGGAGGATTCGGCGGGCTCGGTGACCCGGAGCGCGATCCGCAGCGAGGTGTTGGCCTGGATGTCGGCCGTGACCACCCCGGCCGGCCGCTGGGTGGCCAGGATCAGGTGGATGCCGAGCGAACGGCCCCTGCGGGCGATGTCGACCAGGCCGTTGACGAAGTCGGGCAGCTCGGCCACCAGGGCCGCGAACTCGTCGATGATCAGCACGAGCCTGGGCAGCGGCTCGCCGGTGTAGTCGTCGATGTCCTTGGCGCCCGCGGCCAGCAGCAGGCGTTCGCGGCGCCGGATCTCGGCGGCCAGGGAGTCGAGGGCCCGCTGCGTCAGGTGACCGTCGAGGTCGCTGACCATGCCGACCGTGTGCGGCAGCCGTACGCACTCCTTGAACGCGGCCCCGCCCTTGTAGTCGACCAGCACGAACGTCAGCTGGTCCGGCCGGTTGGCCACCGCCAGCGAGCAGATGAGCGTCTGCAGCAGCTCCGACTTGCCCGCGCCCGTGGTGCCGGCGATCAGGCCGTGCGGACCGTCCACCCTCAGGTCGACGGAGAACGGGCCGTCGGGGCCGATGCCGATGACCGCCTTCGTGGAGCCGTGGCCGTGCCAGCGCGTGGCGAGGTCGTGGCCGGAGGGGGCGGGCAGGCTCAGCAGGTCGAGGAGACGGACCGCCTCGGGGAGATGGCCTGCCGGGTCGTCCCTGCTCACGTCACGGATCGGGCCGAGCGCCCTGGCCACGCGGTCGCACCACGACGGTGAGACCAGGTCGGCCAGAACCGGGCCGATGACCTCCAGGCCGCCGCCGAGCAGGCGCACCTGACCGTCCGCGGCGCACGCGGCGACGGTGGCGCACTCCTCGGGGAGCAGGCTCTGGTCGTCGTCGATGGCGAGGGTGAAGACGCCCGACCGGGGGCCCTGGCGCAGGATCTGCGGCATGCCGGGCAGGCCACGCAGAACCTGGGCGCCGTCGAGCACGACGAGGACGTCGTAGGGGCGTACGTCATAGGAGGTCAGAGCCGGTGTCTCCGGGCCGCCCAGGTCGTCCCAGCCGGTGGGGATCTTGCCGAGTTCGGGGATGGCGGTGTTCTGGCGTTCGTCGATGAGGGCGGCCAGTTCGGCGACGCGGTGGGCGGCGGACTCCGGGTCGGTGCCGACCAGGGCCACGCAGTCCTCGCCGCCGCGCGGGGCGCAGTGCGGCAGCCAGCGGACCCAGCCCCAGCGGCGCTCGCCGTCGGCGTGCGCGGACAAGACCACGATGGCCAGGTCGCGGGGGCTGTGCAGGGTCGCCGCCTGGCCGATCAGCCAGCCGGTCAGGCCGGTCGCGGTGTCGCGGGGGCCGGTGACTCCCGCCACGCCGAGCCGGCGCATGGCCAGGGCCACCGGCACGGACCGGCAGATCGGCGGAGAGATCGCGCCGCCCTTCTCCTCGGACAGCTCCAGGTTGGCCGGCAGGTCGGCCAGCCCGACCCTGAGCCGCAGCGCGTCGGGATCGTGGATGCGCCGCTCCCACAGCCGCCTGCGCGGGCCGGTGGCGGTGAGCAGCACCTGGGCCGGGTCGG
Source organism: Nonomuraea sp. NPDC049158 (assembly GCF_040648335.1). Lineage (NCBI taxonomy): Bacteria > Bacillati > Actinomycetota > Actinomycetes > Streptosporangiales > Streptosporangiaceae > Nonomuraea > Nonomuraea sp. NPDC049158. Next base: position 284,805 of record NZ_JBEZDM010000005.1, read on the forward strand.
GCGCGTCGGATCGGCGGATCAGCTCGTCCTCGGCCCTGGCCTGCTCGACCGCCAGCTCGTACGCCTCCAGGCGCTCTTTGTACTTCTTGGCGGCCTTCCTGTGCTGCTTCTTGCCGTGGCGGCGGTCACTCCACCACTGCCCGATCATGATGAGGGGGGTCATCAGGGCGATGAGCAGGTAGTAGGGCTGCCGCATGACATAGGCCAGCGTGACGCCCATCACCGCGGGCAGGAGCGCGGCCAGCAGTTGCAGGCGCATCCCCTCGGCGCGGCTGGGCTCCAGGGGGCGTTCGAAGGTGCGCTCGGGCTCCGGTCTGCGCAGCCGTGGCGGCCGGTTGTAGGCGACGCCGCCCTCCGGGAGAGGCGCCAGGTGCGCGTCCTGCGGCTCGATCGCGGTCAGCGTGAACACCGAGGAACCGCAGGTCAGCAGCGTGTGCTCGGTCCAGTCGACGGCTTCGGTGAGTGGCTGGGCGGCCAGCTCGGGCGGCTCGTAGTGGACGGGCTCCGCCTCCGCCGCCTCGCGCTCGGCGACCCGGGCGGTGAGCTCGGCGACCTCGTCGGCCCACCGGCCCTTGAGCTTGAGGCGCTGCGCCTGCTGGGGCGCGCGGTGCCGGGCCGGCTCGACCGTGATCGCGTCGGGGGTCACACGCAGGATGGCGGCCTCGGGGGCGAGAGACGGGTCGGCGACGGTCATCGCGCACATCGGGTCGGATCCGATGACGTGCACGCCCAGGCCCAGGCGGTGAACGGCGCCCGCGGCCGGGCCGCCCACCACCCGCACCTCGGCCACGCCGCCGGGCTCCTCGATGATCGTGGCGCGGGCGAGGTGGGCGTCGAGGGTGACCTTGTCGCCGTCGCGCAGCACCGCCCCGGCCATGGCGCGCGGGTCGAGCGGCCGCCCGTTGCGCCAGAGCACGGCGCCCGCCCGGCCGAACCCGTCGCCCGACCGGCCAAGCCCGTCGCCCCGATCCCGGATGGACGCGCCGCCGACCGCACGCCGATCAGGATCGCGGGCGCCCGGGACGTCAGGTGAGTGGGGGGCGTCGAACCGGCCGGACTCGGATGATCCGCCGGGCCGGGTGTGCCGCGCCGAGGGGCGGGCGCCGGGGTCGGTCGCCGACATGCCGTAGGGAGCGCGCGCCCTGGGCAGGCGGACGACCTCGGCCAGCGGTGCCTGACCGCTGAGGGTTTCACTCACCCTCGCCACCGTGGCGCCGTTGTCACCCTCGATCACAACGTCACGATCGCCTTGCTCGCCGAGCACGGTGAGCATGATCCGCATGTGCCGTCTCCTCGATCGGGCCTGGGCGCAAAGGTAACGCCAGAACAAAGGGTAGGTCCCGAGGTTGGCGGCAATGGCATGGATGGGCCGACCTGTGGATAACCGCGGACGGTAATTACGGCCTGTGGAAAGTAGATGATTTGGCTGCCCATTTAGGACGTAGCAGCCATCGCATGTTAAGGAAGGGAATGGTGTGAAAAAAGAGGCATCGTGGATCGGCCCACGTCAGCGAGGTTAGGGTTCCCCAAGAACCCCGATCTGTCCTGCCATCGCCGCGCTTATCCCGAAAAACCACCCAGGTCAACTCACTGTAAACAATAGGCATTGATTATTTCTTGTTGACACCACGCCACCTGCGAAACGAGCATGGTTCCTCGCATTCCAGCCCCGCCCCCACCGGCGGGTGCACATAATGGCGTGAATTCGACAATTCACAATGGGAGCCCCCCACCCATGAGGACCAGTGAAAAGCCTGCCGTCAACACGGCGGGGTTGTCCGGCCCTGCCTCGCGCAAGCTCCCCGTGCCACCCCGCGAACGCAAACCCGCCCTGGCCGCTCTCGCCGTGCTCCTGATCCTCGGCGGCGCGCTCGCCACGACGCTGCTCGTGCTGCGCAGTGGCGACCGCGTCTCGGCGATCAGGGTCACCCAGCAGATCGGCGCCGGCCAGCAGTTCACCCCGGCCGCGCTCGAAGAGGTGCAGATCGCCAACACCGGTCTCGACTACGTCTCCTGGTCACAGAGGTTCGAGGTGGTCAAGAGCTTCGCGGCCGTCACGATCGTGCCCGGCACCCTGCTGACCCACAACATGGGCGTCAGAGCCAGCAGCGAGCTGGTGCCCGGCAAGGCCAAGGTGGGCCTCTCCCTGAAACCGGGACAGTTCCCAGCGGGCCTGGAAAGAAGCCATCGGGTCCAGGTCGTGTACGTCCCCGGCCGCACCGACCAGGCGGAAAGCCGCGTACTCGCACAGAGCGCCCTCGTCGAGAGCGTCAGCGACGGCGGCAGAGCCGGCGGATCCATCCTGATCACCGTGATCGTCGACGCCCCGGCGGCGAAGACCATTGTCCAATACGCCTCCAGCGGTGAGATCGCCGTGGCCGACCTGCCCGGAGTAAGTTGACGTGGCGCTGATCGTACTGGCCGCCGACAAGGGCGCGCCTGGTGTGACCACCGCCGCGACGGCCCTCGCGGCGGTGTGGCCGCGTCCCGTACTCCTCGCCGAATGCGACCCCGCGGGCGGCGATCTCGCCTACCGGCTGCCCGCGGCCGACGGCGGCGTGCTCAACCCGGGCAAGGGCCTGCTCACGCTGGCCGCGACCGCCCGGCGCGGCCTGGAGCCCGCGCAGATCCACCAGCACACCCAGAAGATCGTCGGCGGCCTCGACGTGCTGGCCGGGCTCACCCACGGCGAGCAGGCGGCCGGGCTGACCTGGCTGTGGGGTCCGCTGGGCCGGGCGCTGGCCGCCATCCCCGACGCCGACGTGATCGCCGACTGCGGCCGGCTCGGCGGCCATCCGCAGATCGGCGACCTGATGGCGCAGGCCGAGCAGGTCGTACTGCTCACCAGGGCCACCCTCGACCACGTCGCCCACCTGCGCGAACGCCTGTCCATCACCAAGGCCCACGGCGTCGCCGTGATCGCCGACCCGCGCAACTACCGCTCCTCGATCGACGACGTACGCAGGATCGTCGGTCCGAGCGTCAAGTTCGTCCATGGCCTCGCGCACGACCCCAAGGGCGCCGAGCTGCTGCGCGGCCAGTGGGGCGGGCGCCTCGACCGCTGTCTGCTCATCCGCACGGCGCGCGATCTCGCGGGACGGCTGGTGAGCAATCTATGAATTTCGGCATGGCATTCAACCTCGCGAGAGGTCCGCTACGTACAACCGGGAGTACGACACGCGTCCTCGCGAGAGTGAGCAGCCCGTGATCGATCACTCCCTGGTCAAGCGCTTCCGCCAAGAAGTCGGCGACCGCCTGGCCCACCAGCGCCGCCTCGACCAGGTCAACGGCCTGGTCTCGATGACCGGCGAAGACGAGCGCCAGTTCGCCAGAGCGCTGATCTCCCAGGTCCTGGAGGAGCACGCGCGCGGCGAGATCGGCCTGGGCCGCACTCCGCCCACGGTCGAGGAGGAGGAGGCGCTGGCGGCCGGGATCCACGCCGCGCTGTTCGGCGTGGGCCGCCTCCAGCCGCTGCTCGACGACACCGAGGTCGAGAACATCGACATCAACGGCTGCGACCGCGTCTTCGTCAGCTACGCCGACGGCCAGGAGCTCATGCAGGAGCCGGTCGCCGAGTCCGATGACGAGCTCATCGAGCTGATCCAGATCCTGGCGGCCTACTCGGGGCTGTCGAGCAGGCCGTTCGACACCGCCAACCCGCAGCTCGACCTGCGCCTGCCCGACGGCTCGCGGCTGAGCGCCGTCATGGACGTCACGCTCAGGCCGGCCGTCTCGATCCGCCGCGCCCGTCTGGGCAAGGTGTTCATGTCGGACCTCGTGGGCAACGGCACGTTGAGCCCGGAGGTGGGCAGGTTCCTCAGCGCGGTGGTCGGCGCCCGCAAGAACATCATGATCGCCGGCTCCACGAACGCCGGTAAGACCACCCTGCTCAGGGCCCTGGCCAACGAGATCCCGCATCACGAGCGCCTGATCACCGTCGAACGAGCCCTGGAGCTCGGCCTCGACCAGTTCCCCGAGCTCCACCCCAACGTCGTCGCCTTCGAGCAGCGCCTGCCCAACTCCGAGGGCCAGGGCGAGATCAGCATGGCCGAGCTGGTCAGGAGGTCGCTCCGGATGAACCCCAGCCGGGTGATCGTCGGCGAGGTGCTCGGCGACGAGATCGTCACGATGCTCAACGCGATGACCCAGGGCAACGACGGCTCCCTGTCCACCATCCACGCGAACTCCAGCATGGAGGTGTTCAACCGCATCTCCACCTACGCCCTGCAGGCCCGCGAGCGGCTGCCGATCGACGCCACCCACATGCTCATCGCGGGCGCGATCGACTTCGTGGTCTTCGTCGAGAAGCGCAACGACTACAGCCGCGGCGGCACGTTGCGGCGCTACGTCTCCAGCATCCGCGAGGTCAACGGCTGCGACGGCCGCGTCCTGTCGAGCGAGGTGTTCATCCCGGGCCCCGACGGCGCCGCCCTGCCCCACGCCCCCGTCTCCTGCCTGGAGGAGCTCGCCGCCCACGGATACAACCCCGGAGGCTGGCTGTGATCGACCTCGATCCCCTCGCCCTGCTCGCCGGCGCGCTCGTCGGCGGCGGACTGTTCCTGTTCTTCCTCTCCCTGTACGGCATGCGCGTCCGCCCCGCCCGCCCCAAGCGCGAACTGCTCAAGACGCTCACCACCCGCACCGCGATCGCCGCGGTGGCCGCCACCCTGGTGCTGGTCGTGACGGGCTGGGCGGTCGCGGCGGTGGGCACGGTGCTGCTGGTGTTCGCCTGGCGCGGCCTGTCGGGCGGCGCCGCCGAGGAACGAGCCGCCATGCGCCGCCTCGAAGGGCTGGCCGCCTGGACGGAGTCGCTGCGTGACACGATCGCCGGCGCGGCCGGGCTCGAACAGGCCATCCCGTCGTCGATCAGGGCCGCCGCGCCCACGCTCAAACCGCACCTGCGCGCCCTGGTCGACCGCCTGCACACCCGCATGGCGCTGCCGGAGGCGCTCGCGCTCTTCGCCGACGAGCTCGACGACCCCTCCGCCGACCTGGTGGTGGCCGCGCTGATACTCAACTCCAAGCTGCGCGGCCCCGGCCTGCGCGACGTGCTCGGGGCGCTGGCCGTGTCGGCCCGCGAGGAGCTGGACATGCGCCGCCGCGTCGAGGCCGAACGCCGGGCCACCAGGCGCAGCGTCCAGATCGTGGTGATCACCGCGCTGGTCTTCGCCGGGCTGCTCGTCGTCTTCAACCCCTCCTACGTCAGCGAATACCGCGGCCTCCTCGGCCAGGCCGTGCTGGCGGTCGTGGCGGGGCTGTTCGGCGCCGGATTCGCCTGGATGCGGCGGCTCGCCCGCTTCGACAAGCCCACCCGCCTGCTCGTGGGAGACGGCAATGGATAGAGACAGAGGGGGCGGTCATGGTTGAGGGTGTGCTGGCGGGCTGCGTGCTGGGCCTCGGCCTGTTCCTGCTGCTCAGGGCGCTGTTCCCGGCCCGCCCCGGCCTCGTGTCGCGGCTGCTGGCGATCGAGGCCGTCCGCGAGGACGCCGACGCGCCGCGCATCCAGCTCGCCCTGCCCGACGAGGAGGTCTCCGCCTTCCGCCGCGGCCTGGGCGTCCGGCTGGCCCGCCTCTACCAGGCGCGGGGGTGGGAGGTCCGGTCGGTCAAGGCCGACCTGGCGCTGGTCGGGCGGTCGTTCGAGGGCTACCTGGCCACCAAGGCGCTGCTCGCGTCGGCCGGGCTGCTGGCGTTCCCGGTGCTGCTCGGCTGGCTGGCGCTGATGGGCTGGGGTACGTCCCTGACCGTCCCGTTCTGGTCGGCCGTACTCGTGTCGCTGGTCTTCTTCTTCCTGCCCGACGTTCAGGTACGACGCGACGCGGCGGCGAAGAGACGCGACTTCCGGCACGTCGTCGGCGCCTTCCTCGACCTGGTCTCGATGAACCTCGCGGGCGGTCGCGGCGTGCCCGAGGCGCTGATGATGGCGGTCTCGGTCAGCGGTGACCAGCCCAACTGGGCGATGTCGCGCATCCGCGAGGCGCTGGCCGGCGCCAGGATCGTCGGCATCACCCCCTGGCAGGCGCTCGGCCAGCTCGGCGAGGAGATCAACGTCGACGAGCTGCGCGACCTGTCCGCCGCGCTCGGCCTGGTCGCCGACGACGGCGCCAAGGTCCGCGCCTCCCTGACCGCGAGGGCCGCCACGCTGCGCCGCCGCGAGCTGGCCGAGATCGAGGGCCGCGCCGGTGAGCGCTCCCAGTCGATGCTCGTCGCCCAGCTGCTGCTCTGCGCGGGCTTCGTGATCTTTCTCAGTTATCCCGCCGCTATGAAGATGTTGGGGTCCTAATGAATCATCCCTGGGTCATCTACCTGCAGGCATGCCTCAGCGTGCGTATCCAGCGCGCCCGCACCGCCCCCAGCCGGGGCGCCTCGGCGGTCGAGTGGGTGATCATCTCCGCGATCATCGCCGGCGTCGCTCTCGGCCTGGCCACGCTGATCAAGCAGCTGGTCGAGGGGAAGCAGAGCGAACTCCAAACCAGCTTCGGCCAGACCGGCGGGCGCACATGACAGGTGCCCGGCGCCCGCGCGGGCGACCTCGGGGACCAAGCCGACCTGCGGGACGGCGCCGCCGAGCACGACGCGACCGCGGCGCCTCCGTGATCGAGCTCGCCCTGCTGATGCCGGTCATCCTGGCGGTCGTGCTGCTCATCGTGCAGGTGGCGCTCTGGTTCCACGGCCGTCAGGTGGCCGAAGCGGCCGCCAAGGAAGGCGCCAGGGTGGCCAGGTCGGCCCCCTTCGACTCGGGCGACTGGGAGGGCGCGGCCACCACCAAGGCCACCGACATCGTCCGAGCCATCGGACCCCGCCTGCTGTCGAACGCCGCGGTCACGACCGCGGAGAAGGATCCCGACGAGCGCTTCGTCACTGTGACCGGCAGCGCCGTACAGGTCATCCCGCTCCTTCCGGAGCTCACGTTCACGATCACGGCCACCTCGGGCGGCCCCGTCGAGTGCTTCCGCCCGGACGACGGGGGTGACGACTGCGGATGAACCAGAACCGGCTGCGGACGAGCCAGAACCGGCTGCGGACGAGCCAGAACCGGCGGCGGGAGCGCGGCTCGATGGCCGTGGAGACGGTCATGCTGGCGCCCGTCTTCCTGCTGTTCCTGATGTTCCTGGCGGGGGCGGGCCGGCTGGTCGAGGCGCAGGGCGAGGTCAACGGCGCCGCGCGGGACGCGGCGCGGGCCGCCTCGGTGCGGCGGTCGTTCGGTGACGCGGGCGACGCGGCCGACAGGAGCGTCAAGGCCGCGCTCGACGGGCGATGCCAGAGCCCGGCGGTCTCCCTCGGCGGCTCCAAGTGGGAGGAGGGCGGCCAGGTGCAGGCCGAGGTCACCTGCGAGCTGGACCTGAGCTTCCTGGGGTTCTCCGGCACCAAGCGGATGACCGGCACCTCGGTGGTGCCCCTGGAGCAGTTCAGGAGAACCGAATGAGCCGCCGTGCCTCTGGAGCGATGCAAGAGGAGCGAATGAGCCGCCGCGACCGAATGAGCCGCCGTGACCGTGTGAGCCGCCGCGACCGCGGGTCGATGTCGGTCTTCACCGTGCTGTTCTCCGTGGCGGTGTTCCTGCTGGCGGGGCTGCTCGTCGACGGCGGCGGGGCGATCAACGCGCGGCTGCGGGCCGCCGACGTCGCCGAGCAGGCCGCGCGGGCGGGCGCCGACCAGATCGACGCCGACCATCTCCACGAGACGGGCGAGATCCGGCTGCTCGGCGACGGCCAGGTGTGCGACCGGGCCGACGAGGTGGTCGCGGCGGCGGGCAGCGCCGACGTGACCAGGGGCACGTGCACCGTCGCGCAGGGACAGGACAGCGTGACCGTCGCCGTGAAGGTGCGCTGGACGGCCTTCTTCCTGCAGGCCATCGGCTTCCCCGGCACCGAGATGGAGGGCGAGGCCACGGCCGGGCCGCAGGCCAGGTGAGCCAGACCGATTCCGCTCACTCGATGGATCAGAGCACCACCACGCAGGACCCTGAACACGGAGAAGGGAGAGCCGATGCCGACGCGAGACCCCGCGCGTCCAGCGGGCCGGCCGCACGGGCCCGGGCAGACGCCCGTGCGCATCCCGGCCAGGCGGAGCGTGGGCGACGTGCTGGCCGGCCTCGGCGCGCTCGCGGTGCTCGTGGCGATCGTCGGCGGTGTGCCGTACGCGCTGCTCACGTTCGTCGGGCCGCCGATCTCTCCCGAACTGCTCAATCTCGATGTGCTCAACAGCCGCGTGGGGCCGAGCACGATCACGGCCGTCCTGGTGCTGTTGGTGTGGCTGGCCTGGCTGCAGTTCTTCTCGTGCGTGATCGTCGAGGTCTACGCGGGCGTACGCAGGGTGGGCATGCCCGCCAGGGTGCCGCTGTCCGGCGGGTCCCAGGCGCTGGCCAACAAGCTCGTCTCGGCCGTGCTGGTGCTGTTCACCGCCGGGGCCATGGTCGTGCCCCTCATCAAGCTGGCCGCGCCGCCGCCCACCGCGCCGCCCATGACGACGGTCGCCTACTCCGCGCCGATCGTCGAGCAGCCGGTGGAGGCGCAGGCCACCAAGAAGGTGTACGTGGTCCAGCCGCCCCACGGCCGGCACCACGAGAGCCTGTGGGAGATCGCCGAGAAGTGCCTGGGTGACGGTCGCCGATATCCGGAGATCTACCGGCTCAACCAGCACAAGGAGCAGCCCGACGGCACCCGCCTGCGGATGGCCGACCTGATCAGGCCGGGCTGGGTGCTCGACATGCCCGAGGACGCGCGCCACGCGCACGTCGTGCCGGTGAACCAGGCGCGCGCCCAGACACTGAAGCAGCATCCGGCGGGGTCGCACGGCGAACACCAGCGGGTCGCCGACGAGGCGCGCCAGACCTCCAGCGTCAAGCAGGGGCCGGCGCCGGCGCACGCGCGACACGAGACCGGAGCCGAGCAGCCCGTCGTGCAGAGCCCCGGCGTCGACCTGACCGACTACCTGGCCGCCGCGTCGCTGGCCGCGGCCGGCCTGCTGGTCGTGCTGGCCAGGCGGCGGCGCGAGCAGCTGTGGCGGCGCGCGTTCGGCCGCCGCATCGTCCGGCCGCGCGACGACGCGGCCAAGGCCGAGGTCGCGCTGCGGCTGGGCGCCGACGCGCCGGGCACGCGCATCCTCGACATCGGGCTCAGGCTGCTCGGCGCCGAGCTGGCCACGCAGGGCCGTACCCCGCCGACCGTCTACGCCGCCCACCTGTCGCCACGCAACCTCGACCTGTGGATCCACCCGCCTGACGGCGACGCGCCCGCGCCGTGGACGGCCCAGGACGGCGGCCAGGTGTGGCGGCTGGCCGCGCACGAGGGCCGCCTGCTGGAGGAGCAGTCCGGCGGCGCCCCGTACCCGGGGCTGGTCTCGCTCGGCGCCGACGAGAGCGGCCGGGTGCTGATCGACCTGGAGGCGGCGCAGGGCCTGATCAACATCCGCGGCCCGCAGACCACCGCGGCGCTCGCGGCGCTGGCCGTGGAGCTGGCGACCAACCGCTGGTCCGACCGGATGCGCATCACGCTCATCGGCTTCGGCCACGAGCTGACCGCGATCGCGCCCGACCGGATCAGGGCCGTGGGCAGTCTGGCCGAGGTGCTGCCCGAGCTGGAGGCCACCGCCGCTCCGCGCCAGGAGGTGCTCACCGGGCGCGTCACCGGCAGCCCGCGCGACGCCCACTACCTGCTGTCCGCCGTGGCCCCCACCCACGAGGAGGCGCGCCGCCTGGCGCTGCTCGCCCGCAAGGACACCGCCGGATACGTGGTGACAGGCGACGTGCCGCACGCCACCTGGACTCTGGAGATCACCGAGGACGGCAAGGCGAAGATCGCCGAGCTGGGCTTCGAGGTGACCGCCCAGCTGCTGCCGCGCCCCCACTACCAGGCGCTGATCGACCTCTTCCGTACGGCCGAGCGACTCGACGGCGAGGCGGTGCCCGAGGCGGAGCCGCTGGAGGAGCTGGCGCCGCCCGCGGTGGAGATCAGGATGCTCGGCCCCATCGAGATCGTCGGCCGCGACCCGCTCGAAGAGGGGCGGATGGCGCTGGCCACCGAGCTGCTGGTCTACCTGGCCACGCATCCCGGCGGCGTACACCCCGTCGTGCTCGGCGGCGTCCTGTGGCCGCGCGGCGTGCAGCCCATGGTCAGGGACGCCACGATCGCCAGGGTCGTCGACTGGCTGGGCCGCGAGCACCTGCACGTCGACGAGGCGGGCAGGCTGCGGCTGGGGCCCGCGGTACGCACCGACTGGGCACTCTTCCGCGAGCTGGTCCGCCGCTCGCACGGCGATCCCACGGCGCGCACCGTACTCCTGGAGAAGGCGCTCGGCCTGGTCAGAGGCCCGCTGCTGAGCGGGCGCCCGCTCGGGAGATACGCCTGGCTGGCGGGCGACGACCTTGAGTACGACGTCGCGGCCGGGGTCGCCGACGCCGCCCACCGGCTGTGCGAGCTCCGGCTGGCGCACGGCGAGCCGGACGCCGCGGTCGCGGCCGTACGCGCGGCCCTGCTGCTGGCCACCGACGACGAGGGGCTCTGGCGCGACCTGCTGCGGGCCACGCACGCCACCGGGGACATGCTGCGGCTCCGGACGGTCGTCGAGGGGCTGACCAGGCGCTCGTCCTCCCACCCCTATGGCGGCGGGATGGCGCCCGAGACCGAGGCGCTGATCGACGAGCTGCTGCCGTCGTGGCGCATCCACATAGTGAGGGAGTCGACGGCATGAGGCGGATGGCGGTAATGCTGGCGCTCCTGCTCGCGGCGGGCTGCGGCCCGCCCGACCGGCCGTACACCCCCGGCGGTGTGGCGACACCCGTCACCGGCGAGACCGCCGCGGCGCCCGCTCCCACGCCCGCCCAGGGCAAGACGGTCGATGTCGGCGACGAGCTGAAGGTCAAGGTGGAGAAGGGGACGGCCGGCGCGCTGCAGCGGCTCTTCGCCGACTACTACGTGGAGCGGTGGAAGGCGGTCGTCACCAGCGACACCGGCTACCTGCGTCATGTCGAGCCGTCGGTGATTCCGCAGGCCGGCGAATGGGTGCGCGGGTTCGCCGACCGGCAGGAGTCGGCGCGCGGCGTCGCGCGTCTCTACAGACTGCGGATCACGTCGGTCATGGGCAAGGGCGCCCAGGTCGACACCTGCGTGGACGAGCGGGGCGTACGCCTCGTCTCCACGCCCACCGGCAAGGCCGTCGCGCCCCAGCCCGACTGGGTGCGCGCTCCTTACCTCCAAACCGTGCTCGCGCATCGCGGCGACGACGGTGTGTGGCGGATCAGGGAATTCCGCCAGGACAAAGAAGGGTGCACCTGATGAATCCCCTGATCCCGGTGCTCATGGCAGGGTCGCTCCTGCTGGCCAACCCCACGCCCGGCCCTCAATCCACCACGGAGGTCAGGACGGGCCAGCAGGGCAGAACGGCGTTCGTCAACCTCAAGCACTCCGATATCGTGCTCAGCGGCGACGTGGGCAAGGGCGGCAAGCGTGACGGCTTCCGGATCAAACGGCCCTGCTGGTACGAGCCGGGGCTCAGCGCCGACGAGATGCTCAAGTTCCAGACGGACTCGAAGACCCAGTTCGCCAGGGTGAAGGCCGACGAGGACAGTTTCAATAAGTTCGTCCAGCAGTTCAAGGACAAGAAGGGGCAACCGGGGAACTGGTGGACGCCCGCCTACGACGCGTCCGACCCCAACGGCGCCACCTGCTGGGCCGGGCTGGAACTGTTCGTCTTCGTACCGCCGAACGACACGCCGCCCTCCGGCATCACCATCGCGCAGCTGGCCGAGATCGCGCGGGCGGCGATCACCGTGCCCGAGCCGACGGTCAAGCTGAGCCCGGACGCCAAGAGCTTCGTCAACCTGCCGACGTTCGTGTGGCTAGAAGGCATCGGCCAGCCTCGGCGTACGGCGACCGCGACGCTGCCCGGCGTCATGAGCGCGACCGTGGTCGCCACGCTCCAGGACATCAAGATCGACGCGGGCACCGGCAAGGACCGGGCCGAGGTACGCGAACAGTGCGGGGCCACCGGCAAGCCGTACGCCAAGGGGGCCCCGTTCACCTGTGGCGTGCAGTATCTGCGCTCGTCGATCGACCAGCCGAGGCAGGTCTACCAGATGACCGTGACGACCGTGTGGCCGGTGACGGTGGCGGGCCAGGCGGTGCCGGTCCAGTTCGCGCCGATCGAGGTGGGGACGACCCGCGACGTGCCGGTGGGTGAGGTGCAGAGCAACGTCCGGCCGTAAACAGTGTTTTAGGCGATGACGGCGGCGAGCGGGGCGAGCTCCGGCAGCTCCGCCGCCTCCGCCAGCACCTCCTCGTACGGCGTGCTCATGGTCGGCCGGTTCCTGTCGGCGTTCGCGCACGGCGCCTACTTCGGCATCGGATCCGTGGTGGCCGCCGACCTGGTCGCTCCGCGGAAGCGGGCCAGTGCCATCGCGCTCATGTTCACCGGCCTGACCCTGGCGAACGTGCTCGGGGTGCCGCTGGGCACCTGGATCGGGCAGGCGTTCGGCTGGCGGGCGACGTTCTGGGCCGTGGTGGCCATCGGCGTCGCCGGGCTGATCGGCGTGCCCGCCCAGCCGCGGCCCGAGGGCGGCGGGATGCCGCGCGAGCTGGCGACCTTCCGCGAGGGCGGCGTCTGGCTGGCGCTGGCCATGACCGTGTTCGGGTTCGCGCCGGTGTTCGCGGTGATCACCTTCATCTCGCCGATCACGACGGACGTCGGCGGGTTCTCTCCCGGTGCCGTGCCGGTCGTCATGGCCCTGTTCGGGGTGGCCGCCTTCGCGACCGTGCCGCCGCGCTGCTCGGGCTGGCTGTGGCGGGACTCGCCGGCGTGCAGGCCCGCCGCCAACTCGTCCCGGCCACCTGACGACAACGCCAGAGGACCGCTGAAAGCGGCGGCTCAGCTGAACAGCTCGTCCACGCTCAGCGCGGTCACGGCCCTGACGGTCCAGCGGTCGAGGAGGCTCTGATCCGTGCATGTGCGGATGCGGGCCCGAGCCTCCTCGGGCACCGAGATGTCGCGTGCGTCCAGAAATCCCAGGATCAACTGAGCCGGCGTCCGCTCCGGCTCGCCCCTGTATTCGTGTGCTCCGGCCATTCACCCAATCGTACAGAGCGCTGCCGGGCCATGACGGGGAGTTGCTAGAGCCGGCCGGACTCGTGGGCGAGCAGCCACTCCTTGACCGGTACGCCGTAGTAGTAGCCGCCATAGCCCCCCGAACCGGGCAGTACCCGGTGGCAGGGGACGAAGGGGGCGATGAGGTTCTGGGAGCAGGCCGACCCGGCCGCGCGGGCCGCCGTCCTGGGCATGCCGGCGCGTTCGGCCAGCTCGGCGTACGACACCGTGGTGCCCGGCTTGACCTCGCGCAGTGCCTGGTGGAGGCGCTTGCGGGTGGCCGTGCCCGGCTGCTCGACCGGGATGGCGTCCAGGGCCAGCAGGTCGCCGTCCAGATAGTCGCGTACGGCCTGCGCGGCGGGGCCGAGATCGTCGACCACGTCCAGGCCCTCGGCCTGCAGCGCGGGCGACAGCCGGACGAACATGTCCGAGGGGTCGGCGGTGAAACCGGCCGCGACCAGGACGCCGTCGCGGCACAGCAGGGACAGCGGGCCGATCGGGGTCGGCATGACTTGGGCGTCGATCATGAGGAGCTCCAGAGATGCAGGGCGGCGTAGGCCCGCCAGGGCCGCCACCGTTCGATGTGGTCGTCGGGAATGCCCAGGCAGGCCATGCGCTTCTTGAGCACCAGGTCGCCGATGGGCCAGGCGTCGGGGTCGCGCAGCGCGCGCAGCGCGACATAGCTGGCGGTCCAGGGGCCGATGCCGGGAACGTCGAGCAGCTCGGCCACGGCCTCGCCCGGATCCTGGCCGCCGTCGAGGTCGATCCGGCCCTCGGAGACGGCGATGGCCAGCTCCTTGAGCGTCGCGACACGGCGGTTGGTGAGCCCCAGCCCCGTGAGGTCGGCCTCGAGCAGCTCCGCGGCGGTGGGGAACAGGTGGGTCAGGCCGGGGCGCTCGGTGAGCCGCCCGGCCCGCTCGACGATCCGGCCGAGCAGGGTACGGGCGCCCGCGACGGAGATCTGCTGGCCCACGACGGCGCGCACGGCCAGCTCGAAGCCGTCGAAGGTGCCCGGCACCCGCAGTCCGGGCCGGGACTCGATGAGCGGGCGCAGAGAGGTCTCGCCCAGCGCGGCCGCGATGGCGTCGGGGTCGGCGTCGAGGTCGAGCAGGCGGCGGCAGCGGGCCACGATGCGGGCCAGCTGCCGGGTGTCGTCCACGGCGACGTCGAGCGCGATGTGGCCGGGCTCGGGGGTGAGCGTGATCGTCCCGCCGGGGACGGCCCGGCTGTAGGACGTCGGGCCGGCCACCTCCAGGCCGGGGATCGCGCGCGAGGTCAGGAAGGAGAGCACGCCCGCGATGTCGTACGGCTCCCGCCGGTGCAGGCGCAACCGGAGCGTCGCGGGTCCGGCGACGACCTCGACGGATGGCGGCGCCAAGACGGAGGGGCCTGAGGAACCGCCCGCGGTCGCGCGCAGCTCGCTGGGCGTGAACCCGTACGTCTCCCGCATCGTGGCGTTGAACTGCCGCACACTCCCGAATCCGGCCGCGAACGCCACCTCGGTGACCGGCAGCCGCGTCTCGGTCAGCAGTTGCTTGGCCAGCAGCAGCCGCTTGGTCCTGGCCACCGCCAGCGGCCCCACGCCCAGCTCGGCCACGAACAGCCGGTGCAGGTGCCGCTCGGTGATGTGCAGCCGCGTGGCCAGCCCCGCCACGCCGCGCTCGTCGGCGGCCCCGTCGTCGATCAGCCGCAGCGCCCGCCCGATGAGGTCACCGCGCAGGTCCCACCCCGGATCGCCGGGGGACAGCTCCGGGCGGCAGCGCTTGCACGGGCGGAAGCCCGCCGCCTCCGCCGACGCCGCGTGCCGGTAGAACCGCACGTTGCGCGAGGCCGGTGTGCGAGCCGGGCAGATCGGACGGCAGTAGATCCGCGTCGAGGTCACCGCCGTGTAGAAGCGCCCGTCGAATCGGGCGTCCCGGGCGGCGACCGCCCGGTAGCAGGAGTCGAAGTCGAGCTCAAGTGGTGACATGACACCGAGCGTATGCGTTCGCCCGGCTCATCGACTGGCGGGAATCGGACCTGATCGTTAAATCGCTGGTCAGCAGGTCAAACCCACCGACCAGCGGAAATCAGACGTCACTTGGACGAGACGCCCACACCCAGGTCGAACTCCCGGTAGACACGCGCCCAGAACCCGTCGCGCAGCCACACCCGCGCCTCGGGGAACGGCCGCAGCGAGTGGCCGAGCTCCTTCTCCGCCTCGATGAGCAGTTCGGTGTCGATGACCGTCGGCAGGATCGGCCCCGGCAGCAGGTCGCGGATGTTGTCGCGGCCTCGCGTGAGTATCCACTTCTGTGCCACGTGCTCGCCCACGTCCTCGACGCGTGGCCGGCTGGGCCCGAGCTTGGCCACCTGGCCGGGCTTGACGTGCGGCTTGACGGGCGCGCGCCCGGCGAACACCTGCGCGGGCGACGGAGCGGTCACCGGCGGGGCGACCGGAACAGGTTGCGGAGCACGACTGAAAAAGGGCCTCAGGAATTCAGCAGTGATCACTTCCACGGTGTCCGACTCCCAAACCAGCCGCTCGGCCTGGTTGGTGCCGTACGGCGGCTCGACGCCCCACAAGTGGATGCGCACCCCGTACGCCTGCGCCGCCTCCACCGCGGGGACCATGTCCTCGTCTCCGGCGAGCAAGATCGTGTCAGTCACCGCATGATGCCGGGCCAGGGCCTCCAGATCGCTCCTGATCTGCGCGTCCACACCCTTCTGCTGGCCACGGGCGTTCAGGTTGCCAAGCCGTACCTTGACCCAGGGCAACTGGGCGATGACCCGCTGATCGACGGTCGGCACACGGTCGCGAGCGGCGTCATACCAATAGATCCGCAGCAGTTCGCCAGATATACGTTCCAGCGCATGTTTCTGTAGACTCTGGATCAGCTCGTCGGCGGCAACTCGATATTCTTTGCGCTCCTTGGCGCCCAGCAGCACTTCGCCTGCGGCAGCATAGAGATAACCGACGTCCACCAGGACGGCGTACTTCGCTGCCACAGCATGCGGCATGAGGTCTGGGATGGCCATGTGTCCTCCAGGCCGCGGTTAGTTGATCGGCTGACTATATACGCCTACTTTCTCTAGATAGTCCCAACTCCTCGAGAACTTGACACCCGATTCCCGGGATCTATCTCGGTAGGGCGCTCATCCGCCAACCCGACTTCCCCGGTGCGGCTGCCTTACGCATCGCTCTCGCCGGGTTTCGCCATGTTTGACTTCGCGGTACGACCGCCGGCTCCGGCGCGGCCTGCCGGGTGGCGAGAACGGCCACGAGAGCGGCGAGCTCCTCCGGCGTGGCGTCCCCACGAACAATCCGCAGATAGGCGCTCATAGCGGGATGTTCCCATGCTTCTTCGGCGGCAGCGAGGCCCGCTTGTTGCGTAGCGCCCGCAGCGCCCTGACGACCTGAGCCCGGGTCTCGGCGGGTCTGATCACCGCGTCGACGTAGCCGCGCTCGGCCGCGATGTACGGGTTGGCCAGCGTGTCCTCATATTCGGTCACCAGCCTTGCCCGCTCGGCGTCGGCATCGTCGCCCGCCGCGGTGAGCTCGCGCCGGTAGAGGATGTTGACGGCACCCTGCGCGCCCATGACCGCGATCTGCGCCGTGGGCCACGCCAGGTTGACGTCGGCGCCCAGGTGCTTGGACCCCATGACGTCGTACGCCCCACCGTACGCCTTGCGGGTGATGACCGTCACCAGTGGCACGGTCGCCTCGGCGTAGGCGTAGAGGAGCTTGGCGCCGCGGCGGATGATTCCGTTCCATTCCTGATCGGTCCCTGGGAGGAATCCCGGGACATCTACAAAAGTCAGGATTGGGATATTAAAAGCATCACATGTTCGAATAAAACGGGCTGCCTTCTCGGAGGCGTTGATATCCAGGCACCCGGCGAAATGCATGGGCTGGTTGGCCACCACGCCCACCGGTTGCCCGTCGACCCGGCCGTACCCGACCACCACGTTGGGCGCGAACAGCGCGTGTACCTCCAGGAACTCACCGTCGTCGAGCACGTGCTCGATGACCCGGTGCATGTCGTAGGGCTGGTTCGCCGAGTCCGGGATCAGCAGGTCGAGCTCGGGATCCGGCTCCAGATCGCCGGCGCCCTCGAACACCGGCGCCTCGTCCAGGTTGTTGGAGGGCAGGTAGGACAGCAGCGCCTTGACGTAGTCGAGCGCGTCGCTCTCGTCGGTGGCCTGGTAGTGGGCCACGCCCGACTTGGTGTTGTGCGTGTGCGCGCCGCCGAGCTCCTCGAACGTGACCTCCTCGCCGGTCACCGTCTTGATCACATCGGGCCCGGTGATGAACATCTGGGACGTCTGGTCGACCATCACCACGAAGTCGGTCAGCGCGGGGGAGTAGACGTGCCCGCCGGCCGCGGCGCCCATGATGAGCGAGATCTGCGGGATCACGCCCGAGGCGTGCACGTTGCGCTTGAAGATCTCGGCGTAGAGACCGAGCGCGACCACGCCCTCCTGGATGCGGGCGCCGCCGCCCTCGTTGATGCCGATGATCGGGCAGCCGGTCTTCAGCGCCAGATCGAGCACCTTGACGATCTTCTCGCCGTAGACCTCGCCGAGCGAGCCGCCGAACACGGTCGCGTCCTGCGAGAACACGCACACCTGGCGCCCGTCGATCGTGCCGTGGCCGGTGATCACGCCGTCGCCGTACGGTCGCCTGCTCTCCAGCCCGAACATCGTGGACCGGTGCCTGGCGAACTCGTCGAACTCCACGAACGAGTCCTCATCCAGCAGCGCCAGCACCCGTTCCCGCGCGGTCATCTTGCCCTTGGCGCGCTGCTTGGCCACGGCCGCCGCCGAGCCGGCGTGGACCGCCTCGTCGAGCCGGCGCTCCAGGTCGGCGATCTTTCCCGCGGTGGTGTGAATGTCCGGCGGGTCCGGTACGGCCTCGGCAGCAGTCATGCGCGCAACATTAACCCGGCTCCTACAGTGGATCCATGACGGAGGCGGTTCACACGCACGGCCTGTTCAAGCGATACGGCCCGCAGATCGCGGTGGCCGGCATCGACCTCGTGGTCCCGGCGGGCAGCTTCGCCGGGCTCGTCGGCCCCAACGGCGCCGGCAAGACGACATCCCTGAGCATGATCACCGGGCTGCTCCGCCCCGACGGGGGCCAGGCCGAGATCGACGGCTTCAACGTGTGGCGCGATCCCGTCGAGGTCAAGGCCCGCATCGGCGTGCTGCCGGAGGGGCTGCGGCTGTTCGAACGCCTGTCGGGCCGCGAGTTACTCCTCTACAACGGCAGGCTGCGCGGCATCGCCAAGGCCGACGTCGAGCAGCGCGCCGGCGAGCTGCTGCGGGTGATGGACCTGACCGACGCCGCCGACAAGCTCGTCGTCGACTACTCCACCGGCATGCGCAAGAAGATCGGCCTGGCGGCGGCGCTGCTGCACAACCCCTCCGTGCTCTTCCTCGACGAGCCGTTCGAGGGCGTCGATCCGGTCAGCGCCAACACGCTCACCGAGGTGCTCCGGCGCTTCACCGCCTCGGGCTCGACCGTCATCTTCTCCAGCCACGTGATGGACCTCGTCGAGCGGCTGTGCGACTGGGTGTCGGTGATGAGCGCCGGGCACATCGTGGCCCAGGGCCCACTGGAGAAGGTACGCGCCGGCCGCAGCCTCAACCAGGCGTTCCTGGAGCTGGTCGGCGGGCCGCGCGACAACGGCGACTCGGGTCTGACCTGGCTCGGCCGGGGCAAGCAGGAGCCGGCGTGAACACTGTCGCGCTCTTCGCCCAGCTCAAGCTCCGCCTGCTGGCCGGCAACCTCCGCGGTGACATCCAGCGCAAGCTCGGCTTCATTTTCACCCTCATCATGTCCGTGTTCGTGAGCGTCATCGGCTTCCTGCTCATGAGCCTGCTCCGGCTGGCGCCGCACGACGTCGCGGCGTCGATCGTCATCGTGGTGTTCTCGGTCATGCTCATCGGCTGGATGGTCGTGCCGCTGCTGGCGTTCGGCCTGGACGACACGCTCGACCCGGCGCGCCTGTCACTGTTCCCGCTGCCCACCCACCGGCTCGCAGTCGGCATGTTCACCGCCTCCGCCACCGGCGTCTGGCCGCTGGCCACCTTGATCGTCACGGCGGGCGCCCTGGTGGGGCTCGCCACCGGCGTCGGCGGCGTCCTGCTCGGGATCGTCGCCGTGCTCCTGCAGTTCGCGCTCTGCCTGGTCGCCTCCCGGCTGGTCACCACGGCGCTGTCCAGCGCCCTGCGTACCAGGCGGGGCCGGGACGTGCTGGCCGTGGCCGCGATCTTCGTCGTGCTGCTCGCGCAACTGCCGAACCTGCTGCTCAACAGCAACATCGGCGACCTGGCGGGGATGCTGCGCCAGGTCTCGGCCCTGCTCAGGTGGACGCCCTCGGGCATGGCCGCGCACGCGATGGCCGACGGCGGCCTGACCGGGCTGGCCGAGCTCGTCGTCGTGGCCCTCGTGGTCGTGGTGGTCGGCTGGCTGTGGATCAAGGCGCTGAGCCGGGCCCTGGTCACACCCGACTCCTCCACCCGCGCGGCCTCCGTCCGCAGGGGGAGTGGCCTGGTCGACCGGTTCGTGCCGAGCGGGCCGCTGGCCGCCGTGGTCACCAAGGAGCTCAAGTACATCAGGCGCGAGCCCCGCTACCGGGTCGGCTGGTTCTCCTCCGTCCTGGTGGCCGTCGTGGTGGGCTTCTCGTTCACCCGTTCCGGAGAGGCCGGGGCGTCGATGCCGATCCTGCTCACCACCTCGGCCGGGATGATGATCGCCCTGCAGTCGGTGAACTCGTTCGGCATCGACGGCCGCTCGCTCTGGATGAACGCCGTGACCATGGGCTCGGAGCGCGGTCTCAGCACCGATCTGGCCGGGCGCCACCTGGCCGGCGCGCTGGTCGCGGCGCCGCTGCTCGCGCTGATCGCCGTCGGCGCCGGGCTGGTCGCCGGCCACCCCGAGTCGATCCTTCCAGCGGTGCTCATCGGCCTGGGCGCGCTCGGGACCGGGTTCGGCGTCGGCTCCGTGACCAGCGTCGTCATCCCCTACACCGTGCCCGAACGGATGAACGCCTTCAGCGGGGCCGCGCCCGGTCAGGGCGGCCAGGCGTTCGTCTCCGGCCTGGGCGCGCTGCTGGGCATCTCCCTCCTGTCGCTGCCGTTCGTGGTGCCGCTGCTCTTCGGGTTGCTCTGGGTGTCCGTGCTCGCGCCGTTCTACGGGCTGCTGGCCGAGGCGCTGGGCCGGCGGCTCGGCGCGAAGATCGGTTTTCCCCGGCTCCCCGAGCTGCTCGCCGCGGTGTCGCGGCCCACCTGAGCATTGGTCTAGTCCAATACGTGAGACCGCCTTCCGGACATTCCACGCTTGTGGATACCGTGGAAGCATGATTGACCAGGGGATTGAGCGTCGCAGTGCCGCGGTCACCGAGATGCCCGATGAGCTGCGCAATGATGTGCGATTGCTCGGCAAGCTGCTCGGGCAGGTGATCGCCGAGCAGGGCGGCGAGGATCTGCTGGCCGACGTCGAACGCCTGCGCAAGGCCGTGATCGCCGCCCGCAGGGGCGAGGTCACCGGTGACGAGATCACCGCCATGGTCGCGCAGTGGGAGATCGACCGGGCCGTGCAGATCGCCCGCGCGTTCACCTGTTACTTCCATCTGGCCAACCTGGCCGAGGAGCACTACCGCATCCGCATCCTGCGCGAACGTGACACCGAGGGCCGGGTGGAGCGGGAGTCGCTGGCGCAGGCCGTACACGAGCTGGGACACGAGCGCGTCGCCGAGCTGGTCGAAGGGCTGGAGCTGCATCCGGTCCTGACCGCGCACCCGACGGAGGCGCGCCGGCGCGCGGTCGTCACCGCGATCCAGCGGGTCAGCGGCCAGCTCAGCGAGTACAACGCCGCCGGGCGCGGCGCCTCCGAGCGCGCCGAGAGCCGCCGGCGGCTGCTGGAGGAGATCGACCTGCTGTGGCGTACGGCCCAGCTGCGCTCCACCAAGCTCGACCCGCTCGACGAGGTACGCACCGCCATGGCCGCCTTCGACGAGACGCTGTTCCGCATGGTGCCGCAGGTCTACCGCTCGCTCGACGCGGCGCTCGGCGAGGGCACCGGCACCCGCCCGCCGCTGGCCAAGCCCTTCATCCGCTACGGCAGCTGGATCGGCGGCGACCGCGACGGCAACCCCAACGTGACCGCCAAGGTCACCCGCGAGACCGTCCAGATCCAGTCCGACCACGTGCTGACCGCCCTGGAGACGGCCTGCACGCGCATCGCCCGCACGCTCACCTCGGCCGAGCAGTTCGCGCCGCCGTCGCCGGAGCTCAGGGCGGCGCTGGCCGCGGCCGTCGACGCCCATCCCGAGGTGGTCTCGGAGATGGCCACCCGCTCGCCGAGCGAGCCGCACCGGCAGTGGCTGATGTTCGTGGCCGCCCGCATCGCCGCCACCCTCCGCCGCGACCTCGACCTCGCCTACCGCGCCCCGGCCGAGCTGCTCGCCGACCTGCGCCTGGCCCAGGAGTCGCTCTCCGGCAACGCCGCGCGTCAGGCGTACGGGGAGCTGCAGCAGCTCATCTGGCAGGTCGAGACGTTCGGCTTCCACCTGGCCGAGCTGGAGGTACGCCAGCACTCCCAGGTGCACGCCGCCGCGCTGGAGGAGATCAGGGCGGGCGGCGAGCTGTCGGAGCGCACCGAGGAGGTGCTGGCCACGATCCGGGTGATCGCCTGGATCCAGGAGCGGTTCGGCGTCACGGCCTGCTCCCGCTACGTCGTCTCCTTCACCCGCTCCGCCGACGACATCGCCGCCGTCTACGCGCTGGCCGAGCACGCGCTCGGCAAGCGCGCGCCGGTGCTCGACGTGGTGCCGCTGTTCGAGTCGGGCCAGGACCTGGCCAACTCCCCGGACGTGCTGTCCGGCATGCTGGAGCTGCCGGCGATGCGCGAGCGGCTGGCCGCCAACGGCCGGCGCATGGAGATCATGCTCGGCTACTCCGACTCGGCCAAGGAGCTCGGCCCGGCCGCCGCGACACTGCGCCTGTACGAGGCGCAGGAGCAGCTGACCGCCTGGGCCCTGGAGCACGACGTGAAGCTGCGCATGTTCCACGGCCGCGGCGGCGCGCTCGGCCGTGGCGGCGGCCCCGCCAACCGCGCGGTGCTCGCCCAGGCGCCCGGCTCGGTCGCCGGCCGCTTCAAGGTCACCGAGCAGGGCGAGGTTATCTTCGCCCGCTACGGCCACATCGCCATCGCCCGCCGCCACCTGGAGCAGGTCACGAACGCGGTGCTGATGGCCTCCTCACCCACGGTCGGCTCCCGCACCGCCGCCGCGGCCGACCGCTTCCGCTCGCTCGCCGAGCAGGTGGCCACGGCCTCGGAGCAGGCGTACCGCTCCCTCACCGAAGCCCCCGGCTTCCCGGAGTGGTTCGCCCTGGTCAGCCCGCTGGAGGAGATCGGCTCCCTGCGCCTCGGCTCCCGCCCCGCCCGCCGCGGCCTGGGCGCCCCCCGCTCACTCGACGACCTGCGCGCCATCCCCTGGGTCTTCGCCTGGGCCCAGACCCGGGTCAACCTGCCCGGCTGGTACGGCCTGGGCACCGGCCTGGCCGCGGTCGCCTCACTCGACGAGCTGAAGGCGGCCTACGCCGAGTGGCCACTGTTCAACGCGATGCTCGACAACGCGGAGATGTCCCTGGCCAAGACCGACCGGTCGATCGCCGAACGCTACCTGGCACTCGGCGGCCGCCACGACTTCGCCCGGCAGGTCATGGAGGAGTATGACCGGACCCGCGGCCTGGTGCTGCAGGTCACCGGCCACACCCGCCTCCTGGAGAACCGCAAGGTCCTCTCCCGCGCCGTCCAGCTCCGCGACCCGTACGTGGACGCGCTGTCCCACCTGCAGCTCCGCGCGCTGACGGCCATGCGCACCGGCACACTGTCGGACCACGAACGCGAACGCCTCTCGACGCTGCTCCTGCTCTCGGTCAACGGGGTGGCGGCGGGCCTGCAGAACACCGGCTGAGACGCCTCCCGGATGAGAAGATGACCAGCATGGCGGAGCAGCGGCTTTCCGAACTACGGGTGGAGAACTTTCGCAGTCTGCGACAGATCACCATGCCCCTCGGGCCCGTCAACGTGCTGGTCGGGCCGAATGGCGCGGGTAAGACGAATGTGCTGAAGGTTTTCGAGTTCCTCGCCGACATCGTCAGGACCGACCTGGAGCCTGTTCTGGCCGCCCGTGGTGGCTTCGAAGAGCTGGTGTTCAGGGGCGGCGCCGATCGGCCTGACCATCTTCTCATCGGGATCAAAGGAGCGTGGTCTTCCTCCTTGGCCGGGGCTCCCGACGAATACGTATTGAAGATCACAAATGCTCCTCTCGCCAGGGAGGAGGTTTTCAGGTCCGCCGACGTGCAGCATCGGTTGCGGACCATCACCGTGGAAGGGACGAGGGCGAAGGCTCAGCTACGGACCCTCGGCCAAGGCGGCTTCGAGAGTCGCTCCGAATGGCCGCCGCTCGGGGTCGGCACCGCCGACCGGAAATCGGACGAGGTTGGCATCCAGCCCCTGAGTAGTGGACTTTCCACACTCCCCCGACTGGCGGAAAAGAAGTTCAGCATGGCGCCCACCCTCGTGGCGGACATGCTGCGGGCCTTCAGGGTCTTCGACGTTGACGTCTCCAAAGCGAGCATGCCATCGCGGGTGCATCGTGGCGGGCAAGAACCGATCGCCGACAACGCCGCCAATCTCGCGGCCTTCCTCCTCGCCCTCCGAAACTCGGATGAGGATGCGTGGAGTCGGCTCCAGGCCGACGCCGTGGAGGCGCTTCCCCAAGTCGAATCTCTCGATTTCGACTATCCGTCCGGGGGAGCCCACTCGGTCGTGGTCGTACTCAGGGAGCGTGGCCTGCGCGAACCCACCTCCCTGCTTGATGCCTCCTACGGAACCATCCGCCTGCTTGGCCTCCTGGCCATGCTGTACGACCCCGCTCCACCCGCACTGACCTGCGTTGAGGAGATCGACCACGGTCTTCACCCACAGGCGCTCGAACTGCTGGTGGAACGGGTCCGGGAGGCGAGTGAGAAGACCCAGTTCATCATCGCCACCCACTCTCCCGCTCTCGCCGACCGGCTCAAGCCCGAGGAGGTCGTGATCTGCGAGCGTGGTGACGACGGTTCCTCCTTGATCCCGGCCATCTCCACGGTCAAGGTCGAGGAGATCGTCCGGGCCAGCGAAGGACTCCCGCTTGGCGAGCTGTGGTTTTCCGGAGTGCTGGGTGGCGATCTGTGAGCCGGCGGGGAGGCACCCGTGTCCGGCCCACGAAGAAGCCTGTCGTGGTCGTAGCGGGAGAGGACAGGAACGACCGCCTCGCCCTGCGTGTGCTCTTGGAGGAGTTTTGCCCGCAGATGGCGGGCCGGATTGTGGAGATAAACGACAAGGTGCGGTTGCACCAGGCCAGTGACGCGAACCTCGCCGCCCGCGCGGAGACCCTGGCGAGCAAGGTGCGGGCGCGAGCTGTACGGGATGACACCAGCGTGGCATGCGTCTTCGTCCACGAGGACCTCGACAACACCGATAGCGATGCCTATCCGATCATCCGCGAACGCGTCCAGAAGGCACTGGAATCCGCCCTCGGCAACGTCCACTACGCCCTCGCGGTGTCGGAGATCGAAGCCTGGCTGCTGCTCTTCCCCGATGCGCTGTCGGCCATCGCCGCGTCCTGGTCTCTCCCCGCCAAGCACAAGGGCAAGGACACAGGGCGGCTCCCAGACCCCAAGAAGATCTTGATGAACGAGGTCAGTGGAGCCGGCCGCCGCTACCGCGAGTCCGATGCTCCCGAGATCCTCGATCGGGCGGCGAAGCTTGGTGTGCTGGACAGGCCGGTGGGCCGCAACCGATCGTTCGACCAGATACGTGTGGATGTGGCGCGATGCTGCACGGAACATATACGTAAGTGAGGGGCCCGGTCACAGGAGTGTGATCGGGCCGCTTCTTGCTTGCCGAACGCTCAGCGGAGGCCGTCGAAGAAGGCGCTGATGTCGGCGGTGATGGCCTCTGTGGCGGTGTGGGCCGTGTAGTGGCCGTGGGCCGGGGCTTCCAGAGTCTTCCAGGAGACGATGCCGGTGTGGTCGCGCTCGGCGAAAGCGCGGATGGACCTGAAGTCGCCCTCCGCCATGGCCAGCGCGGTCGGTACGGTGGTGGGCTCCTTCGGTGCCTCGGCGCGGGCGTTCTCCCAGTACAGGCGCAGGGCCGAGCCGGCGGTGCCGGTGAACCAGTGGATCGCCGCGTTGGTCAGCACGAAGTCGTCGTCCAGGTCCTCGTCGAAGAGCTGGGCGAGCCAGCCGACCAGCCCGGCGGGTGAGTCGGTGATGGCGTGGGCGAGCGTCTGCGGCTGCTGCGACTGCAGCACGTTGAAGGCGCCCTTCTCCTTCCAGAACCAGTCGAGCACGGCCAGCCCGGCCTGGTCCTCCTCGCTCAGGTTCGCGAACTCGGCCAGGTCGCCGGAGGGGAAGGAGAACAGCTGCGTCACATGGACGCCGACGACGTGCTCGGGGGCGAGCCGGCCGAGCTCGGGGGAGATCATCGAGCCCGCGTCGTTGCCCACCGCGCCATAGCGGTCGTAGCCCAGGCGGGACATCAGTTCGGCCCAGGCCCGGGCGATGCGCTGGTTGTTCCAGCCCAGCTCGGTGGTCGGGCCGGAGAAGCCGTAGCCGGGGAGTGACGGCACGACCAGGTGGAAGTGCCGCGACAGGGGTTCGATGGCGTCGAGGTATTCGACGATCGAGCCCGGCCAGCCGTGGGTCACCATCAGGGGCAGGGCGTCGGGGTTGGCGGAGCGGACGTGGATGAAGTGGATGTTCTGCCCGTCGATCTCCGTGGTGAACTGCGGGTAGGCGTTGAGCCTGGCCTCCTGGGCCCGCCAGTCGAAGCCGTCGAGCCAGTGGCCGACCAGGCGGCGTACCCGCTCCACGCCCACGCCCTGGTCGGCGTCCGCGATCTCGTCGGTGAAGCGGGTCATGGCGAGGCGGGTCCGCAGGTCGTCGAGGTCGGCCTGGGGGATCTCGATGCGGAAGGGGTGAACGCTCATCGCGGGCTCCTTGTCGGAACGGGTTGTTCTGTTCTAACTATAGCAGAACGGAACGCTTTATTCCGCAAAAATCCGCTCCTGTCCCGCGTACACGTTGCACCGCTGCCCGCGCAGGAACCCGACGAGCGTCATACCGAACTCTCTGGCCAGGTCCACGGCCAGCGACGAGGGGGCCGACACGGCGCACACGGCCGGCACGCCCGCGGTCAGCGCCTTCTGCATGATCTCGTAGCTGGCCCGGCCGCTGACCATCAGCACGTGCTCGGTCAGGGGGAGCCGCTGGCCGAGTGATGCCCAGCCGACCAGTTTGTCCACCGCGTTGTGCCGGCCCACGTCCTCCCTGAGCGCCACCAGCGTCCCGTCGGGCCGGAACAGCCCTGCCGCGTGCAGGCCACCCGTCTTGCCGAAGACGCCCTGGCCCGCCCGCAGCGCGTCCGGCAGGCCGTACAGGATCTCGGGGGTGAGTTCGAGGGTGCCGCGGGGGAGCGGCGCGCAGCGGTCGTGCAGGTCGTCGAGGCTGGCCGAGCCGCACACGCCGCAGGCGCTGGAGGTGAGGAAGTGGCGGTCCAGCGTGGGCAGGTCGGGGATCGCGCCGTGCAGGCGTACGGTGACCGTGTTGTAGCGGGCCTCCGGCGGAAGGTCCTCGTCGGTGCAGTACGCGATGGCGGCGATCCCGCCGGGCTTGACCAGGCCCTCGCCGTGCAGGAACCCGGCGGCCAGTTCGAAGTCGTGGCCGGGGGTGCGCATGGTGATGGCGACGGTCTTGCGCGTCCCGTCCAGCGCGGTGAGGCGGATCTCCAGCGGTTCCTCGGTGGCCAGGTCGTCGCGCCGGTCGCGGACCGTGGAGCCGGACAGCTCGCGGACGCGGATGCGGGTGGTGGGACCCACGCGGGTCAGCCGGTCGGTCATAGCCGCCGCACGGTGACGAGCGCGTTGTAGTCGGGGATCCTGGCCTGGGGGGAGCGTCTGGCCTCGTCGAGGAGTACGTTGCCCTCCGGCCAGTGGATCTGCAGGTTGCCCGGCATCAACGGGGCCCGGAGGATCTTGCCCCCGTACGTACGCTCGCCGGAACGCAGCTCGACCGGAGTGCCGTCGGGCAGGCCGAGGCGGTCGGCGTCATAGGGGCTCATCAGCACGGCCTCGCGCATCGCGCCGTTGAAGCCGTCGAGGCGCTCGTGGACCATGCTGTTGAACTGCTTGCCGCGCCGCGTGGCCACCATGAACGTGCCGTCGGGGCGCTCCAGCGCGGGCGGCTCGACGGCGGAGAACACGCCGCGCCCGTCAGGGGTGTTGAAGCGGCCGTCGGCGAACAGGTGGCGCCCGCCGTACTGGACGTTGTCCCCGAAAGCCTTGAGGTCGGATATGCCCTGGTAGAACGGCACGGCCTGCTCGATCTCCTCACGGATTCGCGAGGTCCCGGTGAAGCGGACTTTTGCCGAAATTTCGGGGTTTGTGTGGGCGGCCAGTTCGCCGAAGATCTTCCACTCCGGCCATGCCTCGCCGATCCGGGGCCCCTCGATCTCGGGCGAGAAGATGATCCGGCGCTCGGTGGACGTCTCGGTCACCCCGCCGGTCATCTCGTAGCGGGTCTGGGCGGGCAGCAGCAGTACGTCGCCCTCGGAGGGCACCAGCATCTGCGAGGACAGCACGATGTCGATGTGCACCCGGAGCTTGAGCCGGGCCAGCGCCTCCCGGCAGTAGCCGGGATCGGGCAGCACCTCCAGGAAGTTGCCGCCCGAGGAGATGAGCGCGTCGAGGTCGCCCGAGTGGGCCGCGTCGATCATGTCGGTCGCGGTCAGGCCCGGCGCCGTCGGCACCTCAAATCCCCAAATATCGGTAAATTTTGCGGCGTTTTCTGGCGTGATCGGCAGGCCGCCCGGCAGGCCGGTGGCGTACGCGCCCATCTCGGCCCCGCCCTGCACCCCGCTGTGCCCGCGGATCGGCATCAGCCCGCAGTGGTCGCGCCCCAGGAACCCGCGCGCCAGGGCCAGGTTCACGATCGACCGGACGTTGTCCTCGCCGAAGGCGTGCTGCGTGATGCCCATCGACCAGACCAGCACCGCCGACTTCGCCTCGCCGAGCAGCCGGGCCAGCCGGAGCATCTCGTCGCGGCTCGCCCCGGACAGCGCCTCCAGGGCCTCCCACGACTGCTCCGCCAGCGCCTGACGTACCTCCTCGAAGCCGGAGGTCCGCTGGTCGACGAACGCCTTGTCCACCCAGTCGTTCTCGATCAGGTGCTTGAGCACGCCGTTGAGGAAGCCGATGTCGCCGCCCACGTTCACGCCGAAGAACTCATCGGTGATCTTCGTCCCGAACACCGCGGACTCGGCGTTCGACGGCACCCAGTAGCGGTCCATGCCGGGCTCGCGGTAGGCGTTGACCATGGCCACGCGGGTGCCGGCCTTCTTGGCGTGGTAGAGGTACTTCATCGCCACGGGCTGGTTGTTGGACGGGTTCGACCCGATGAAGACGATCAGGTCGGAGCCGATCCAGTCGGTGTAGGAGCAGGTGGTGGCCGCCGCGCCGATCGTCTGCTTGAGCGCGACGGTCGAGGGGGAGTG
Organism: Nonomuraea sp. NPDC049158; assembly: GCF_040648335.1. Taxonomy (NCBI): domain Bacteria; kingdom Bacillati; phylum Actinomycetota; class Actinomycetes; order Streptosporangiales; family Streptosporangiaceae; genus Nonomuraea; species Nonomuraea sp. NPDC049158. The sequence continues at coordinate 313,471 of NZ_JBEZDM010000005.1, forward strand.
GCAGATGCGCGCCGCGTTGTCCACACTGTTGGTGCCCAGCGCGCGGACCGCCTTCTGCGCCACGTAGTAGTTCTCGTTCGGCATGCCGCGGCTGGTCAGGTAGGCGCCGAAGCGCGCCTCCCGCAGCCCGCCGGCGGCCACGCCCAGCGCCTCGTCCCACGAGATCCGCCGGAAGCCCGGCTCTCCCGCCCGCCGGAGCATGGGGTACGGAAGCCGCCCCAGCTCCCGAAGCTCGGCGCTCTTCTTACCGGCCAGCCCGGAGACGTCGCCCAGCAGCGAGACGTCGAGCGCCGGCATCGTGTTCAGCGGCAGCAGCCGCAGCCGGATGTTGCACAGGTGGATCTCGTCCATCGTCCAGTCGCGCATGCCCCGCGTGCCCAGTGCGCACCCGTCGCACGTGCCCTGCTGGAGAATCCGCCAGGCGTAACGCCTGTTGCCCTTGACCGATCGAAACGCCTTCAGCAGTTCCAGATAGTTGTTCGGCTTGCGCAACCCGAGGCCGAACGGCCGCCACGAGGCCCAGTTACGCGGATCCAGACGTCTGCTCATCTCCCCATCTTCACCCGCGTGGGGCGCCAGAGGACAGTCGAGCTTGGGCGAAGATGGAGGAATGCCGGACTCGCGCTACTCCGACCTCGACCGCCCGCCCCTGTCCGAGGCGGCGCTCAGCCGCGCCCTCGTACGCCCCGGCAGCCTGTGGACCGGCGTGAGCGTCGTCGAGAGCACCGGCTCGACCAACGCCGACCTCGCCGAGACCGCCAGACAGGGCGCGGAAGAGGGCCGGGTCCTGGTCGCCGAGTCGCAGGTGGCCGGCCGGGGCAGGCTGGGCCGCACCTGGACCGCGCCGCCGCGCTCAGGACTGACCGTCTCCGCCCTGCTCCGCCCGCGGGTGCCCATCGCCGCGCAAGGATGGCTGGCACTGCTGTTCGGCGTGGCGGCGGCCTCGGCCGTACGCCGGCTGGCCGAGGTGGACGTACGGCTCAAGTGGCCGAACGACCTGCTGATCGGCGAGCGCAAGCTGGCCGGGATCCTGGCCGAGCGGGCAGAGGACGCCGTGGTCATCGGGATGGGCCTGAACGTCTCGCTCAAGCCCGAGGAACTCCCCGTGGAGACGGCCACCTCGCTGGCCATCGAGCAGGCCGCCTGCGTGGACCGGGACCCGCTGCTCAGGGCCGTGCTCAGAGAGGTCGAGAGGCACTACCGCGACTGGTCCGAGGCGGGCGGCGACGCCGACGCGTGCGGCCTGCGCGCCGCCTACCAGGCGTCGAGCGCCACCATCGGGCGGGAGGTACGGATCGAGCTGCCCGGCGACCAGGTGCTGACCGGCCAGGCGACCGGCATCGACCAGGCCGGACACCTCCAGGTGACCTCCCAGGGCCAGCGGCACACATTGAGCGCGGGCGACGTCGTCCACGTTCGCGCGTCCTCGTAGCCGCGAGGGCGCGGAGGTGGCACCATTTGCCCATGACCCTCCCCGACCACCACTTGACGCAGGGTGAGCGACGCATCAGGTCGTTCCACCCGCACTGGAAGCGGCTCGTGGTGCCTTTCATCGCGCTCGTGCTGATCGTCGCCGCCTCGGGCGTGGCGCTCTTCCTCATCCCCGGCAGCTTCGAGTACGCCAACTACGCCAGGATCGCCGTCGGCGTCGTCGCCGTGCTCCTGCTGACGGTCTGGTCGTTCGTGCCGTACCTGCAGTGGAAGAACACCGGCTACGTGCTCACCACCCACCGCTTCACGATCAGCACGGGCGTGCTCAACAAGTCGACGGACGAGATCCCGATGGCCAAGGTCAACACGGTCAGCTCCGACCAGACCTTCTTCGAGCGCATCCTCGGCTGCGGCACCCTCACCGTCGAGTCGGCGGGCGACCGGGGGCAGATCGCGCTGCGCGACATCCCCCACATCCAGGACGTCAGGACCGACCTGTTCCGCCTCCTGGAGGACGCCTCCGACGGAGATATCGACGGCCATTGAACAGGCCCACCGCTGAGGAGATCGACCGGCTGCTGGTCGGCATGCCCGCCCGTCACACCAAGGCGGAGGTGTCGGCCGAGGCCGGCGTGTCGCCGGCGCTGGCCGAGCGCATCTGGCGGGCGCTGGGCTTCGCCTCGCTCGCCGACGACGCGGTGGCCTTCTCCGACGGTGACGTCGACGCGCTGCGGCGGGTGAGCGGGATGCTCGACAACGGCCTGCTGGACGAGCCGACCGTCATCAGGATGGCCCGCGCGCTCGGCCAGACCACGGCCAGGCTGGCCCAGTGGCAGGCCGAGATCATGATCGGCGCGATGCTGCCGCCCGGCGAGCGGCCCTCCGACGACGACCTCGGCCGGGTGCTCGACACGGCCCGGCAGCTGCTGCCCGACTTCGAGCAGGTGCTGATCCACGTCTGGCGGGCCCAGCTGGCCGCCGCCGGCACCCGGCTGCTGTCCGTCGCCGACCTCGACGAGGAGAACATCCCCGCCCGCGTGTCGATCGCGGTGGGCTTCGCCGACCTCGTCTCCTTCACCCGGCGCGCCCGCGAGCTCGACGAGCGGGAGCTGGCCGCGCTGGTCGAGGGGTTCGAGGCGCGGGCCTCCGACGTGGTGGCCGCGCACGGCGGCCGGCTGGTCAAGACGCTCGGCGACGAGGTCCTGTTCACCGCCCAGACCCCGGCCGACGCGGCGGCGATCGCGCTCGACCTGGTGGAGCCGGGTGACCTGCGCATCGGCCTGGCCTACGGGCCGGTCCTGCCCATGATGGGCGACGTCTTCGGCACGACGGTAAATCTTGCCGCCCGGCTCACCGCCATCGCCCGGCCGGGCACCATCGTCGTGGACGCCGAACTGGCCGAGGGTCTCGACGGCGAGACGGGCTTCGAGCTCCGCAGGATCCGGCGCAGGCCGGCCCGGGGGATCGGGATGGTGCAGCCCTACGCCTTGCGGAGATCATCCCCTTGACACAAGATGGCTGCCATGCCGTACGAAGTGCAGGGAGTCATCGCCCGAGGTAAGGGCCAGGAAGTGTCGGTCGAGACGGTGCTGGTGCCCGACCCCGGACCAGGGGAGGCGGTGGTGACCGTCAAGGCCTGTGGGGTCTGCCATACCGACCTGCACTACCGGGAGGGCGGCATCAACGACGACTTCCCGTTCCTGCTCGGGCACGAGGCCGCGGGCGTGGTCGAGGCGGTGGGCGAGGGCGTCACCGGGGTCGCGCCCGGCGACTTCGTGATCCTCAACTGGCGGGCCGTGTGCGGCCAGTGCCGGGCCTGCCTGCGCGGGCGTCCGTGGTACTGCTTCAACACCCACAACGCCGCCCAGAAGATGACGCTGGCCGACGGCACCGAGCTCTCGCCCGCGCTGGGCATCGGCGCGTTCCTGGGCAAGACGCTGGTCGCCGCGGGGCAGTGCACCAAGGTCTCCGCCGACGCGCCCGCTGAGGTGGCCGGGCTGCTCGGCTGCGGTGTCATGGCCGGGCTCGGGGCCGCGCTCAACACGGGCAACGTCTCCAGGGGCGACACGGTCGCCGTCATCGGCTGCGGCGGCGTGGGTGACGCGGCGGTCCTGGGCGCGTCGCTCGCCGGCGCCGCGAAGATCATCGCGGTCGACGTGGACGACAGCAAGCTCGAATGGGCTCGCGGTTTCGGCGCCACCGACACGGTCAACTCGCGGGCGAACGACCCGGTCGAGGCGATTCGCGACCTCACCGGCGGCTTCGGCGCCGACGTGGTCATCGAGGCCGTCGGCCGCCCCGAGACGTACAAGCAGGCGTTCTACGCCCGCGACCTGGCCGGCACCGTCGTGCTGGTCGGCGTGCCGACGCCCGAGATGGCGCTGGAGCTGCCGCTGCTGGACGTGTTCGGGCGCGGCGGCTCGCTCAAGTCCTCGTGGTACGGCGACTGCCTGCCCTCGCGCGACTTCCCCATGCTGATCGACCTGTTCCTGCAGGGGCGGCTGCCGCTCGACAAGTTCGTGACGGAGACCATCGCGCTGGACGAGGTCGAGGAGGCCTTCGCCAAGATGCACCGCGGCGAGGTCCTGCGCTCGGTGGTGGTCCTCTAGATGATCGACAGGGTCATCACCTCGGGGACGTTCTCGCTCGACGGCGGCACGTGGGAGGTCGACAACAACGTCTGGCTGGTCGGCGACGCCCGCGAGGTGGTCGTCATCGACGCGGCGCACGACGCGCGGGCCATCGCCGACCGCGTCGGCGAGCGGACGGTCAAGGCAGTCCTCTGCACGCACGCGCACAACGACCACATCAACGCCGCTCAGGAGCTCGCCGAGCTGACCGGGGCGCCGATCCGGCTGCACCCCGCCGACCAGGTCCTCTGGGACCAGGTGTACGGCCAGGAGGTGCCGTACGAACCCCTGGCCGACGGCGAGAAGGTCGAGGTCGGCGGGATCGCGCTGGAGGTGCTCCACACCCCCGGCCACGCGCCGGGCGCGGTCTGCCTGTACGCCCCCGACCTCGGCGTCCTGTTCAGCGGCGACACGCTGTTCAAGGGCGGGCCCGGCGCGACCGGCCGGTCCTACTCGTCGTTCGACACCATCGTCGACTCGATCGCCCGGCGGCTGCTGGGGCTGCCCGGCGAGACGGTGGTGCACACCGGCCACGGCGACTCGACGTCGATCGGGGCCGAGGCGCCGCACCTGGAGGAGTGGATCGCCCGGGGTCACTGATCTGTGTCGTACCTAACATAGGCAAGCCTTACCGAAGTGGGTTACCTTAGGTGTGCCTAACCTTTGGTGTCCCGTCGTCGTGAGAGGCTTTTCCCCGCATGTACGTCTGCGTCTGTCGTGCCGTGACCGAGAACGAGGTCCACGACTGCATTGCCGCGGGTGCGAGGAGCGCCAAGCAGATCCGCGACACCACGGGCGCCGGGGGCGACTGTGCGACTTGTGTCAGGAAGATATGTGCGATCCTGAAGCGGTCTGAGGAACTCACAACCGCATAGCACGAGGAGCCCGTTCATGCAGGGCGACATCCAGATCATCGAGCTGCTCAACGAGCAGCTCACCGCGGAGCTGACCGCGATCAACCAGTACTTCCTGCACGCCAAGATGCAGGAGAACTGGGGCTACACCAAGCTCGCCGAGCACACCCGAGCCGAATCCATCGATGAGATGCGCCACGCCGAGCGCCTCACCGATCGCATCCTTTTCCTTGAGGGGCTGCCCAACTACCAGCGCCTCGGCACCTTGCACATCGGACAGACGGTCGAGGAGCAGTTGCGGGCCGACCTGGAGGTGGAGCTGTCGGTCGTGGCCAGGCTGCGGCCGGGCATCCAGCTCATGCGGGAGAAGGGCGACGCGACCTCCGCGCGGATCTTCGAGGACATCCTCGCGGACGAGGAGCTGCACATCGACTACCTGGAGACCGAGCTGTCCCTGATCAGGGCGCTGGGCGAGCAGCTCTACCTCGCCCGTTACGCCGAGCCGCCCTCCTCGGATGACTGAGTCTCCATCGAGCCCATCTCTCTTAAGGCCCGTCTCACGCGCCCGCCGGTACCCCCGGCGGGCGCGCGCGTTTTCGCGACACGCCGGGCGGCACAGAAGGTTTTGCGATTCTGCAAGATCGGGAATCGCCTTTGTCTCCGGCAAGTGCGGCAATTTAAGCGGGACTAACCGACATTTATCTGTGTTTGCCCAGGTCAATGGATAGGTCAACGACGAGTCAAACCGCGCGCTGTGACCGGGAAACGATCGCCTAAGGTCCTACGATCGCTTTATGACCTGCGTACTTCTCGCCGAGGATGACACCTCGATTTCCGAGCCGCTCGCGCGTGCGCTGCGCCGCGAGGGCTATCAGGTTGAGGTGAGCCCCGACGGCCCGCAGGCCCTGGAAAGGGCCCTGTCGGGTGGCATCGACCTCATCGTTCTTGACCTCGGCCTGCCAGAGATGGACGGGCTGGAGGTCGCGCGCCGGATCCGCGCCGAAGGGCACGGCACCCCGGTCCTGATACTCACCGCCCGCGTCGACGAGGTCGACACCGTCGTCGGCCTCGACGCCGGCGCCGACGACTACGTCACCAAGCCGTTCCGGCTCGCCGAGCTGCTCGCCAGGGTGCGTGCGCTGCTGCGCCGGGGCACCTCGGAGACGCCGGTGGTGCAGGGCGTCCGCATCGACGCCGACTCCCGCCGGGCCTGGATGGGAGAGAAGGAGCTGCATCTTACGACCAAGGAATTCGACCTGCTGCGCGTGCTCGTCCGCGACGCGGGCAAGGTCGTCACCCGCGAGCAGATCATGCGGGAGGTGTGGGACACCAACTGGTGGGGCTCCACCAAGACCCTGGACATGCACATTTCCTGGCTGCGCCGCAAGCTGGGCGACGACGCGGCCAAGCCTCGCTACATCACCACCGTCCGAGGAGTCGGCTTCCGCTTCGAACGCGAGTAGGAGATGCGCCGACGCCTGCTCACATCCACCCTGCTCGTCGCGGTCATCGCGGTCCTGCTGCTGGGGGTCCCCCTGGGCATCGTGGTCAGCCGTCTGATCGTCGACGAGGCGGCCCAGGAGCTCAGGGCGGAGGCGACGCGCCTGGTGGGGGAGGTCGAGTACGCCCGCATCCAGGACACACCTCTCGATCCTCAGCAACTCAAACAGAAGTACCCCGACCGCTACATCCAGATCTACGAGCGCGCCACCCAGCCCAAGGCGACCATCGTCGGCACCCCACCGCCGCCCGGCCACGAGATGACCGCGGACGCCCAGTCCGAGAACGGGATCTATGTCCGGGTGAGCCGCGACCGGGACCAGGTCGAGCAGGATGTACGAGCACGCCTGCTCCTGATCGTGGCCCTGGCCGTCGCGGCTCTGGCGGTGGCGGTGGGCCTGGCCATCGTGCAGTCACGCCGCTTGACGCTGCCCTTGCAGGACCTGGCGAAGATCGCCGACCGGCTCGGGTCCGGGGACGCCCGGCCCAGCAAACATCGTTACGGCATACCCGAGCTCGACCGGGTGGCTCAGGTGCTCGACCGCAGCGCCACCCGCATCTCCGACCTGCTCACCAGAGAACGCGAGTTCGCCACCGACGCCTCCCACCAGCTCCGCACCCCCTTGACCGGCCTCACCATGCGCCTGGAGGAGATCGTCGCCGCCTGCGAGGAGCCGGAGGTGGTCCGTGAGGAGGGTGAGGCGGCCATCGTGCAGGCCGAGCGGCTCACCGCCGTGATCGACGAACTGCTGGCGGCCGCCCGCCGCCAGCGGCACGCCCAGGCCAAGCCCGTCGGCATCGACGAGGTCCTGGTCCAGCAGGTCACCGAGTGGGAGCCGGTCTTCCGCGGCGAGGGCCGCTCACTGCTGCTCGAAGGCTCGCGCGGGCTCAGGGCGCTGGCCACCACCGGCGGGTTCGGCCAGGTCATCGCCTCACTGCTGGAGAACTCCCTGCGCCACGGCGGCGGCACCGTCACCGTCACCACGACCAGCGGCGACAACTACGTGGTGACCGAGGTCTCCGACGAGGGCCCCGGCATCGCCGACGACATCGCCCCCAAGGTCTTCGAACGCAACGTCAGCGGGGCTGGGGGCACCGGCCTGGGGCTGACCCTGGCCCGCGCGCTGGCCGCCGCCGACGGGGGTCGTCTGGAGCTCGTACGGCGCCGTCCGGCGACGTTCGCCATCTTCCTGCGCCACGCCGAGGAGAACGACAGGACCCGCGTGGTCAGCGGTCCTGCTTGACCCCGGGCAGCTCCGTGGGGATGGGCTCGGTGGCCTCCAGGAAGACCCACTTCTTGTACGACCAGTAGCGGAACAGCGTGCCGAGGCCGACGCCGATGAAGTTGGCGATGTTGAGGCTGAGCAGGTCGTGCAGGTGCAGGGTGTACTTGGTGAACCCGATGGTCAGCAGCCCGAACAGCAGGGCGATGCCGTTGAGCAGGAAGAACAGGAAGTATTCGCGGCCCAGGCCGCTCTGCTCGCGATGCCGGAAGGTCCAGAAGCGGTTGCCCAGGTAGGCGAACGTCGCCGAGATGACCGTGGCCGCCACCTTGGAGGTCAGCGGACCCATGCCGAGCGCCAGGAACACGTTGTACAGGCCGGTGTCGACCACGAACGCGATGGCGCCAATGGTGCCGAACTTCGTCAGCTCGTGCAGGAGAGACGAGAACCGCTGGTAGAGCCCCTTGGCGAAGTTCACGTCTGCTACTCGGCCCTTCCCGGTCGTGGCGCAAATCAGGTCATGACCACTTCAGCGTACCGGCCGTCAGGCTGGCGGTGGGCCACAGCGGATGACATCCCACCCCTATCAACACGCTTACAAATATCGCCTTATGCCCGACAATTACGAATCGGGAGCGTTACGCTGCGGTGGCAGATCACCGGTACGTACCGGTGATGGGCTCAGACGGACCGCCGTCGCAGACGGCCACGACCCTCGGGGTTCACCTGTGCCGCTTCGACTGCTCGTCCTGCTCGTCGGCCTGACCGTCATGGCGACCGGTTGCGGCACCACAGGCGTCGCCACGGTGGCGCCCCCCGAGGATCCGACCTCCGCTCCGGCGGCCGCCCACAGCGTCGACACGGCGACGGCCGAACAGGCGTTCCAGCTGCTCGGCCAGCTCGACCAGGCATGGAAGCGGCGGGACTGCGCCGCCGTCGCCGAGCTGACCACGTGGGTGGAGAGGACGCTGGGCGGTCGTGCCTGTGAGGCGACCCGGAACGGCCGCCCGGCTCTCTACAGCGATCCCAGCTTCTTCCTGCCCGGCGAGGGCGACTGGTTCGCCGCCCTGGCCAGCAAGCCGTCGCCGGCGTACTTCGTGTTCCTGCGCGAGGGCGGACGCTGGCGGCTCGGCGCGGGACCCATCCCCGCGCGCGGGGCGGCGCCGGAGACGCCGACCACCATCACCCCCGACGCGGGACTGATCAGCCAGGCCCGGGTGGTGGCGCAGCGTCACCTCACCTACCTCACCGACCCGGCCGGGGTGGCGGGCGTGCGCTTCCCGGCAGGGGATCCGGTACGCGCCCTGCGGGACGAGCTGGCGGCGCTGCCCGGCCGGGTCCGGCCGGACCGGCTCGACATCGACGTCGAGCTGCCCGAACAGCCCTCGATGGCCATCCCCCTGTCGGCCGACACCATGCTCGTCTTCGACGCGCTGCGCGTCGTCTACCGGCAGCGCCCGAAGGCGGGCGCGTCAGCCCTGGCCCACCCGCTGAAGAAGGACACCGAGATCATCGTGCTGGCCGGCGTCATCAAGGCGGCCCAGGGCCTGACCACGGTCGGCGTGCGGCGCGGTCCCGCCTGAGCAGGTTGGGTAAGCTCAGCTGGCGTGAGTGCAAACAGTCCTATCGGGCCGGTTGTCGGCATGGTCGGCGCCGGCCAGCTGGCCAGGATGACGCAGCAGTCCGCCATCGCGCTGGGCGTCGAGTTGCGGGTGCTGGCCAACACCTCTGACGAGAGCGCCGCCAGGGTCATCGTCGACACGCGGCTCGGCGACTACCGCGAGCTGGCCGACCTGCGCGAGTTCGCCACGGGCTGTCACGCGATCACGTTCGACCATGAGCACGTGCCGACCGAGCACATCAGGGCGCTGGCCGCCGAGGGCTACGCGGTGCGGCCAGGGGCCGACGCGCTGGTGCACGCCCAGGACAAGGCCGTGATGCGCGAGCGGCTGACCTCGTTCGGCGCGCCCTGCCCGGCCTGGGCGCGCGTGTCGGGCGGCGCTTCGACGTCCGCCGCCGAGGGCGTCGAGGATGTCTCGGCCTTCGCCGCCGACCACGGGTGGCCGGTCGTGCTGAAGGCGATCAGGGGCGGTTACGACGGCCGCGGGGTGTGGGTCTGCCGGACTCCCGACGAGGTCGAGGAGGCCCTGAGCGGTGGTGTGCCGCTGATGGTAGAGGCGTTCGTACCGTTCGAGCGGGAGCTGGCCGTACTCGTCGCCCGCTCGCCCCACGGGCAGGGCGTCAGCTACCCGGTCGTGGAGACCGTGCAGCAGGACGGGATCTGCGTCGAGGTGCTCGCGCCCGCCCCCGGCCTGGACCCGGAGGAGGCCGCCGAAGCCCAGCGGATCGCGCTGCAGATCGCGCACGAGCTGGGCGTGACCGGGCTGCTGGCCGTGGAGATGTTCCAGACGGCCGACGGGCTGCTGGTCAACGAGCTGGCCATGCGGCCGCACAACAGCGGCCACTGGACGATCGACGGCTCCCGTACGTCGCAGTTCGAGCAGCACCTGCGGGCCGTGCTCGACCTGCCGCTCGGCTCGCCGTCGATGAGCGCGCCCGTCGTCGTCATGGCCAACCTGCTCGGTGGCGACGACCCTGACCTGTTCAAGCGGTACGAGCACGTGATGGCTCACGATCCCGGCATCAAGCTGCACTTTTACGGCAAAGAGGTCCGGCCTGGCCGCAAGATCGGTCATGTGACCGCTGTCGGCGACGATCTCGAGACCGTACGCGCTCGTGCCAGGCATGCCGCCGTCTATCTGACCACTGGGGAGTACACGTGAGATCTCTGTGGGCATGGGGGGCATCGCGATGATCGGCATTGTGATGGGCAGTGACTCCGACTGGCCGGTGATGAAGGCCGCGGCTGAGGCGGTGGCGGAGTTCGGCGTGCCGTTCGAGGCCGACGTGGTTTCCGCGCATCGGATGCCGACGGAGATGATCGAGTATGGCCGTCAGGCCGCGGCGCGGGGCGTCAAGGTCATCATCGCCGGGGCGGGGGGCGCCGCCCACCTGCCGGGGATGCTGGCCTCGGTGACGCCGCTGCCGGTGATCGGGGTGCCGGTGCCGCTGAAGTACCTGGACGGGATGGATTCGCTGCTGTCGATCGTCCAGATGCCGGCCGGGGTGCCGGTGGCGACCGTGGCCGTGGGTGGGGCGCGTAACGCGGGGCTGCTGGCCGTACGCATCTTGGGGGTGTCGGACCCTGAGCTGCGGGGACGCATGGAGAAGTTCCAGGGCGAGCTGAAGGAACAGGCCCACGCCAAGGGCGAACGTCTTCGTGCGGAAGCGGCTCGGCTGAGCGGTTAGCACCCGCCGGCCGTTGGGCGGCTGCCTTTCGGCCGGCGAGCTCTTGGTGCTTTATGGGGCTTTGCGGGGTTTTGCTGGGCTTTGCGGTGCTTTAGGGGCGGCCCAGGGCGCGGTAGTGCCAGCCGGCCGAGCGCCAGGTTTCGGTGTTCAGGGCGTTGCGGCCGTCGACGATGCGGCGGGCCGCGACCACCTGGCCGAGCTCCTCCGGGTCCAGCTCGACGAATTCCGGCCACTCCGTGAGCAGCAGGACCACATGTGCCCCTCGGACGGCCTCCAGGGCTGATTCGCCGTAGTGCAGCTCGGGATGTGCCTTTCGGGCGTTGTCCAGCGCGATCGGGTCGTACACGGTCACCTGGCCGCCCTGCTGGCCGATCGTGACGGCCACGTCGAGCGCGGGGGAGTCGCGGATGTCGTCGGAGTTCGGCTTGAAGGCCGCGCCGAGCACGCCGACCGTACAGCCGTGGAAGGAACCGCCCGCCAGCTCGCGCGCCAGGTCCACCATGCGGGCGCGGCGGCGCATGTTGATCGCGTCGACCTCGCGCAGGAACGTCAGCGCCTGGTCCGCGCCCAGCTCGCCCGCGCGCGCCATGAACGCGCGGATGTCCTTGGGCAGGCAGCCGCCGCCGAACCCGAGCCCGGCGTTGAGGAACCGGCCGCCGATGCGGTCGTCGTACGACAGCGCCTCCGACAGCTGCGTGACGTCGGCGTGGGCGGCTTCGCAGACCTCGGCCATCGCGTTGATAAAGGAGATCTTGGTGGCGAGGAACGCGTTGGCGGCCGTCTTGACCAGCTCGGACGTCGCGAAGTCGGTGACCACCATCGGGATCTCCCCGAGCGGTTGGTAGACGTCGCGCAGCACCTTCTCCGCCCGCTCGGAACGCACGCCGATCACGATGCGGTCAGGCTTGAGCGTGTCCTCGACGGCATAGCCTTCGCGTAGGAACTCGGGGTTCCAGGCGAGCTCGACCTCGGCCCCGGCGGGGGCGAGCCGGGCCAGCTTGTCGGCGAGCCGCCCCGCGGTGCCCACCGGCACCGTCGACTTGCCGACCACCAGGCACTCGCGGTCGAGGTGGGGGGCCAGCGACTCGATGGCGTTGTCCATGTAGGAGACGTCGGCGGCGTACTCGCCGCGCTTCTGCGGCGTGCCCACACAGACGAAGTGCACGTCGCCGAAGGCCGCGGCCTCTTCGTAGGACGTGGTGAAGCGCAGGCGGCCGGAGTCGAGTCCACGACGGAGAACGGGTTCGAGCCCCGGTTCGTGGATCGGGAGCTCACCGCTGTTGAGCCGGCGAACCTTGTCGGCGTCTATATCAAGGCCCAGGACGTCGAATCCGAGATCCGCCATGCAGGACGCATGCGTGATGCCCAGGTATCCGGTCCCGATCACCGTGAGGCGATATGGCACGAGGAGCTCCTTTCGAGTGCCAGGCATGTTACCGGCCCGCGCTACCTCGTTCTGTGCCACCTGGGCATTTCCGCAAACTGTACCGCCTAGTAACAAGATGGTCGGACGTCCTAGTATTTCGCCATGGACTTCCCTTTGTACGCGCCCGCCGAAGAGCACGACATGCTCCGGGAGACGATTCGAGCCCTCGCCGACGAGAAGATCGCCCCGCGCGCCGCGGAGACGGACGAGACCGAGGAGTTCCCCTGGGACGTCTACAAGGCGCTCGTGGCGGCTGACCTGCACGCCGTTCACGTCCCGGAAGAATACGGGGGCGCCGGGGCGGACGCGCTGGCCACGGTGATCGTGATCGAGGAGGTGGCCCGCGCCTGCGCGTCGTCCTCACTCATCCCGGCGGTGAACAAACTCGGCACGGTACCCCTGCTGCTGTCGGCCTCGGCCGACCTCAAGGCCCGATACCTGGCGCCGGTGGCCCGTGGGGACGCGATGTTCTCGTACGCGCTCTCTGAGGGGGAGGCCGGCTCGGACGCCGCGGCCATGCGCACCCGGGCGGTCCTGGACGGCGACCACTATGTGCTCAACGGCACAAAAATGTGGATCACCAATGCCGGCGTCTCGGAGTACTACACGCTGATGGCGGTCACGGACCCGACGGCCGGCCCTCGCGGCATTTCCGCTTTTATCGTGGAAAAATCCGACGAAGGCGTCTCTTTCGGGCCAAAAGAGAAGAAGCTGGGGATCAAGGGCTCGCCCACCCGCCAGGTGATCCTGGAGAACGTCCGCATCCCCACCTCCCGCATGATCGGCGACCCAGGCACCGGCTTCAAGACCGCCCTGGCGACCCTCGACCACACCCGCATCACCATCGCCGCCCAGGCCCTGGGAATCGCTCAGGGAGCGCTGGACTACGCCATCGGGTACGTCAAGGAACGCAAGCAGTTCGGCCGGCCGATCGCGGACTTCCAGGGGCTGCAGTTCATGGTCGCGGACATGGCGATGAAACTGGAGGCGGCTCGGCAACTGACGTACCACGCGGCGGCCAAGTCCGAACTGGCCATGCACGGCCAGCCCCAGAAGGACCTCACGTTCCTGTCGAGCGCCGCGAAGTGCGCGGCCTCGGACGCGGCAATGGAGATCACCACTGATGCGGTGCAGTTGCTGGGCGGGTACGGGTACACGCGCGACTACCCGGTGGAACGAATGATGCGCGACGCCAAGATCACCCAAATCTACGAGGGCACCAACCAGATCCAGCGCATGGTGATGGCCCGGCAGCTCCTCAAATAGCCCTACAAGCATCGTCTTCGCCGGGGCTCAGGCCGTGACATTGGGGGGCGCGGCCCCCCAAACCCCCGGCTTTACAGGCGTGGTCCTCGTTGGGGGCGCTTCGCGCCTGGGGCTCGGGCTGTGACATTGGGGGGCGCGGCCCCCCAAACCCCCAGCAAAAACCGCTTCGCCGTATCTTCAGCCAGCCGAAACCCGGAGACTCCGATGCCGCCCGAGGACTGCGAGTTGGTCGGCAAGCTGCTCAACCTCATGGATGACGGTCGGAGGAAGCCCAGCGATGACATGTTCGGCGTCGGGGTTGTCCGCCCAGGTCCAGGCGTCACTCACCAACGGCCTCTTGGCACGCGGATGTCGTGATCTCCTGGATTTCGGCCACGGCTAAGTTCAGCTTGACTCTGTCGGTCGCGGTGGCGACTTCCGTCTCCAGCGCTCGCAGGCGGGCCGCTCGGTCGGGATAGCGCTGGATGGCTACGAACTCATCCCATTGCTGCAGGAAGTTCTGGAGAGGTGCCGCGGTGCTCTGCCGCGCCGCCTGCTCTGTCGCCTGGTCGAGGTGGTCGACGAACTGGCTGAGGTAGGCCGGGGCGATCTGGGCAACTGCTGCCCTGAGGGCGGCTGTGGTCAGTGGCGGGTTAGGGATCAGCGCCTTGCTGTCTTGATGCGGGGTGGACATCGTTGACCTCCGGGCTGTTGCGCCGTCTCGCTACGGATACAGCCGAACCTTTTTCGGCCTGTAGCCACAGGTCAAAAGCCATGATCTTGGAGGGCTGGCCGCCTCGTGTCGCTGGCGGATGGCTCCGAAACGCCGAATCGTCAGAATGACCTTCTGCTGGAGGACGAGGCCGTGCCGTCGTGGTGACGGACAGTGCCACGGGTGCCGCGTGTCGCCTATCTCGCTTCGCCGCTCATGATGCGCATTCATAGGTCTTGGGCGCGACGGTCGATCATGCGCTCGCTCTCCATGACGGAGGTGGGGTAGGTGGACCAGTCGCAGCGCCGTATGTAGGTGTGTCCGCCTGCGGCGCACAGTTCGTAGACGACTGGTGCGCAGTCGCAGGTGTAGGCGCGTACGCGGGTGATCGCGTTGCTCGGGTGCCACGGATACCAGTCCACGAGGGTGACGCCCGCTCGGGGAGCTGCTGGGTGGAGGCCGTGGGAGGTCTCGAGGTCGGTCACGCGCTCTCCGTATCTCTTGGTCTCTTGCCGTTGCTGTAAGGGGCCGTCACGCTGCCTGCGATGGCTCGTGTTGCATGGTCGGGGACAGCGTCGGTGAGTGGATGGTGCCGCTCCGTGTGCATCCCGCGACACCACCAGCTGCGGCGCACACGGCGGGCGGTTCCACCCGGAGTTTTCGACCGCCAGTCTCTGACGCCATGCCGTCAGAGTGCGACAGCCTGTAAGTGCCTGTCTACTTCATTAAGCTCCATGGAGCTACATGATCCGCTTGGGAGGGCCGTGAAGCTCCCTTCTAGCCTTGTAATGTGGCCAGATATGTCGAGCACACCCGTATGTGGGAGTTTGATGAGGATCGTTCCCGCTGGGAGCAGATCCTCGAAGTTCTTCAGGCGCGGATCGACTCAGGGGAGTGGGGGCCCAAGTTCAAGATCTCCGAGGTCAAGCTGATGGAGGAGTTCGGCGTCGCCCGCCCGACCATCCGCAAGGCCATGGAACGCCTCAGAGGTGCAGGAAGGGTCTACACCGTGCCCAACCTCGGCAGCTTCGTCACCTTCGAGCACTCGGACGAGTAATCGCCGGCCCATAATGGCGTGGTGGCGAGGCGCGAACCCGTCCATCGAGGGCTACGAGGGCGCCAACCAGATCCAGCGCATGGTGATCGCCCGGCAGTTGTTGAAGTAGGCGTTGACGTGCGGAGACCCGCTGCTTTTTGTGGGGCGGGCCGGGTCTGCTGGAGCGCTGGCTGATCTTCAATCTCGGCCTGCTCCGTGATCTTTACAAGGTAGCCGAGGGGTGCCAGCATCACGCGGCATGGATGTCGATGAGTTCTGGGACCTGATCGAGCGTTCCGGACGTGAGACCGACACGAGGAAAACGCGTGTCACGTGGTTGGAAGACGAGCTCTCCCGCCGCCCGGTCGAAGAGATCATCGACTATGACAGCTGGTGGACGATCACACACAACCGTGGCTGCACCATCGATCTTTATGCAACGTACTGGTTCGTGTTCGGCATGGGTTCGCTCGACGGCTTCGAGTAC
This sequence comes from Nonomuraea sp. NPDC049158, assembly GCF_040648335.1. Taxonomy (NCBI): domain Bacteria; kingdom Bacillati; phylum Actinomycetota; class Actinomycetes; order Streptosporangiales; family Streptosporangiaceae; genus Nonomuraea; species Nonomuraea sp. NPDC049158. The sequence goes on from NZ_JBEZDM010000005.1 coordinate 329,324, forward strand.
TTCGTGAGCTGGCTCGTCAGCCTGGGACGTAAGACGTTCGACGCCATCACTGACTGCCCTGATCGGCTGATCGAGCAGCCCCAGGTGCTGCGCCTGTTGGAGCTGGAGAAGTCATATGCCAGCTCAACCAAGCGCCGGCGCCAAGATCCGGAGCAGATGAGGGAAGAGCGACCTGGGTTCGAGCAGTTGGCCCACGTGGCGTATCACGCCTACGAACAGGTGACCGGAAAGGATCCGGACGGGCTCAGCGAAGCCGTGAGTGCACGCGGCGTTTCAAGCGGTTTCCCGTTGATTCCGGCGCTCGGCAGCATTCCCCACGGAGAGCAGTGGGACTTCGACGACGAGCAGGAATTGGCTCGCAGGCTTCCGCGGATAGCCCGCTACCTGGACCAGTAACGATCCCGCAGCCGCAGGTGTAGGCGCGTACACCTGCGGTTCCACTGCATAGCGGGGGCGTCGATGAGTGGGTGGTGCCGCTCGGTCTGCACCCCGCGACACCACCAGCCGGGGTGCAGACCGAGCGGCACCACCCGCAGGAGTTCTCGACCACCACTCACCGACGCCATACCATCAGCGCCGGCCCCGGAGCCTGCCATAGCTAGCTATGCCTGTCCTATGCATCAGGTCCAGGGATACCTAAGGTCGTCCTGTGATCGAATGGGACCCGCGGCTCTGCAAGTGGGAGCAGATAGCCAACGTTGTGGCGGAGCGCATCGAGGACGGGACCTACCCGACCCTGACGCTCATCTCCGAGGTGAAGCTGCAAGAGGAGTTCGACGTTGCCCGCGTCACTGTCCGCAAGGCGATGGAGGTCCTCAGGGGATGAGGGCTCATCACCACCAAGCCGGGCAAGGGGTCCATCGTGGACCCGCATTAGCCATACCGCTTCTGGGAAGAGGTGGCGTCCGGAATCTGACGTCAAAGGGACGGGCGCGGTTTCGGCTTCATGGTGAAGTCCGGCGATGGCACTAACATTCCGCGGCTGGTGCCGCTTGCAACACGTCTCTAGGTGCGGCGCTCAACCGCGAGACGCGGGTAACTCGTGCGCGGAGTGGAGCGGCAGAGGCGGAGGACCGTCTGGTCTTTCCGGCTCGCGTGGCGCGGCTTGACGAGCCTGTTTCGGGCGCACGGAGACGCACCCACCTGGTCGCGGTACTGGTGGCCCAGGCTGTCACGGGTGGAACCGCTCCGGGCGGAAGTCCGCGAGCATCTCGTCTCTCTTCCCGCTGAGGATCTCCGAAGCAAGCAGCCGGCCGATTACCGGCCCGAGCGTGATGCCGCTGTGGGAAACGGCCTCGTAGTAGCCGGGCACAGACGGCACCGCTCCCACCGAGGGGAATCCGTCGGCTGGGATGGGCCGGTTGGATACCCGTGTCTGTACGATGCGGGAGTCGCCGAGTTCGGGAACGACGTGCCGTGCCGATTCGTGGAGCAGTCGTCCGAGTTCCGCTGGATCTTCGACTGTGTCGATGAGTGCGTCGATCTCGCGGCTGTGGAGGACCATCGAAGCGTCTCCGTCAGGACGGATCTCGATGTGAGGCGCGTGCATGGCCCGGCGGACCGGGACTTGAGCACAGCTGATTCGGGTGACGGCGCCGGGTTCCCGGCGCATCGGCAAGTGCCGTGCGATGAGGCCGGCGACGTGGGAGGCGTGGGGGCCTGCCGCGTTCACGATGATGTTGACGTCGAGACGGCTCCCATCGGAGAGAGCGACTGTCCGGATGCTCCCGTCGGCATCGGTGCCGATGTCACGGACCGTGGTGCCGAACCGGTGCTCGGCGCCGACTGCGACGGCCTGGCCGACCAGGCGGCCGACGAGATGACGTCCGTGCACCCAGGCTTCGTCGGGGTAGTACAGGACCGGAGCCTCGTCGGGCATTGTGAGAGCAGGTTCGAGGCGACGGCGCACCTCGGCTCCCGTGCACACCTCAACCTCGTAGTCCCAGTCGGCCAGCAGTTCGGCTGTTTTCAGGAGTTTCGCCTCTGCTGCGGGATCGTCTGTCCAGCGCAGGTGGCCGCTGGGATGCCACCACGAGTCTGGCCCGATGGTGCTGGCAAGCTCACGGTAGGCTGCCATGCCCGCGACGTTCAGATTGAAATAGGACTTGCGCGCGGTCTTGTTGCTGGCATTGACCCACGAGAAGGACCAGTTGGTGACGCCTTCGCCCGGCTGGCCCGCGTCGATGAAGATCACCTCGGCACCGTGCCGGGACAGGTTCCAGCCCACGCTGGCTCCGAGGATGCCCACTCCGATGACAGCAACACGTTCAGGCCGCTTCACGGATCCGATCCCCACGAACGCCCCTTCCCAGATCACCGGCGAACTTCCGTTTCTAGCATGCAAGCGTGTTGAACGGTGAGCACTAGGAACGGGACAGGCAAATGCTCCGGAAGCGGGCGGGCGCGGAGCCGACTTTCCTAGTGATGTCAGGCGATGGCGCTGACATTACCGGGGCGGTCGTTTTCCCGGGTGGCGGGAGCTGGCGGGGCGAGTCGAGGAGCGAGCGGTGCAGGTCTCGCGGTGGTGCCGCGCAGCTTAGGCCGTTCCAGCTCGACCGGCCCGGCGGTGGTCTTCACCGTGACGGGACGGTAGCCGTTGCGTTGCCCCGGACTGGGCATCTGGACACACTACGGCCCGCAGCTAGCGGTCACGGCCGAGGAACACGGTGGCCTCTGCCTCCAACGCCGACTGCATGATCAACTGAGCGTCGAGTCGGGTCGTCTCTTCCAGGATTTCCGGCAGCGGACGCTCCTCGGCGAACAGCCTGACTCACGTCAGGGCTCGGTTCGCCTGGGGACGCCGAAGGCGATGCCGCCTTTCCGGATCGGCTTCGTCATCGGCGAGTGCGGACTGTGCGGAATCGCGGCCTTCGAATTTGCGCGGCACCAACCCGACCAGCGCCTCGAACGCTGCTCTGCGACCCTCGGCAAGTCCTTCGGCTGTCTTGGTCGCCAAGGCGACCGCGATCATGGCTGACATTTGCGGTCTGTCATCATAACTCCCGCCTTGGGTACTTGTGATGTAATTCCGCTTGCATGCAATGAGAATCCCAGGTAGCTATAGATGTAGACCTGCGATGAGATCATTTGCCTGTCGCACATCGATTACGCTACCCTCGCTAAGGGTGATAGCGGTCACTATCTCTCAGGGGAAATGTCATGACCGAAAAATGGGAAGCGGATCCAAGCGCATCTTTCCTTCGGCGCATAGGAAAGTCATCCCATGAACTCGGGCAGACGTCCGGCAATTCGAGCTGCCCAGATATCTGGGAACTCGACAATGGTGACGTCGCGGTCATCGGGTCGGACCTTACGGCCTCGTATGAAGGTCGCCTCCCGCATGGGGTGAGCGTCGACCCCGGCGAGCGGCTGGTTATCATCCCACGGAAGACGATCCTGGCGGCGAAAGCGGACATCCCCGATGCCTAATCTGCTCGACGGTGCCGTCGGCGAGCGAATGGAACTGGACGCCTACTACGCTGACTTTGAGCAGAACTTCTGGGCGATCGCCGACCTAGGCTTTTGGAAACTGGAGCGGCAACAATGCTTCAAAGAGCCCGGGTATGACAGTTGGGAAGCGTTCGCAAAAGGCGACTGGGAAGAATCACTGCGTATTCTCGAAGCCGGACGCGCCGATATGGCCGACTATCACCGCCGCATCGAGGAACACGGTTTCGTTGCCCGCCGAGTCCGCGTCGTCGAAGAACCGATCACCCCGTACCTGCAATGGGAGCTGTTTGCGCTGAGGGTCCGCGATCAATGCGGCGGCAGCGTGCGAATTGTAGCTCCGGACCAGGTCGCGGAGTTCGAGAAAGACGCCCCGATCCCAGAGATATACACCCTTGGTGACGCCGTGATGTACGAGGCTGTCTACGACAACGATGGAGTGCTGGAGTCGGTACGCCGATTCGTCGACCGCGACCTCATCGTGCGCTGCCAGCGGTTTATCCAAGACCTGTACGAGGTGGGTCAGCCCTTGGAGTCGTTCTTCGTCAGCCACGTCGCGACGCTTCCAGCACCCCGTCAACCGTAGCTGTCGCAGAGTTTGACCAGGGATACGTGATGCCAGGTAAGGAGTTCGACGGTCAGGATGATGTGGCACGCCACGTCAACCGGCTGGAGGCGTCCGGCTCGGGCGATATCGTCCAGGCCCGGGACGTACATGGCGGGGTGCACTTCCACCAGACTGCGCCCGCCTTCGCGGTGACGCCCTTGCAGCTTCCCGGGGATGTGCGAGGGTTCGTCAATCGACATGCCGATCTGGAAAACCTCAGCAGGGTCATAGCCGAAAACCAGGAGGACCCGCTCGCTCCAGCCGTCACTGTCATCACCGGCACCGCCGGAGTGGGCAAGACATCCTTGGCGCTGCATTGGGCGCACAGCGTCCGCGCCCACTTTCCCGATGGCCAGTTGTACGTGAACCTGCGCGGCTACGACCCTGGCCAGCCCGCGACACCTGAACAGGTCCTCGACCGATTCCTCCGTGACCTGGGCGTTCCCGCGACATCGATACCGGTTCATCTGGAGGACCGAGCTTCGCTGTACCGGTCACTGCTGGCCACCCGCAGGATGCTGGTGATCCTGGACAACGCCGCGACCGCCAGTCAGGTTCGGCCGTTGCTGCCAGGCGCAGCCACGTGCTTGGTCGTGGTGACCAGCCGAAGCCGGCTGTCTGGCCTGGTCGCCCGCGATGGTGCCTTCCGCCTCAGCCTGGACATTCTGCCGGAAGAGGACGCCGTTGCTTTACTGACAACCCTGGTGGCTCGGTACCGAAAGCTCGACCAACGCCACGAGTTGGTCGAGCTGGCCAGGCTTTGCGCCCGACTCCCGCTCGCGCTACGTATCGCCGCCGAACGTGCGGCGAGCCGGCCGATGATGCGGCTCGTCGAACTGATCGCCGATCTGCGAGACGAGTCAGCCCTGTGGGACGCTCTCACCGCCGAGGGCGACGACGATGCCGATGCGGTCCGAACCGTGTTCGCCTGGTCCTACCGGGCGCTGCCGGAATCGGCGGCCCGGCTGTTTCGTCTCCTTGGCCTGCATCCAGGGAGCCAGTTCGGGCTACCGGCAGCCGCAGCACTTGGCGGAATCAGCACTCTGCACGCCCGTCAGCAACTCGATGTCCTAGTCGGTGCGCACCTGTTGGAACAGCCGGCGCCGGGGCGGTACGAGTTCCACGATTTGCTGCGCGCCTATGCCGTCGACCAGGTCCGCCATCTCGAATCCCCTGAGACTCGCGCCGAGTCATCGCAACGAGTTCTCGGCTGGTACCTGCATACCGCCGACGCCGCGCAGACGCGCATTGCTCCATTTGACCGCTACAAGCTGACCGAGCCGGTCCCGGCCGACGTGATACCGCTCGCTTTCGACAACTACGACACCGCACTGCGGTGGTATCAGATCGAAAGGGCGAATCTCGTCGCGGCGACCCAGGCCGCCGCCGAGGCGAACTCGCACGCGACCGCGTGGCAGCTCGCTGCCGTCCTCCGCGCCATCTACATGCACCAGAACGCCTTCGACGACTGGCTCACCACCAGCAGCATCGGAGTCGACTCCGCTGAGCGGGACGGTGATCGCAGTGGCCAGGCTGAAGCGCTGGAAAGCCTTGGTCGGGCGTACTTCCAATCTCGTCGGCTCGAGGAAGCGGAGACCAACCATTTGGCGGCGCTGGCCATCCGCCGAAGCATAGGCGACCGGTTCGGTGAAGCGGTGTCTCTTAACACGCTTGGCTTGATCGGGTTGCGCCGCCGACAACTGGACGATGCCCGATCGTTCTTTGAGCAGGCTGGTGAGATCTTCTCCAGCCTTGGCGAACGCCGCTGGGAAGCCCTGATGCGGAGCAACCTCGCCGAGGCTCTTTGCGAGATACAACAACCACAGGCAGCGATCGACATCCTGGGCGAGGTGCTTGCCGTGTTCCGTGATCTCGCGGACCGAGCCAGCGAGGGCAACGCGCTGTACCACCTGAGCTGGGCGCAGCGGGAACTCGGCGACATCGCAAGCGCCCGCGATTCCATCGATCAGGCGCTCCTCATCGCGGAAGACGAGGACAACCAGATGTGGCAGGCTCACTGGTTGGTTGAGTTGGGGAATGTGCACCGCGCCGCCGGGCAGCCCGAGGAAGCGTTGGTGGCCTATCAGCGGGCCGCCTCAATTCAGCGGCGACTCGGCGACCGCAGCCGGGAAGCCTTTGCGCTCGACGGGGCTGGGCAGGCCTATCAGCAAATGGGTCGTTTTGACGAGGCCGCCGACTTCCATCGCACGGCTGCCAGCACTCACCAGCACTTGGACGACCGGTGGAACCTGGCACAGACGTCGCACCGCCTTGCAGGTGCTTTGGACCATATCGGTTCTGCGGAGGAGGCACAGACGCTGCGGGGACGAGCTCTCGACCTGCTCGCCAGCTTCGCCGATCCCCGAGCGGCCGCGCTGCGTCAGCGCCTTAGCCAGGCATAGCGGGCGTCGAATCCACAATCCAGATCGGGGCGTCCGCGCACTCGACTCGCAAACCCTCCGCCGGTTCCAAACGTGTGCGGAACACCCTCAAATCTCGGTCGCCTACCTGGGCTACCGGTGCGTGATCACGACCCATGAACGCGTACATCCGCACTTGGTTGTGCACTTCTCGTGCTGACCGAGACCAGTCCACTACCGAGAACTCCGGCTCGATGAATCCGGCGGTGGATCTGCCGGCCTCATTCTGTGGCACTCCGGGAACACGCCGTACCACCTGATCCATGGCGCTGGTGAGCAGGTCGGTGAGCACGGGATGGATCCGAGGCCACAGCGACTGGGGGGTGACATCCTCGTCGAGCGGGATACCGCCGCGCTGGGCCAGGATCGGACCGCTGTCGAATCGCTCGTCCATTCGATGGATCGTCAGCCCGATCTCAGGATCGCCATTGCGAATGGCCCACAGCACTGGCGCCGGACCCCGGTACTTGGGCAACAGCGAGGTGTGAATATTGATCACGCCCAGCCGAGGCGTTTTAAGAACGGTAGCGGGAAGTTTCCAGTTGAAGCCATAGACCACCAGCAGGTCCAGGTTGTATCCGGCCAGTTCGTACGCCAGTCCCTCCGGATTACCTGGTAGCAGGAAATCCATCCCGGGCGGCAACGCAGTAACGATCTGACCGATCGCCGCAGCGGTATGGGCATCCGTGCTGCTGTTCGGCTTCATAGAACGGCAGTACACGTAGGCAGCGGGAATGTGGCCGGCATCGACGCATGTCGCGTGCAGGACAGCGAACTCTTCAACACCAAACGTTGCAAGCGCAACGCGCATTGGGTTCGACACGTTCGCGATGGTACCGGACGGCGTCGTCTGTTCCCCTGCGGCATCGTCGACCCGCAGCCCGCTCCACGATCACCGCGTATTGATCCGGCGGTCATAGAGCACAGCTGCTAGGCGCGTTCGCATGCTGGGCATACCGGTACCGCCGTGATTGTCGACCGCAAGGTCATCCGAAGCGGGCGAGGTCCTCCACATATATGAGGATCCGCTCCGCGATGAATCACACGGTCACAGCCGCCGAGAAGGCCAGAGCCTGGGCCATGAGCAGCCTGCCGACGATCCCCGCTCTGGAGAACGAGCAGTGATAAGCGAAGAGCAGGGCGGCGATGGGAGGCAGGACGAGTGCCCGCCTCCAGGAGGCTGACGTGCCACCCCTTGGCACAGGTGTTACCACCGCACACCCCGGCCCAGGCGATCTCGACGAGACCGAGGAACGCGATCACCAACATGCCGACCGCACCTACGCTGACCACGATGATCAGCACGACGCGCTGCTGCGACGTGATCAGCAGTTGGTCGTGGGGAGCGCTGTGCGGTGCCAATTGTCCCCTCCGATGAGCTCGTGATCGCTACTGTCCTCATCCTGGCATCGATCATGCTCCTACTTGAGACCCGATGCCCAGACTGCGGCTCTCCGGCCGGTCGCGGCCAGCATCGCCCACGGTGGTCGACCCATAAACCCGGTCAGATCCTAGACACGCCGGGGTCGCGGGCCCGGAAGGGACTGCTATCCGACTGGCGTGAATGGGTTCACCTCGAAGATCGCGGAGTCGGCTACGCAATCCTTCGGGAGTTTCAGGCCGGGCTTCCGGTCGACGTATCCTCCGCTGATCCGCACGTCGGCGCCTTCCAAGAGCACGGGTCCGTTGCCTGGGAGGCGTGCGCCTCGCTTCCCGTCCTCCAGGAGCGGCTCGGTGCCCTCCGGCCAGAGGGGCACGACGATGTCCGGGTTCTTGACCACCAGGCACTTGGTCGCCGATATGTAGACGAGTTTCCCCGTGAGAAGGGCCTGCATTCCGATCTCGGAATGGGGGTGGATCAGAATCCGCGGGTCACGGCCTGCAACGGTGATGCGATCCGGATCGGATTCGCCGCTGGCGGCAAAGCCGACCGCGGCGGCAACGATCACGGGTAACGCCAGCCAGCTCATTATCCTTTTGATGCGTGGCTCCCTACGTAGGACTGTGCGTACGGCGTGGGTTCTGCCCCCGAGGCGCAGTCGAGTCTCAGGTCTCTGGAGGTGCCGTTCATGCGCTCCAGGAAAGCGAAGGTCCGGAGAGAGTGGCGCTGATCAGGCGCGCAGGGGTGAAGCGCGAGGTTTGCTCGGCGCCATAATCACAGAGGCCGAGGTGAATTCCCCAGGCGGTATTGTACTTGTACCACGGTCCGCCGCTGTCTCCGCTGATGGTGATGGATCCGTCCATGACGATGACGCCGGCTGATCGTGGATAGGAAACATCTACTTCTTTGATGTTCGCGCGGCTGCGTATTGCCGGACGTGCCCATAGTTGCAGATAGCCAAAGCGTCAAGTGAGACCAGACATGCAGTCGCCCTGCGTCGGGAGCCAACAGCCAGGGTGGCTATTCAGCCTAGGTCGGCCCGAGGCGGTCGGCCCGAGGCGGTCAGGCCGTTGCGGGCGAGTGGTGAGAGCGCGGGTGGCAGCCATGGTCGTCCGGTGGTGAACCGGGGTGGTGAACGGCATGCCATCGAATTGATGCGATCATGCAATGCCGGGAACCGCCGGCAGCGAACGTCCATCCGCGGATCGTGGTCGAGGCGATGATGCTGGCCTACATTTCCGACCCTGATCGTCAAGCGAGGAGTGCGGTGAAGCGCTGGTTACGGCGCATGGCGGGCGCGGCCGTCGTGGCGCTTTCAGGAATGACCGGGCCGGTCATGGCCGCCGAGGCGGGGCCGACCTCGGAGATCAACGTCAGCGACGACTGGGAGATCGCGGTCTTCCTGTGTACACCGTCCGCGGACGGGTGCCACAAGCGGTACGCCACGGCGAAGCAGAGGCGGGACGTCGAGACGTTCCTGAAGGGCACGCCTGAGGTGACCGAGGTGCGCTTCGTGAGCCGGGCCGCGGCGTACGCGAGCTTCCGCCAGGAGTTCGCCGGCCAGAAGAAGGTGCTGGCGAGTGTGCGTGCCAAAGACATGCCGGAGTCGTTTCGCGTGCGGGCCTCGGGAGCGGCCGACCGAACCCGGATCGCGCTCCTGGCGAACCGGCGGCCAGGGGTAGGGCTCGCCGTCGATCAGGCAAAGCATCACGTTGATGCTTTGTTGACGCCGGAAATATCGGTATTTCTATGCATGAAGAAGAGCACGGATAGGCCTGCCTGCCTGCATGGACGGGGCAAGGCGAGCAAGTCGGCGGTCACGGTCAAAGAGAGGAAGGCGATCGTCGCCGTCATCGAGCGGGTCCCCGGGCTCAAATCGTACGTATACGAAGACCAGCGGACGGCGTACCGGAACTTCGCCAAGGAGTTCGCGGACAACAAAGCACTCCTCGCGGCCACCAGAGTGTCGGACATGCCCGTGTCGTATCGGCTGTCGATGCGGCCCAAGGCCGACACGGAGGCCCCGAGCCGTCGGCTGGCGCGGATGCCGGGGGTGAGCGAGGTGTACGACGTGCGATGCCTGTTCCTGGAAGCGCGACTGTGGTCGGAATATGGGCTCCAGAAACTCGGCTCCCAGAAATGCGGGTAAGAGCTCCCGTCAAGAACCGCTGCTAACTAGCTGGCACGGCGGTAGACAGCGGCGGCGATTTGCCGGAATGAGCGGATGAGCGGGCTGGAGTCGGTGCTGTTCCAAGCGACCACCAGACGGCTGGGCGGCATGTCGAGCAGCGGAACCGCGACAAGACCCTCCGGAAGGGCGTGGGCGAGCGTGGTCAGCCCCACCGTGCCGTTCCACAGCACCGCCTGCAGGCACTCGTGGACGGTTCGCACCACCGGACCGTCCTGGCCCAGGCCGGCTGGGTGGCTCCAGAAGGCCCGCCAGACGGGGTCGATACCTTCCGGTAGCTGGAACCAGCGGCGGTCGGCGAGGTCGTTCAGGTGCAGGTGGTTACGGTCGGCCAGCGGGTCGTCGGCGCGGAGGACCACGCCGACCGGGTCGGCGCGCAGGACGTGGGTGGTGATGCCGGTTTCGTCGAACGGTGCCCGGGTGAGGGCGACATCGACGAGGCCGGAGCGCAGTCCGGTGGTCGGATCGGTGAAGTCGGCTTCGCGGATGCGGACGTGCAACCCGGGATGGCGCTGGCGAAAGGCGGCGGCGAGTTGGGTGCCGGCCTGTTCGGCGCTGTCGGCGAGGGTGCCGATGGTCATGGTGGCCGTGCCGGCCGCTGCGGCGACCCTGGTGCGTGCTTGATCGGCCTGCTCCAGCAGGGTGCGGGCCTCGTCGTAGAGTGCTGCTCCGGCCGGCGTGAGTGAGACTCCGGTGGGTGATCGGTGCAGCAGGACGGCGCCGAGGTCGGTCTCCAGTTGCTTGATGGCCCTGCTCAGTGGCGGCTGCGTCATGTGCAGGCGTACGGCGGCGCGGCCGAAGTGGAGCTCTTCGGCGACGGCCACGAAGTAGCGCAGCGTGCGTAAGTCCATCAGCGGCGACGATACCCGTACGGCATCGGGCGTGCGGAATCGGTGTTGGACGCCTCCGAGCGTCTCGCGATGGAGTGGGGAGACCGAAATCTGCCGCTTCTGAGGAGTCCGTATGGCCGAATTTGTGTTGCCCGACCCCGTTGTACAGGTCACGGACGTACAGGAGCTCGCCCGCGATCTGGTGGTGATTCCGAACCGGCGAGTGCCGCTGGTGCCGAACATCGGTCTCATCGGTGGTACGCATTCGGTCCTTGTCGTCGATACCGGTATGGGCACGGCGAACGCCGAAACCGTGTTGAAGTTCGCGGCCGACTTCGCTAACGGGCGCAGGCTGTACCTGACCACGACGCATTTTCATCCTGAGCACGCGTTCGGCGCTCAGGTGTTCGCGGGGGAGGCGACGTTCCTGATCAACCAGGCGCAGGCCGAGGACCTGAAGGTGAAGGGGCCTGGCTATATCGAGATGTTCAAGGGGCTCGGGGAGTCGGTCGCGCGTCGGCTTGAGGGGGTCCGATTGGCGACTCCCGATGTGGTCTACGACCATGAGTACGACCTGGATCTGGGCGGTCGGGTCGTGCGGTTGCGGGCCACCGGCCGGGCTCACAGTAAAGGCGATCAGGTGATCACGGTCCCGGACGAGGGGGTGATGTTCACCGGTGATCTGGTGGAGGCCGGGCAGTTCGCCATTTTCCCCTGGTTCCCGCCGCATGACACCGATGTGTCGGGCATCCGCTGGCTGGCGGTGATGGAGCGGCTGGCCGCCGAGAGGCCGCAGGTGGTGGTGCCCGGCCATGGCGATGTGGGCGGGCCTCAGCTCCTGGCCGACGTACAGGACTATCTTCAGCTGCTGCGTGACGAGACCTGGGTACGCCGTGACTCGGCTATGAGCGAGGACACGATCGCCGAAGAGGTGGCCGCCCTGATGATCGCGCGGCATCCGGAGTGGGACGGCCAGGAGTGGATCGAGAAGGGGGTCGGCTGCCTGTGCTCGGAGCGCGCCGCCTAGGCGGCGCGCTTGGGCAGCAGCGCCTCAGCCAGTCGCCGCCATTGCGGCATGGCCGATTGGCCGGGTTCGATGCCGAGAACCTGGATGCCGACGTGGTCGGCGCCGGCGTCCAGGTGGCCGTGCAGCTTGCCGACGATCGTGTCGAGGTCGCCCCAGTACACGAGGTCGTCGACGAGACGGTCGCTGCCACGGCCGCCGTCGATGTCGGCCTCGGTGTAGCCCAGGCGAAGGAACTTGGCGATGTTGTACTTCGTCGTGAAGTACACGTGCAGATGCTCGCGCGCGATCGCCCGCGCCTTGTCCGGGTCGCTTTCCAGGAGCACCGCCTGCTCGACGCCGAGGAACGGGCCGTCGCCCAGCACCTCCCGCGCCTGCGCCGTGTGCCGCACCGTCACGTGGTAGGTATGGGCGCCTTCGGACCGATCGCGGGCCATCTCGAGCATCTTCGGCCCGTACGCCGCCAGCAGGCGTCGCATCGGCGCCCGCGGCGCGGGATTGGCGCTCGTCGTCGCGTCCATCTCATCCAGATAGTCGCTCATCGCCTGCAGCGGCTTGGTCCCGGGCCGCTCACCCCCGAAGCCGAGGCCGAGCAGGTGGCGATCCGGGTAGGCGTCGGCCAGGAGCAACGCCGCGCCCTGGGTCCACCGCGGCTGGCGGGACCAGATCCGCGCGATGCCGTTGATGACGCTGATGCGTTCGGTGCACGACAGCAGGAATCCGGCGTGCGTCATCGCCTCACGTCCGTCCCGCTCCGGGATCCAGAACGCCGGCCAGCCGAGTTCTTCGAGCTCCTGGATGGACTCGCGCATCATGCTCGCGGGCTGGTCCTCGAAGTCGAACGTCCAGACCCCGAAGCGCCCTAGATCCATTCCATCGATCGCGCCCATGTCTCCTCCTGCTATCCGACGGTCATCAACAATCAGGAACGCAGCGAAGTATCGCATATTGTCGATATGAGGCAAAACGTCGCTGCGCAGAGAGCGTTTGGTGGGTCGTCAGAGCGAGTGTCCGAGCACGTCGACGAGCCGGGCGATGCGCTCCTCGTCGCGCCGGTAGTGCGTCCACTTGCCGACGCGAGTGGCGCGGACCAGCCCGGCACGCTGCAACGATGCCATGTAGGCGGAGACGGTCGACTGCGCGAGCCCGGTCTTGGCCTGGATGTGGCTCACGCACACGCCGACCTCGTGCGGGTCCGCGATCGCCTGCTCCATCGGGAAATGGTGCTCGGGGTCGCGCAGCCACTGGAGCACCTGGAGCCGTACGGGGTTGGCGAGCGCCTTGAACACGTCCACCAGCTGCGCGGAGGCGTCTTGTGAGGGTTCGGCGTGTGTCGTCATAGGTCGTCGAGCCGATTATAGGGTCAAATCACGAGGAAGTGCCGGGCGCGGTCCTCGCCCGGCCACAGCGTCAATCGGGCGGGATGACGGCGTCTCGGGGGCCTCCGTACACGGGGTTCTTGTCATAGCGTTCTGCCGTGACGAGCAGGCGAATCACGCCCTTGGCGTTCTCCTCCGCCTCCCAGACGATCCAGTCGTCGCCGACGGGCTCGGTCTGCGTACGCTCCTCGCCGTAGCCGCCGGGGTTCCCCGGCGGGATGGAAATGATCAGGAAGATGACCTTCTTGCCGCGCCGCTTCAGCTCCGGCAGTACCTCGCCGACGGTCTTCTCATCCACGCGGAATCCCTCGAGCGACCGTCCCTTGTCAGTCGCGGGAACGAATTCCGGCTTGTACCTCTTCGGCTTGGGAGCGGCCACGGGTTCGCAGGGCGCCACCGGGCCCTCCATGAGGTAGGTGGAGGTGCCGCTGCTTTCCCCGTTCGCATTGGCGCTGAGCGTCCAGACGAAGGTCTGGCCGGGTCTGAACAGCTTGGTGTCGATCCGCATCTGCCAGCCTTCCGTTTCGCCGGGAATGTTCTCCGGGAGGCTGTACAGACCTTGGGGAATGTCCATGACGAGCTTGCCGCGCGGTTCGCGGCACATCTGCCCGTACGGAACCTGATCGACGATGGCGGGAACCCCGAGAGCCCGCAGCCGCGTCCGCAGGCCCGCGGCATCATGGAAGTCACGGATCTGGATGGTCACCATCCCGTCGGCGGTCTTGGTGACGGCGTAGGACGCCGGCACGCCGGAACCGTCCGCCAGCATGACCGGGCCCACCACCACACCCGCGGCGAGCGCGACCACGGCCCCCAGCCCCAGGGCCAGTTTGCGGGGCTTTCTGAGCTTGCCGGGCAGCGCGCCGGGCTCTTCCGATGTGATGGCGGCCAGCAGCGCCCGCGCCCCCGCGTCGGACGGGCTGCCCCCCTGCCCACCGGGCTCGATCCTGGCCAGTGGCTTCATCGCGTCGATCTCGTCGATGTTCTTCACAGTGGCCTCTCCGCCGGAACGAACCGGCTCTCTGACGTGAAGTGGACATCCGCCTCGGCGAGCGCCCGGGAAAAGCGCTTGCGGGCGCGATGGAGCCTGATGCGTACGGCATTGCGCGACAGCCCGAGCGCCGTCGCGATCTCCTCGCGGTCCAAGCCCTCCCAGGCGACCAGCGACAGCATCTCCCGGTCATCGTCGGACAGGCTCTGGAGGACCTGACCGATCGCCGCGAGCTCGACCCCGCTGTCCGGCGACTCTCCATAGAGATCGGCCATCTCGGCATCGAGCTCGACGCTGCGCGCCCGCCGGCGATTGTCACCTCGGTAGTGGTTGGCCAGCACCTTGCGCGCCACCCCGTACAGCCAGAGCGTGGCTTCCTCTCCCTCCGGTAACTCCTCCACCCGACGCCAGGCGACCGTGAAGGTCTCCGCCACCACATCGGCCGCGTCCTGCGGCGACTCACAGCGGCGAACGGCGTATGCCGTGATCTGGCCATAGGTGCGGTCATAGACGGCCTCGAACCTGGCCAGCCGCTCGTCATCCACGGGCGGTTCCCATCGCAAGTCTCCTTATCAACTCACTTGACGGACAACCATGCCTATGTACGCGACTGGCCCATCATTTCCAGACATAAGGAAAAAGACGGTGGTGGGGACTTGCGCCTGTCAGGGCCATCGACAAAACGGGTGGATCATCGGCGTCCTGCCGTCCTACCGTGAGCCATGGAACCTCACCTGCACCGGCTTGGTCCCGCCCCTCAACGAGTTGGGCGACTGGTCTTCCTCAATGGAACCCCGAGCGCCGGGAAGACGACCGTGGCGAAGGCCCTGCAACAGGAACTGGCCGAGCCGTTCTTTCACCTGTCGCTGGACGAACTGCGTGGTGGCTACCCGCGCCAATGGTGGCAACAGGACCACGGAGGCGTGCTCTTCCGCCGACTGCCGCCACTTGATGAGCCGGTCCATGCGCATGGCTGCTATGACCTGGAGGTGGATACCTCCGTCCAGGGGCCGGCGGAAGTGGCCAAGCTGATCGTTGCCGCGCTGGCGGACCCGCCGGTGGTCTCGGCCTTCGATCGGTTGCGTACGGCTAACGAGTTCCCCCGCGCTTGAAACGGGGTCGCCGAAGTGGCATCGAGTCCGAGACCGAGTATTTCGGCTCCCACGCCCAGCAGGCGATGCTCAGCTTCCGTGTCCGCGACCTGGATGCGATGCTCGCGCAACTGCGCGCCAAGGCAGCGGGCGTGGACAAGGAGACTCAGGACCTGGAGGGTGTCGGCCGATTCGGCTGGGTCACCGAACCTGACGGCAATCGGGTCGAACTATGGCAGTCCAGCTGAAAGCGTCTTCACGCAGGTGGTGACGTGCTGGTAGCCGAACGCCGGTCTTCGTCGTATCCGTACTCGTCGATCCATATGTGAGCTCCGGCTTTGTGGAGGAACCCGATGGCTTCTTCGCTGAGGATGAGTCCCAGGCGGGTGGAGGCCGGCCCCGGCTCGAATGAGCGGAACATAACGAGGCCGACGCTGCACGGTCCTGGACATCGTTCGGGAACCTACTGATCAGAAGGTTGCTGGTCGGTTCGGCTCCAGATCTGCGTGCAGCGGGGGAGGTCTTCGATGCCGCCGCCTTCCGGGATCATGCCCCAGAGGAAGGGGATCAGGTATTGCGGCGGTTCGCCCAGGAGGCCGGGCAGTTCGTCCTCGGTAACGGTGAGGGTGAATGGTGCGCCCCGTTGGCTGGAGTTCCATCCCTGTTCGAGGGCTCGCTGGACGCATCCGGCGACGAGGACGGGGCGGATGGTGATTGTTCGCTCTCCTTGCCAGTTGTCCGGCCGGGCGCAGGGGAGGGACACCACAAGAACGTTCCCCGGCTGCTCGGCTCGCTCAACGGTGAAGGTGAGTGGAGACCAGGTGTCGCCCTGGCGGTAGGTGGGCTTGTGGCGGACGCGCCAGCGGAAGGCGGCGCCGCCGACAGTGATGAGCCGTGATCCCTTCTTGGGCATCGCCACAGCGGTCTCCAAGCTCCGTCCTGGTCCGTTGCCGCTCCGTCGGAGTACCGGAATCGGCTTGCTGCGAGCGTACGAGAAGTGATGCGAGACGTCGGAAGCATAACCGCCGCTCGTTCACGCTCATGTCGATCGTGAACGCGAACAGCTCCGTTTTTGCTACGTTGAATGTAGTATGGTCTTGCCGGTGAGACCCATGGGGCTTACGAGAGAACAGTGGCGTACCCGGAAGGACGAAGGATGCTGATGCGCACGAAACTTGCTGCCCTGGCAAGCACGGCCATGGTCGCTGCCTCGCTGATGGCGGGGGCCACGCCGGCCGATGCGGCCGGTCCTTGCGGCAGTGGGTACAGCAGGGTCGGCGTCTACGCCATCCCGGAGACCGGTGCGAGGGTGGGCACTCTGGAGGTCCACTACAACTCCAGCTCAAACGAGAACTGCGCCCTCACCTACGGCTACGGCTCCACGGCGGGGACCACCACCTGGAAGTCGGTGAAGATCATGGTTGCTGGTGCCGGCTGGTGGGCCGACGTCGACGCGGGGAATTATCCGCAGTACGCCGGGCCCGTGTACGTCTCGGCTCCCGGCAAATGCATCACTGTCGAGGCGGGCGTCAAGGATAAATCTCGCCTCTTGTCTGGTGTGCACTGCGGCTGATGATGCCTTGGGCGGGACCGCTGACGATCGCAAGCGGTCTCGCCCGCCATGCCCGCCCCGGTGGATCGTGCCCGGTTGACCGGCGGATAGGACGGCTCGTACGGCGCCGAATCGGAGGGGCCCCTAGCGGCGGCGTCTACGGTCAGCGCGCCGCCGCGTAGGGGTCCCAGGAGAGAGCGGCTCAGTGCTCCTCCACGGGTACGCCGGCGCTGCCGAAGAAGTCGACCATGGCGCGCGGCGAGTCCGGGGCGAAGCACATGTCCAGGCCTCGGGCGGACCCTTCGGCCGAGGCGGTCGCGCGGGGGAACATGGCCGTCTCGTACTGGGTCAGCGCGGCCTCCACGTCGTCCCCATGGGCGACGATGGCCAGCGCCAGCTCGGCGCCGTCGAGCAGGGCGAGGTTGGCGCCCTCGCCGGCGTACGGCGACATCACATGCGCGGCGTCGCCCACCAGCGTCACGCCGGGGGTCCGGGGCCAGGAGTGGCCGGTCGGCAGGGCGTAGATCAGTCGCGGGACGATCGTGTCGTCACAGTCGCGGATGAGGTCGGTCAGTTCGGTGCTCCAGTCGGCGAACTCCTTGAGCAGGGCTTCGCGGGCCGCGGGCGCGTCGGACCAGTCGACGCCGCGGGTGGTCGTCCAGTCCTGCGGCACCCGTAGTGAGGCCCCCAGGTGGATGTCGGTGCCGCCGTGTCCCATCAGGGCCTTGTCGTCGGACAGGGCGAACATGATGCCGGGACCGACGACGGTGGCCGATTCAGGGTGGTGGGTCGCGACATCGGTGAGTTGCAGCTCCAGATAGGAGATTCCGCAGTATCGCGGGGTGGCTGCCGAGACCAAGGGGCGTACCTTGGACCAGGTGCCGTCCGCGCCGATCAGCAGGTCGGCGGTGGTGCTGCCGCCGTTGGCGAAGGTCAGCCCGTGTCGGCCGTCGGCGAGCCGGTGGGCCGCGGTGACCCGGTGGCCCCAGGCGATGCGGCCGGGGTCGAGGGACTCGATGAGCAGGTTACGCAGTGCGGTCCGGTCTATTTCGGGGCGCCCGCCATAGCCGCCCTCGGGTTCGTGGTGAATGAAGACCGTGCCTGCTTTGTCCAGGACGCGCAGGGTCTCGCCTTGTGGGTGGGTGAGCCGGTGGAACTGTTCGTAGAGGCCGGCTTCGCGCAGCGCGTACTGGCCGGACTCCTCGTGCATGTCGAGGATGCCGCCCTGGCTGCGGGCATCGGCGGACGACTCGCCCTCGTACACGGTGGACTCGATGCCGTGCATCTGCAGGACGCGGGCCAGGACCAGGCCGCTGAGGCCGGCGCCGACGATCGCGATGGAACGTGCTGACATGCTGGGCTCCTACGCGTGAGGGGTGTTGGCGGCGAGGATGCCGTCGACCAGGACGTGGAACGCCCAGTCGGAGCGGCTGGCCCCGTCGCCCGAGATGAGCTCGTCGCCGAGTCCGGCGATGTTCGGGTAGTGAGCTGGATCCGCGGCGGCGATCTGCGCGCCCAGTGCGGAGAGGTCGGCGGCCTCCTGGGCCGCCGATCTCGGGCTGTGCTCGACGGCGGCGGCGGTCGGATACAGCAGCAAGAGATCGAGGCCCCACGCCGCCGCCCGGCCGGTCACGCCGCCTTCGCCGAGCAGGGCGAGGACCGCCTCGACCAGGGCCATGTAGTTGGGGCCGCTGGGCTGGGTGGAGAGCGCCATCCTGGCGATGTCCGGATATTGGAACAGCACGTCGCGGTAGCTGTTCAGCAGGGCCTTGAGGCGGTCGCGCCAGGTCCCGGCATCGGGGGCGGGCACCGTGATCGAGCCGAGCAGGGCGTCGAGGATCTGGGCGTGCAGGTCCTCGGTGTTGCGGACGTAGACGTAGAGCGAGGCGGGCCCGGTGTCGAGGGCGATGGCGATACGGCGCATCGTCACCTTGTGCAGACCCTCGTCACGCATGATCGTCAGCGCGGCGTCGATGATCCCCTGCCTGGTCAACGCGGGTTTGGCCGGGCGTTCGCGGCGGCTGCGGGACGGCTGCTGGGCGCTGTCGCTCGTACTCATGAAGAGCACAGTACCACGAACGCGTTCGTAACGAACATGTTCGACGCATCATCCAGGCGGTGTCGAGCCCTGGCCAGGCGTTCCAGGTGATGGTGGCTTATCACCTCACCCCATTTGACCTGCCCCGCAAGCAGACCGCCCATCACGGACATCGCCGACCCGCAGAGCACCAATCGCGCCGTACTGTCCCGCCCGCTGCCTCCCGGCCCTAGCTCCCGCTGGATGATCGACGGCAGCGCCGGCGAGGTTCGGGACAGGAATGGGAAATCACGGACCCGCGGCTGGCCGTACTCGTGCACACGATTCTCGGTGGGACGCCCGTCCTGAACGCTGCCGAACCCGACCTGGCCGAATCCGACGGGCCGACCGAGTTCGTCAGGGGCGAAGCGGTGTGCCCATTCGCGAGCGAGCTCCTCGAAGTGGGGGCCGAGAATGTTGGATCTGAAGGTGGGCGCGGCTTCTCGCCAAACGGGGTCGACACGGCCCAGTTCGAGTTGGCCGAGGTTGATGTCTGCGCTTTGTTCAAGCTTCGGACGCCTATTTCGCGAGGCGGCCCCGATCGTGGCCGACGCGAAATCAGGTCAGCTCAGCCCGTACAGCCGCTTCAGATCCACGAGCACCGTGTCGGGGCGAGAGCCCGCTGCCTCAACGAGGTCGGGAGTGAATCCGGTGGCGGAGAACAGGGCGATGACCGTCTCGGTCGTGCCCCAGCCTTCCCGCGTCAGCAATTGGCGGATGCCGTCGAGGCGTTCGAGGTCGGAAAGTCCACGACGAGCGAGTGTCGCCTTTGCCTCACCGATCAGGCGGACGCGGTCACCGTCGGTGGCGAGCACATCGATGTCGTGTTTCGCGCGTCCCCGGTCGTCCTGAACGCTGCCGAACCCGACCTGGCCGAATCCGACGGGCCGACCGAGTTCGTCAGGGGCGAAGCGGTGTGCCCATTCGCGAGCGAGCTCCTCGAAGTGGGGGCCGAGAATGTTGGATCTGAAGGTGGGCGCGGCTTCTCGCCAAACGGGGTCGGCACGGCCCAGTTCGAGTTGGCCGAGGCGTGGGGTCGTGATGAGACGGTCGAAGCGGATGATCGGATCACAGACCGAGATCGTCGGCTTTCCGTTGCGGAGCAGGTCATGTGCTTTGGTGAGGTAGCCGGCGGACTCCAGGACACTGATCGGGTAGCGGACGGCGTTGTTGTCGCGGCCGATCGCCGCGCCGATTTTCGCCGGAGTCCGGGCGCCCTGTGCGACGGCGCTCAGGATGTCGCAATACGTCGAACGTGCAGTGATGCGCGGATCTTCGCGGAGCAGGTAGTCGACCTCGGTGTGGGTGAACACGCCGATGCCGACGGACAGCAGGTTGTCGGTGACCCAGCCGTCGAAGTCATCCGCTGTTGTCGGAACGCTGGTCATCAAGGGCCGATAGCCGGGAATTCCTCCCACGCAGGCATGCACCCTGAACGCGACCTCTGGGTCCTGGATCTGCCAGAGCTGAGCAGCTTCGCGGTAGTCCAGGGCATTGAGGCGCATGTCCATCATGGCGCGCCCGCGCAGCGGCTTCGTCCCCGAGAGGAGCGTATGCATGACGCTCAGAGCCGATCCGCAGAGGATCAGCCGCCCTCCCGGCCCGCGGCCTTGCTGGGATTCGTCGTACAGGTGCTGGATGAGTGAGGGGAGTTGAGGCGCGTTGGCCATCACATACGGAAACTCGTCGATGACCACCAGCGGAGGGCGGCCCGCTGGAGCGACGCGTGCCGCGGTTTCCAATGCGGCCCTCAGCAGCCGCTCCCACGATTCGGGTGCTGCCTGGATCGCGTTGCTCAGCCCGGCGTGCCCGGCGACGGCCGAAGCGAATCGGCGCCGCGCCGCGAGGTCGCCTTCGTCCTGCACACAGGCGATGTAGAGACCGCCTACTGCCTCGCAGGCGGCCGTCAGGAGCTGTGTTTTGCCCGTGCGGCGGCGGCCCGACACGAGACCGAGTCGCAACGAGTCGCCCTGCGCGTCGCGAGGGCCGCTGTCCAGCAGGAAGCGTTCCATGGTCCGCCACTGGCGGTCCCTGCCCACGATGGCGGCTGGTTTGCGCATGTGTGACTCTCTTGCTGGGCGTGATCCAGAGGGTTAGCGTAAACCAGTTTACGGAGAACAACGTAGATCGACTTACTGAAATAAGTGTAAATCAATTTACGCCTCTGGCGCGCGCACAGCCCCGCCGGTCGGAGGGGGCCCTACTTGGCGAGGATCCGTACGTCTCCCGTGCCGCTTCTCGCGACGATGGTCCGGTCGCTCTCCGTGCTCTTGATCTCCGACCGCTCGCGTCCGTCCTGGCTCTTCGTTGTGACCCGGTAGGCCCCGTCGGGTACGGTCGCCGTCACCCAGCCGTCCTTGGACAGGAGGTCCAGGTTGGTCGGGGGTGTGGCGAAGGACAGGTCGATGGCGCCGGTGTTCGAGCGGACGCGGACGTTGGGGGATTTGAGGCGTTCGCCGGAGATGGTGGCGTCGTCGCTCAGGAGGCGGAGCTTGCCGGAGGTGTCGTACGCCTTGATCGAGCCGCCGTTCGAGACGTCCACGTCCTGGGTGAGGTTCTGGAGGATGATGCCGTCGTCGTCCCCCTCTACGACGAGGCGCATACCGGGCGGCACCTTGACGTGGTAGCGGGCGCCGCAGTCGCCGAAGACCACCGTGCAGTTGGCGCTCAGGCGGAGGATGCCGTCCCTCAGGGACCACGACGCGTTGCCCTCGTTGGTCGCCTTGCCGCGGAGCCAGCGTTCCACCTGCACGGTCGCGCCGGTGCCGGGCATGATGCGGAGGCCGCCGAGCGAGGACTTGATGGTGAGCTGGGGGCCGCTGTAGGGGAAGGACTGGGCGGTGTGTACCTCTTTGGCGTCTAGGTCTATTGAGCATCCGGTCAGTGCGATGGTCAGCCCCGCCAGCGCTAAGACGGCCAGGGGCGCCTTGGGTGTTGCCGTGATTCGCCTCATGTAGCGATCGTGGCGTGGCGGCCGGGCGTCGCCATCGGCCATTCGACTGATTGGGCATCCGCCGTTCGGCCGCCTTCTGCGTATACTTCGTTTAACGGTGTATACTCCCGTGCCATGATCAAGAGATCCACTCTGGCACTCGTGGGGCTCGGCCTCGTCGCGGGCTGCGCCGCCGCCCCGCCGGTGGCCCCGGCTGTCGTGAGCGGCGGTAAGACCGACCAGCCCCGGCAGATCCAGACAGTCGTGGCGGACTGCATGAAGCAGCGCGGTTTCAAGTACGTCGCCTGGGTCCCGGAGGTGAAGATCTCCGAGGATGCCGGCAAGGCCTATCTGGGCGACTACGAGGCGATGAAGAAGGAACGCACGGAGCAGGGCTTCGGGATCTTCGCCGGCTTCGTCCACCCCGAGCAGCGGGAGAAGCGTGCCCTCTGGCGCGAGTCGGACAGCCCCAACTTCACCATCAAGAACCAGCTGTCGCCCGCCCAGCGGGTCGCCTACGGCAAGGCGCTGACCGCGTGCAGATCGCAGGGACTCCAGCGGGTCACCGGCAAGGTCGTCACGTCCGACGAGGACCGGGCCAAGCAGGAGAACGAGCTGATCGCCCAGCGCCTGGACCGCGACCTCAACGCGGACCCCAAGCTCGTCGGGCTGGCCTCGGCCATGGGCGACTGCCTCAAGGGCAAGGGACACCAGGTGGCCTCCCTCAGGCCGGTGGACATGAGTCAACGGGGTGGCGAGGAGTTCGAGGCCCAGAAGAAGCGGATCGCCCTGAACGATGACATTCCCGATAAGGGGCTGCCCGCCGGGCAGTACTACGAGCCGCGTATTCCAGTGGGCACCGCTCGGCAGTACCTGAGCAGGGAGATCAAGGCCGCGCTCGACGACCTGGAGTGCGGCAAGGACTTCTACGCCGCCTACCTGCCCAGGAGCATGGAGATCGTGCGGCGGGTGCAGGGGGAGTTCGGCAGCGGCGGCGACAACAGCTGACGTACCCAAGCCTCCAGGCCCCAAGATCCTTACGGCAATGGCGCTACAAGGCCGCCAAGAGTTTCGTCACATGTGACAGCGGATCCGCGCCGAACGGTCGTACCGCCACCGTCTGGGCGCCCGCCGCCCACATCTGCCGCACCATGTCGGCGGCCTCCGAAGCGGAGCCCCTGGCCATGACGACCTCCTCCGGCCGCACCTTGAGGAACCCGGCTTGTTCCACCGCGACGTCCCAGGTGGCCTCGCGCGCGTCGGGGCCGATGTACAGGTGGATGAAGGACACCACCTCGTGGTCGGCCGGGGCGCCGATGTGGCCCACGAGGGCGGAGAACTGCTCGGGGCTGAAACCCTCCGGGAGGATCGTGCCCTGCGCCACCCGGCCCGACAGGGCGAGGGAGCGCGGGCCGAGGACGCCGGCCAGGACCGGAGGCGGTACGGCGGGCGGATGGACCAGGGAGACGCCGTCCAGGTGGACGGAGCGGCCGTGCAGGGTCACCGTCTCGCCCCGGAGCAGGCCGCGGACCGAGGTGATCGTCTCTTCCAGGAGCGCCAGAGGTGACGGGGGCGCGGCGCCCACCTGGCGCATCCAGTCGCGCACGCCGTGGCCGATCCCGGCGGCCAGGCGGCCGGGGTGCAGGCGGGCCAGGTTGGCCAGCTCCATGGCCAGGAGCATCGGGTTGCGCAGGGGAGCGGGGGTGATGCCGATGCCCACGCGCAGGCGGGACGTGGTCGCCAGGGCGGTGGCGGCCGAGGAGATGGCGCCGGTCCAGCCCAGGTCCTCCACCACCCACAGGCCGTCGACCGCCGTGCCGTCCAGCTCCTTGGCGAAGGGGATCAGCTGCTCCGGCGGCAGGGCGCGGTCGAACATGACACCAAGTTTCAAGATCTCCTCCAGTAATAGCGGAAAAGCCGGCCGACCTCTGAATAGCCCGCGCGCAGGAACGCGCCGGCCGTGGGTCTGTTGCCCACGTCCGTGGCCGCCACGATACGTTCGACGCCCGTCTCGGCCAGCGTCGCGGTGCCCTTGGCCAGCAGATCGTTGACGTAGCCGTGGCCCCGGTGCTCCGGAACCACGCCGATGTACGCGATGGAATGATCGTCCGGCGCCACCAGCCCCACCGGGTCGTCGCCCAGGTAGCCGACGACGAACCAGTCCGGCTTGCCCTTGCGGTTGACCAGGTCGTCGTACATCCATTGGGCCTCGTGCTCGGCACCCGCGGTGGCCAGTTCCACCTGCGTGTCGTAGTCGAGTGACCCCTCCGAGATGCGTACCAGCAGGTCGAGCACGGAGGCGGCGTCGAGGCCGCGGGCGGGGCGGTAGGTCAGCCGGCCCGGATCGACCGGTACGTCACTCCCGGCCGCCCACTCGAGCATGAGCCGCTCGACCTCCATCGCGAACCCGGCGCCGAGCAGCGCCTGGTGTTCGACGGCTCGGTCGACGACCGGGGTGAGGCCGGGTTTGAGGGAGATGTCGTGGATTATCTTGTCCAGGCCCATCTCCGACAGGCCGCGGCGCAGCAGACCGGCGGCAAGGCCGGGATCGGGGCCGGGCTCGAACTGCCAGGTGATCACCGGGTCCGCGCCGCGGTAGGGCGCCCAGAACGCGAGCCGCGCCGGGCCTTCCGTGAAACACCATTCCGGCAGCGTCTTGCCCTCGTCGAAGGCCATGGCCAGTTGACCGCGGGCAGGCTCGGGGAACTGATCGAACAACGTGACCGGCCCCCTACGAGACCGCTGGAAGATGCGCGCCGAATGTCTTGAACCCGAAAGTCATGAACATCGTTTAGCACACCTTCGACGATCGTTCGATCTCAGGCCGCCGCCCCGAGCACCGCCCGCGCCTCCAGCAGCGACGAGCACGTCTCGAAGTGCCGGTCGAGGTTGGTGATCGTCAGCAGATGACTGATCATGCCGGGAGCGAGAACCAGGATGAACCTGCCGTGCGCGTGCCGCACATGGCTGTGGGTGGCCACCAGCACACCCAGCCCCACGGAGTCGCAGAAGGGCACGTCGGTCAGATCCAGCACCAGTTTCGGGGGGTCGGCGGAGGCCAGCACCTGATCGAGCGCGGCTTGGAGGCGCGGAGCGCCGGCCACGTCGAGGTCTCCGACGGCATGCAAGACGGTAAGCGGTTCCTCTCGCCACGACCTGACCACCATGGCTGTCAGGTGCCCGAATGGAGGGGGGATATGCCTATTTCTTACAGATGTTCTGGGTCGCCGTTTTAGTAACCGGTGTAGTGGTGGGCTTGGCGCTTGGCGTGGTCGAGGCCTTCACTTTACCGATCTTCGGCTGGTCGCTGCCGACGATCACTTCGATGCCGTCCTCGTCCATCTGAACCAGATCGGCCCCGGGGATGGCCGCGGCGACCGTGCGGGCCGAGTCCTCGCGACCGGGCCCATACCGTACGACCGTCTTCTTGTAGTCCTTGCGCTTGGTGTTGCCCGGGGTGCCGGTCACCTGGAACCCGGCGGCGACCAGCGCCGTCTTGGTGCGGGCGCCGAGGCCGGTGATGAGCGTGCCGTTGAGCACCTTGAGCGCGATCCGATCCGCCGGGATGGTGGGTTTGGCGGAGGACGAAGCGGACGAGCTGGGAGCGGGGCTGGGCTTGGACAGGTCCTCGTCGGCCTTGATCCGGTTGAAGAGGTCACGGGACGCCTGCTTGTCCCAGAGCACCGCCGACTCCCCGGTGGGAGCCTTGAAGTCCACGTTGGCCAGCGGCACGTCGGCGAACTTCACGTTGTCCAGCGAGACGTCCCTGAGCTGGGTGGCCAGCCCGATCAGGTCGTCGTCGGGATCGACCTTGATCGTGCTCAGCGTGGAGCTGACGAACGAGTTGAGCCGGGCCGGGTTGGCCAGCGTGCCGGCGCTGAGCGCGCGGTTCAGCAGCGCCGAGATGACCTGCTGCTGCCGGTCGATGCGGTCGAGGTCGGAACGGGCGGTGGCGCGGGTGCGGGCGTAGCCGAGCGCCTGGGTGCCCTTCAGCTCGTGGGTGCCGGCCGCGAGGTCCAGCCCGGCCTTGGGGTCCTTGATCGGCACGGGCGTGCAGACGGTGACGCCGCCGAGGGAGTCGACCACGTTGATGAAGCCGAGGACGTTGACCTCGATGTAGCGGTTGATCCGCAGCCCGGTGGCCTGCTCGACGGTCTGGCGGGCGAGCTTGGGACCGCCGAACTGGTAGGCTGAGTTGATCTTGTGATCGCCCTTGCCGGGGATGGTCAGCCAGGTGTCGCGGGGCAGGCTCACCACGGTGACCCTGCTGTGGTCCTCCGACAGGTGGATCACCATCATGGTGTCGGTGCGCTGGCCCGACTCGCGGCCCAGTTTGAGCTCGTTCTGCTGCTTGCGGGTGAGGTCGTCGCGCTTGTCGACGCCGACGAGCAGGATGTTCATGGCGCCGCGGGGGGCCGACTCGGTCACGCCCGCGTCGACCGTGCCGATCTGCTTCGGCGTCGCCCACACCACACCGGTGCCGGCCAGGACGCCCACGGACAGCACACCCGAGAGGATCAGATTCCGGCGCCGGGCCTTGGCGCTCTTGAGCGGCCTGCGCGTGCGCCTGCCCACGAGCTTGACGCCGCCGTAGGCGTCGCCGCCCACGTGTACTCCAGCGTCCTCCTCGCCCGGGTCGCGCATGCCCTGCCCCCCTCGTGCCACCGCGGGATTGCCGTCCTCCCCTGCTCGTACAGTAGCGTGAGCCCCGCCATGAAGCAGTTCCCCGACTCGCCGCACGCGCCAGCGGAGACGCACGGCTGGCCGCCCATCTCCGTCGTCATGCCGGTCCTCAACGAGGAGCGGCATCTACGCGAGGCCGTAGACATGGTCCTCGCCCAGAGCTACCCAGGTGAGATCGAAGTCGTTCTCGCCGTGGGGCCCTCACATGACCGTACCCAACAGGTCGCCGACGCCATCGCGGCGGCCGACCGGCGGGTGACCGTGGTGCCCAACCCCACAGGTCGCACGCCCAACGCGCTCAACGCCGCCATCGGCGCCTCCCGCAACGGCATCATCGCCAGGGTCGACGGGCACGCCATGCTGCCCTCCGACTACCTGCGCGTCGCCGTGGAGACGCTGAGGGAGACCGGCGCCGACAACGTCGGCGGCGTCATGGCGGCCGAGGGCATCACGCCGTTCGAGAAGGCCGTCGCGTGCGCGATGACCTCCAAGATCGGCGTGGGCGCGGCCGCCTTCCACGTGGGCGGCACGGCGGGCCCCGCCGACACCGTCTACCTGGGGGTGTTCAGGCGCGCGGCGCTCGACCGGGTCGGCGGCTACGACGAGCACTTCCAGCGGGCCCAGGACTGGGAGATGAACCACCGCATCCGCCAGACCGGCGGGCTGGTCTGGTTCCAGCCGCGCATGCGGGTCTCCTACCGCCCCCGGCCCAACGTGAAGGCGCTGGCCAAGCAGTACTTCCACTACGGGCGCTGGCGCCGGGTGGTCTCGCGCACCCACGAGGGCACGATCAACCTGCGCTACCTGGCGCCCCCCGCCGCGGTGCTGGCGATCGTGCTCGGCCTGCTCGTCTCGCCGTTCTTCCCCCTCGCGCTGATCGCGCCCGGCGGCTACGCCGTCGCGATCGTGGCGGGCTCCGTCCTGACGGGCAGCGGGCTGCCGGGGGCGGTGAAGGCCAGACTGCCGATCGTGTACGCCGCCATGCACATGTCCTGGGGCTGGGGCTTCCTCACGAGCCCGCGCAGACTCGCCCGACCCCCGCGCTGAGCCTGGTCAGTCCCTCCGGAAACTCCGGCCTGAGCGGGTCAAGCGTCGTCCAGGCGCACGTCTATCACTTGCCCGGTCAGGTCGGAGATGAGGACGTCCAGCGAGGTCTGGGCGACCGCGCGCGGTGAGAGCAGGGTGTGCGGAGGCTCTTCGCCGAACGCGCGCTCGCGCGTAGGCGTGCCGGTGGGCTCGGGGTTGACGCAGTTGACCCGGATGCCGTCGGCGGCCCACTCGTCGGCGAGCGCCTGCGTGAGGTTGACGACGGCGGCCTTCGTCGAGGAGTAGAGGCTGTAGCCGGCCCGGCCCCTGGTGTAGCTGGAAGAGGTGTAGAGCAGCAGGCGGCCCGCGCTCTCACGCAGGTACGGGTAGGCGGCGCGGGCCACGTTGACCGGGCCCAGGTAGTTGACGCCCACGGCCTCGGCGATGGTCTCGTCGGTGACCTCGGCGAGCTTGCCCATGTGCAGCACGTCCGCGGTGTTGACCACGTAGTCGACCCGGCCCACCTGCGCCAGCGCCTTGGCCACCTGGTCGTAGTCCTCCACCCGCACGCCGTTCTGGGTGCGCGAGAAGGAGTGCACGCGGGCGCCGTGGCCGGCGGCGAGCTCGACGACGTCGGCGCCGATGCCGTAGCCGCCGCCGAAGACCACCATGGTCCGGCCGTCGAGCGCCTCCCGGTAGTCCCTCGGGCCGGGAATGGGCGCGCTCGTGGCGGCCAGCTGGAGGAGCTTGTCGGCGATGTACACGTCGACCGGATGGGTGATCTTCATGTTGCGCTCGCTGCCCGGCACGATGTGGATCGGGACGTCGGGCAGGTAGCGCAGCAGCACGCCGCAGTCGTCGGTGGCCGGCCGCCGGTCGAAGTCGGGGTCGGCGAAGGCCCGCTCGTACGCCTCGCGGATCAGCGACAGCCGGAAGCACTGCGGTGTCTGGACGCGCCGCAGCCGGGATCGGTCGGGAATGTCGTGAATGGTCTCGCCATGAGGCCCAGGGGCGGCCACCACGACGGTGTCGGAGCTCGGGATCGCCACGCCCACGGCCGCATGCGTCTGCAGGGCCCTGACACACTCCGTGATGATCCGGGGCTCCAGGAGGGGCCGTACAGCGTCGTGCAGGAGCACGTTGCACTCCCTCGGGCCCAGGGCCTTGAGCGCGCGCCAGGTGCTCTCGGGGCGGCTCGCGCCGCCCTCGACGATCTGGCTGACCTTGTCGAAACCGCCCCTTTCCACGATCTCCTTGACCGTGTCGGCGAAGCCGGGAGTCATCAGCACCACGACCTCGTCGATGTCGGGCGAGCCGTTGAACAGGGCGAGCGTGTGCTCCAGAATCGTCCGACCGGCGAGCTTGATGAGCTGCTTGGGGGTGTTGAGCCCGACACGCTGACCCACGCCGCCTGCCAGGACCACCCCTACGGAGCGCAGCCGAGATTCCATAGGGGGAGCGTAACGGTCCGGTTCCGTGATATCGCGTTGCCCTGTCGCTACGCTGTGTCCACGCACTCCCTCGCGACCGGGAGGAGACCTGCGCCGTGACCGATTCACTGACCCGCGAGAGCACGACCACCTCGGTGGTGCTGCTCGCCACGACACCCGCCTGCCGGCTGTCCTGTGCCGACGGCACGCTGCTCGACCGGCTCAACGGCCAGCTGGCCGAGCTGTCGGTGCTCGACGTCCAGGTGGTGTCGCCGAACGACGGGCTCGGCGGCCTCAGCACCGACCTGCGCGGCGTCGCCAAGCTCGCGCGCGCCGCGCCGGGGACGCTGGTCGTGCTGCCCGCCGACCTCGTCACCCACACCGAGGCACTCTCACTGCTCCTGGAGCATCCCAAGCGCGACACGAGCGCCCTGGTCTCCTACGACGCCACGGCCGCGCCGATGCGGCCGCCGGTGCGGGTCGAGGGCGGCAGGATCGTCGCGGCCGGCAGCTCCTTCCACCTCGTGCCCGAGGCCAACGCCACCTTCCGCGGCGTCCTCCAGGCCGGTCAGGCCGACCTGAACGCGCTGGCCGACGTCGCCGAGGAGCTGGCCGACCTGGCCGAGACCGGCAAGCTCGGCCCGGTCACCACCGTCGAGGCGGTCGACCTGCTGCTGGTGGGCCTGGTCAGATCGGGGGTGAAGGTACGCGCCGCCGGCATCGGGCAGCTGCACTGCGACCGGGTGACCGGCCAGGTCTCGGCGGACACCGCGGTCAGCAGGCTCGCCGACGTCGACGAGTCCCAGGTACGCCTCAACACCTCGGTCAAGGCGGACGACGGCTTCGTCAGCACTTACCTCGTCTCGTCCTGGACCCGCCATCTCATCCGTCCCGCCGCCCGGCTGAAGCTCACGCCCAACGCCGTCACCGGCATCTCGATCGGCCTGGCCGTGCTGTCGGCGGTCTGGTTCGGGGCGGGCAACCGCTGGGCGCAGCTCGCCGGGGCCGGGCTGCTCTACCTGTCGTTCGCCTGCGACTGCCTCGACGGCCAGCTGGCCCGCTACACCCGCGCCTTCACGCCGCTGGGCGCGTGGCTCGACAGCATGGCCGACCGGCTGAAGGAGTACGTCGTCTACGTGGGGCTCGCCTTCGGCTACGCCGCCGGGCTGCCGTTGAGCGAGGGCGGCCCCGACGGCATCTGGTATCTGGCCGTCGCCGCGATGATCCTGCAGACGGTACGGCATTCGATCAACTACTCCTTCGCGGCCGGCGTGGCCGACGCGAGCCGGGCCGGCGCCCTGGGCGCCAAGCCGGTGAGCTCGCTGCTGAACTCGGCCGAGGGAGAGCACCACGGCGTACCCAAGCCGGGAGTCCTCCGCCTGGCGCACCGCATGGAGCGAGAGAAGGTCCTCCGGTGGATGAAGAAAGCGATCGTGTTGCCGATCGGGGAGCGGATGGCGCTGATCGCGATCACCGCCGGCGTGTACAACGCCCGGGTCACCTTCGTCGCGCTCCTCGGCTGGGGGGGCGTGGCGACCGTCTACTTGCTCGTCGGCCGGATCGCGAGGACCGCGCGATGACCGCGGTGCAGATGACGCCCGTGCCGAGCAGCTATGTCGTGGCCTACCGCGACGACGGGCCGCTGTCGCGCGGCATGGGCGCGCTGGTGTCCGGGCAGCTCCCGCCGCTGCCTCCGCTGATCGCCGGGGCGTTCGTGATCGGCGTGCTGCTGCTGATCGGCGTGGCGGGGTCCGACGGGCTGGCGGTCTTCGCGCCCGCCGTGACGCTGCTGCTGGCCGGGCCGGGCAGCTCCCATCCGCACGACGGCCGCCTCGACTGGCTGGTGCCGCCGATCCTGCGGCTGATCGAATACACCTTCATCGCGGCCTGCGGGTTCGCCCACGGGGTGCCGCCGGTGCTGATCTTCGCGCTGCTCGGCGCGCTGGCCTTCCACCACTACGACCTGATCTACCGCCTGCGCCAGCGGGCCTATCCGCCGCCGTGGCTGAGCACGTACGGGCTGGGCTGGGAGGGCCGGATGATCGTGATCTCGCTGGCGGCGATCGTGGGCGCGGTGACCGGCGGATTCGTGCTGCTCGCCGCGTATCTGTGGGTCCTGTTCGGATGGGAGAGCCTCACCTGCTGGCTCGCCACCTCTCCCTCCGGGGTGGCCGCGACCGCCACGGAAACGCGAGACTAACGGTCGATTACCCGCTGAGGGCCAAAAGCCAACTAACCTTTGGGTCCTACGGAGTAGATGCTCGACTGAGGAGTGCACGTTGCTGGGAATGGTGCTGGCCGCTGGAGCCGGACGACGCCTGCGACCGTACACCGACACGCTGCCGAAGGCATTGGTGCCGGTCGACGGTGATACCACGATCATGGACATCTCGCTGCGCAACCTCGCCGAGGTGGACCTGCGCGAGGTCGTGATCGTCGTCGGTTACGCGGCGCAGGCCGTACACGAGCGGAAGGACGAGCTGGAGAAGCGGCACGGCGTCAAGCTCACCCTCGTGCACAACGACAAGGCCGAGGAGTGGAACAACGCCTACTCCCTGTGGTGCGCGCGCGACTACTTCGCGCAGGGCGCGCTGCTGGTCAACGGCGACACCGTGCACCCCGTCTCGGTGGAGAAGACGCTGCTGTCGGCGCCCGAGACCAGCGACATCCTGCTCGCGGTCGACAACGTGAAGCGGCTGGCCGACGAGGAGATGAAGGTCACCCTCGACGGCGACGACCTCAAGCGGATCACCAAGCTGATGGACCCGGCCACCGCCTACGGCGAGTACATCGGCGCCACGCTCATCCGCCCCGGCGCCGCCGAGCGCCTGGCCGACGCGCTGCGGGCCACCTTCGAGCGCGATCCGCAGCTCTACTACGAGGACGGCTACCAGGAGATGGTCGCGCGCGGCGAGCGGATCCACGTCGCCCCCATCGGGGAGGTCGACTGGGTCGAGGTGGACAACCACGACGACCTGGCCAAGGCTCGTACCATAGCCGTTCGCTACTGAGGAGGCGGGCATGCCGCTTCTAGCGCGGATGCTGCCCGCGCCCCTGGCCATCATGGTCAGGCGGGGCGCGGTGGCGGAGCTCGGCGCATTACTGGCCGACACCCGGGTGGCGACCTCCGGCCGGGTCGCCGTCGCCGTGGGCCCGGGGCAGGGCGACCACATCGAGGGCCTGATCGCGCCCACGCTCGGCGAGGCCGAGGTGTTCAGGGTGTCCGACGGCTCGGTCGACGCGGCCGTCTCGCTCGGCGCCGACCTGCGTAAGGGCGCCTACGAGGTGGTCGTCGGCGTCGGCGGCGGCCGGACCATCGACGCGACCAAATACGCCGCCTCGCTGGCGGGCATCCCGATGGTCGCCGTGGCCACGAACCTCTCCCACGACGGCATCTGCTCGCCCACGGCCTCGCTGGTGTACGAGGGCGGCAAGGGCACGTTCGGCGTGCCGATGCCGCTGGCGGTCCTGGTCGACCTCGACTTCGTGCACAGTGCGCCCGAATCGCTGGTCCGTTCGGGGGTCGGCGACGTGGTCAGCAACCTGTCGGCCATCGAGGACTGGCAGCTCGGCAACGTGGAGCGCGGCGAGCCCATCGACGGCTTGGCCTGCTCGATGGCCCGCATGGCGGCCGAGGCGCTGGTCGGCCGGACCGATTCCATCGAATCGGATGCCTTCCTGACCGTTCTGGCCGAATCGCTGATCCTGTCGGGCATGTCGATGGTCATCGCCGGGTCGTCTCGGCCCGCGAGTGGTGGAGACCATGAGATCCTTCATGCCGTGGATCAGCTCTTCCCCGGCACCTCCAATCACGGCGAGCTCGCCGGGATCGGTGCCGCCTTCTGCTTCTTCCTCAGGGAGGACGCCGCCCGGCTCAAGCAGGTCACTGACTGCCTGCGACAGCACGAGCTGCCCGTCGTCCCGGCCGACATCGGCCTGAGCGGCGAGCAGTTCGCCGAGGCCGTCACGCTGGCGCCCGCCACCCGTCCCGGCCGCTACACGATCCTGGAGCACCTGCGCATGTCGGAGTCCGAGGTCCGCGATCGGGTGGGGGACTATGTCCGGGCCTTCGGTCGCTGAGATCCGGCGGGTCGCCCAGCCCGCCGGACACC
Source organism: Nonomuraea sp. NPDC049158 (assembly GCF_040648335.1). Lineage (NCBI taxonomy): Bacteria > Bacillati > Actinomycetota > Actinomycetes > Streptosporangiales > Streptosporangiaceae > Nonomuraea > Nonomuraea sp. NPDC049158. The sequence continues at coordinate 362,494 of NZ_JBEZDM010000005.1, forward strand.
TGGAGCGCAGAAACGGCGAGCACTGGGCGGGCGTGCTCTACATGCGCCGGCTGTCCATCTACGTCACCTGGCTGACGGCCAAGACCTCCATCACGCCCAACCAGCTCACCTGGGTGATGACGGTGGCCGGGATCGTGGCCGGGGTCGTGCTGGCGCTGCCGGGCCTGTGGGCCGCCGTGGGCGCCGCCCTGCTCGTCCAGGTCTACCTGCTGCTGGACTGCTCCGACGGTGAGCTGGCCCGCTGGACGGGCCGCACCTCGCTGGTCGGGGTCTACCTCGACCGCGTCGGCGCCTACTTCACCGAGGCCGCGCTGCTGATCGGGCTGGGCTGGCGGGCATCGGCCGTCCTGCCTGACTGGTACACCGTGCTCGGCGTCGCCGCCGCGCTCGGCGCGATCCTCATCAAGGCCGAGACCGACCTCGTGGACGTGGCCAGGGCCAAGGGCGGCCTGTCGAGCGCCAGTGAGGCGTCCGTCGGGGAGTTCCGGTCCGGGCTGCTGGGGCTGGCCCGGCGGGTGGTGGGGGCGACGAAGTTCCACCGGATCGTGCAGCCGATCGAGCTGTCCATGCTCGCGGTCGTGGCCGCGGTGATCGACGCCGTGGCGGGCGATCTGCTCGCCTCGCGCGTTCTGCTCATCGCCTGTTTCGTGGCCGCGGTCCTGCAGACCGTCCTGCACCTGGTCAGCATCCTGGCATCGAGGCGGCTTGCGTGAAAGTACATCGGAACCGGCGGAGCCCCTCGCTCGTCGTATTGATCGGACGTCCGCAGTTTGGCGGGGGTTCACCTTCGGTTCCGATACGCTTGGCTCCACCAATATCAGGAAATATGCATACCAGCAGACTCGGTGATCATGAAAGAATGCTCCGCTCGTGTTCTCGACGCGTCAGGACGATGACCCGTTGAAGATCTCGTGCGTCATCCTCACCATGGGCAACCGGGTCGCGGAGCTGAACCGGGCGGTCGAGTCCGCGCTGCACCAGATCGACGGCGACGTCGAGGTGGTGATCGTGGGTAACGGCGCCGACGTGCCCGAGGTGTCGGCGACGCCACCCGTTGGCTCGTCCGCGACCGTGAAGACGGTCCGGCTCGAACGCAACACCGGCATCCCGGCCGGCCGCAATCGCGGCGTCGAGGAGTGCTCCGGTGATGTCGTGCTGTTCCTCGACGACGACGGCTGGTACGCCAACCAGAAGGTCGTCTCCCACGTCCGTGACCGCTTCGCCACCGAGCCCGACCTCGCGGTCATCTCCTTCCGGGTGATGGACCCCGACGGCGGCATCGGCCAGCGGCGCCACGTCCCGCGCCTGCGCGCGGGTGACCCCGAACGATCCTCGCCGGTCACCACCTTCCTCGGCGGCGCCTCGGCGATCCGCCGCTCGGCCTTCCTCCAGGTGGGCGGCCTGCCGGAGCAGTTCTTCTACGCTCACGAGGAGACCGACCTGGCCTGGCGGCTGCTGGGTGAGGGCTACCGGATCGAGTACGACGCCGAGACGGTCATGTACCACCCGCAGGTCCCGCCGACGCGCCACGCCGAGTTCTACCGGCTCAACGCGCGCAACCGGGTGTGGCTGGCGCGGCGCAACCTGCCGTGGCCGCTGGCGGCGCTCTACCTGCTCGACTGGGTGGTGCTGACGCTGATCCGGGAGCGCCGGTCCGGGGTGGCGATCAAGGCGTGGTTCACCGGGTTCTTCGAGGGGCTGCGGACGTCGGCCGGCGAGCGCCGCCCGATGGCCTGGCAAACCGCGTGGCGCATGGTGAAGCTAGGACGCCCGCCCATCGTCTGAGGGACCGGTCAGTCCTCAGACATCTGATGACTGTTGATAGCCTGCGCAGATGGATCCTGTTGCCGGTGGGCCCGTTCTGCGCGCGATCGAGGTCGATGTGGTGCGCGACGGCACCTCCCTGTTGCGCTCGATCTCTCTGACGGTCGGGCAGGGCGAGCATTGGGCCCTGCTGGGGCCCAACGGGGCCGGGAAGAGCACGCTGCTCGACCTTCTGGGGGCGGTGAAGCACCCCACGCGAGGGGTCGTCGAGGTCCTGGGGCATCGGCTCGGCCGGGTCGACATGCGCGAGCTTCGCTCCTTCCTGGGGCACGTCAATCCACGGCATTCGCTGGAGTCCGGCCTCCGGGTGCGCGACCTCGTGCTGACCGGGGCCACCAACACCATCGAGCTCGTTCCTCGATGGCAGCCCACCGCCGAGCAGGAGGAGCAGGCCCTGCGGCTGATCGGGATGATGGGGATGGCGCGCAAGGCCGAGGCGCGCTGGCCCTACCTGTCCCAGGGCGAGCGGGGCCGGGCGCTGATCGCACGGGCCCTCATGCCCAGGCCGCGGCTGCTGCTGCTCGACGAGCCCGCCACCGGGCTGGACCTGGCCGCCCGGGAGCAGCTGCTCGCCAGCCTCGACGTGCTGCGCCGGGAGCACCCGGCGCTGGCCACCGTACTGGTGACCCATCATCTGGAGGAGTTGCCCGCCAGCACCACCCACGCGCTGCTGCTGCGGGAGGGCGAGTGCATGGCCTCGGGGCCGGTGGACGAGGTGCTGACCACCGACCTGGTGAGCAAGTGCTTCGACCACCCGGTGCGGATCAGCCGCGTCGACGGACGGTGGAGCGCCCGGGCCTAGATGGCCATCGCGTCGCCGAAGGTCATGGCCGCGTGGGCGACCGTGGTGGTGAGCAGGGGGCGCTTCGGCAGGCCGAGCTCGCTCAGCTCCTTGGCGATCGGGTGGTTGCCCAGGCGGATGAGCGCGCCGCCGGGCCGTACGCGGACGCCCCGGGCCGTCACCGACCACGGGACGCGGCGTGTCACGCCCTCCCGATGCGTGAAGGCGTCCAGCGGCACCAGCGCGCCCGCGCCCGGCGCGGGCAGACCCGGTCTGAGCAGCAGGTCGAGCACCAGCCGCCCGTCCCTGCGCAGGACACAGCGCTTGTACGCCGAGTCGAGCCGCAGGTCGATGTCGGCCAGCTCCTTCGGAAAGCCCCAGATGCGGCGGCCCGCGTCCAAGGTGAACTCCTGGTCGACCGGTAGCCAGTGGATGAACACCCCGGCCCGCCGCAGATCGCCCAGCCCGACCGATTGCGCCACGCCCGGCGGACGTACCAGGAACGCCACGCCGACCTCGTGGTAGGCGTCCAGATCGCTCTCCCGGTAATCGACGAACACCAGCACGCAGATGGCCTTGCCCGGGAACACCTCGGCCACGTCCAGCCCCGAGTAGGCGATCACCGCCCTGGCGGCGTCGGCCCGTACGGGATACATGACGCTGCAGACCATGGCGTCTCTCACCTGGACGGGCATGCTCACCGTGCGGCCCTGGATCAGATGCGAAGACATGAGTCCAGTACATCAACCGGAAAGCCGTGTGACCATTCCTGCCCGAATCGCGTCTGCTCTGTTGTGACAATCGCAAGAACGCGGAGGGCATCATCATCGAGGAGCTGTACCGAGAGCACTGGGCGCTCGTGTGCGGGTTCCTGTTACGCCGCACCCGCGACCCCCACCTCGCCGAGGACCTGGCCCAGGAGACATTCGTCAAGGCGACCCGGGCGCTGCTCGGCTGGCGCGGCGAGAACGCGGACTTCTTCGGCCACGTGGGCAGGCTGCCGCTCGGCAACGGCGCCGACACCACCCTGAGCAGGGCCCTGGCCAACGTGAGCACGGGCAACCAGCCCAAGGGGGACAGCCGCAAGGTCCTGGCCAGGCTCCCGGAAGAGCTCAACGCGCTGGCGGTGATCGAATTCGCCAAGCCGCTCACCACCGATGAGCTCAGCTCCTTCACCGCCAGATACCGGAGCTCCGTCGACAAGGTGGTGTACGAGCGGCGCCCCAGTTCGATTCCCATAACGTGGGGCGGGATGACGACGTGGGACAGAGCCCCGATGCCCGAACTGACGACCAAGAAGGTCCACGTGATCCAGCCCGACGAGGCGATCAAGCTGGACCTCGCGAACTTCCGCCGCTGGGTGGGCATCCTCAAGGACTACGACGACGACAACCTGCACGACTTCGACCTGAGCCTGGCCCGCCTCCGTAAGGCCGCGAACGACGGTCTGGCCTACGCCTATGTGGACTCGCTGGCCACGATCGGCGAGTTGCGGAAGATCAGACGGTCAGGAGCACCTTGATGGCGCGTCGCTCGTCCATCGCCTTGTAGGCGTCGGCGGCCTCCTCCAGAGGCAGTTGGAGGTCGAAGACCTTGCCGGGGTCGATCTCGCGGTCCCAGATCAGCTGGATCAGCTCGGGCAGGAACCGGTGCACCGGGGCCGGGCCGCCGAGCAGGTGCACCTGGGCGAAGAACAGCTCCTCCCCGAGGAGGGTGACGTCGTGGTTGACGCCCACGAAGCAGACGTGACCACCCGGGCGGGCGGAGCCGATGGCCTGCCGCATCGATTCCTGGGTGCCGACCGCCTCGACGACCGAGTGCGCGCCCAGCCCGCCGGTCAGTTCCTTGATCTTCGCCACGCCCTCGTCACCGCGCTCGGTGACGATGTCGGTGGCGCCGAACTCGATGGCCAGCTTCTGGCGCGCCTCGTGGCGGCTCATGGCGATGATCCGCTCGGCGCCCAGCTGCTTGGCCGCCAGCACCGCCAGCAGGCCGACCGCGCCGTCGCCGACGACCGCGACCGTCTTGCCGGGACCGGCCTCGGCGCCCACCGCACCGAACCAGCCGGTGCCCAGGACGTCGGAGGCGGCCAGCAGGCTGGGGATCAGGTCGGGTTCGGGGGTGCCGGGAGTGGCCACCAGGGTGCCGTCGGCCCAGGGGATCCGAGCGCGCTCGGACTGGGTGCCGACCTGGCCGACGAACACCCGGTGGACGCACGAAGAGGGGTAGCCCGAGCGGCAGATCTCGCAGGTGCCGTCGGCGGCGACGAACGTGCCCACGACGAACTGACCGGGTTTGATGATCTTGACTTCGCTGCCGACCTGTTCGACCACGCCGACGTACTCGTGGCCCATCGGCTGCTCGTGGACCTCCTCGACGCCGCGATAGGGCCACAGGTCCGATCCGCACACGCAGGTCGCCGTGACGCGGATGATCGCGTCGGTCGGCTCGATGATCCGCGGGTCGGCCAGGTCCTGTACGCGAACGTCGCCGGGGGCGTGCATCACCACACCACGCATAGCCTTCACTCCTTCAGTTTCTCGCCAGGCAGTAGCCACTACCCATCAAAAGCGCTGGTCAGGCTGGGTGGAAGGCACTGGCTAAAGGTGTAATGACAGGGCACCCCTCCCAAAGGCAAGGCCGCCTAACCTGGAAAAGTGGACAACCGCAGCGAGATCCGTGAGTTCCTGACCTCACGCCGGGCCAGGATCAGCCCGCAGCAGGCGGGGCTGCCGTCCTCCGGCAGGCGGCGGGTGCCCGGCCTGCGCCGCGCCGAGGTCGCCCAGCTGGCCGGGGTCAGCGTGGAGTACTACTCCCGCCTGGAACGCGGCGATCTGTCCGGGGTCTCCGGCAGCGTCCTGGACGCCCTGGCCCGCGCCCTGCGATTCAACGACGAAGAACGCACCCATCTGGAGGACCTGGCCCGCACCGCCGGACCCGGCTCGCGCCGCCGGCGCCGCCCCGCCCCGCACACCGTGCGGCCCAACGTGCAGCGGCTGCTGGACGCCATGACCGAGGCACCGGCCTTCGTCATGAACGGCCGTGGCGACGTCCTGGCCACCAACCTGCTCGGCCGCGCCCTGTACGCCCCCATGATCGAAGCCGCCCGAGGCGCCACCCCCAACCACGCCCGGTTCATCTTCCTCGATGCCCGATCCCACCAGTTCTGGGGTGACTGGGAACGCGCCGCCAACGACACCGTCGCCCTCCTGCACACCCAGGCCGGCCGCGACCCTTACGACAAGACCCTCACCGATCTCATCGGCGAGCTGTCCACCCGCAGCGACGACTTCCGCGCCCGCTGGGCCCACCACGACGTCCGCCAGCACCACAAGGGCGCCAAACCCTTCCACCACCCCGTCGTAGGCGATCTCCATCTCACCTACGAGTCCCTCGCGCTGGCCGCCGACGACCTCACCCTGGTGGCATACGGCACCGAACCCGGCAGCGACTCCGAGGACAAGCTCCGCCTGCTGGCCAGCTGGGCCGCCACCCACACGTTCGTACCCGGCACCGCGGCACCGCCGGCGTGATCGTCACTCCCGGCCTGTCTCCTAGCCTGGCGTGAACGTCGCCCCTGGGCCGGCCTCCTAGCCTGGCGTGAACGTCACCCCCGGTCCTGCCCCCTAGACGGCCAGGGAGTGGGCGGGCACGCTGACCCCGGCCCACCGTTCCATCCTGGCCACGAACTCCGCCGCGTGATCGGGCCAGTGGTGCCGCAGGCGGGCCTCCGCGTGGCCGCGCGCCCCCAGCGCCGCCCGCCGCGCTGGGTCCTCCTTGAGATCGAGTACGGCGTGTACGAGCGCGTCCACGTCGAGCGGCACCACGAGCCCGCACCCGACACGCTCGGCCATCGAGCCGTGCGGGGTGGTGATCACCGGGAGCCCCCGGCCCATGTAGTCGAGGATCTTGGTCGGCGTCCTCGGGCCCGTCTCCTCCGACAGGGCCAGGCCGGCCAGGGCGCCCTCGGCCATGCGCAGGGCATGGCGGTTCGGGACGTACCCGAACCAGTCGAGCAGCCCGACCCGCTGCGCGTCCCGCAGCAGCGGCCGGATCTCCCGGTCGCTGGCGCCGATCAGGTCCATCCGGATGCCGTGCGGGACGAGTCGCTCGGCCAGCCCGATGAGCTCGGAGACGCCGCGCCCGGCGGACAGGCGCCCGATGTGCACCACCCTGGTGTCACCGGGAGGTGGAGGCTCCGCCGACACCAGGGTGGCTTCCGGCACCACGGCGGAGGTGATCACGTGGTGACGCCTCTCGGCCCGGGCCATCTGCCTGGCGGTGACCTGCTCCCGTACATCCCAGACAATGGGCGGGTGGTGGAAGGGCAGGGCGTGCAGCAGCCGGTGGTCGTGCAGCATCAGCAGGTCGGCGCGCTTGAGGCCGCGCCTGAGCGCCGCCCGCGCCCGGCCGTAGCCGGCGTCGCGCGGCACGTCGATCGCGGTGACGCCCATCGCGGGCGTCACGTTGTAGTAGGTGAAGGGCGCGACGTAGGTCACCTCGTGGCCCGCGTCGAGCAGCGCCCGGATCTGCCTGTGCATGATCCGGGCGTCCTCGGGATGGTGGACGGTGGTGGCGACGCAAACCCGCATGCGGTCGATGCTGCGCGGTCACCCGGTCAACGGCGTAAATGCAGGGGGAATTGCCGCTTAACTTCCTGAAGGGCGGCGGTACAGCCAGGTTAGGCGGGGTTCAAGGACCCACTTGAACAGCGTGCGTGTCTCGGGAAGGCACAGCACGATGGCCAGGGCGAAACAGCTCGCACTGATCGCCAGCACGCCGAGCGGGCCGTGCAGCCAGGGCAGCTCCAGCCACCCCTGGTCCTTGGCGATGAGGACGGGGATGCCGTGGAGCAGGTAGCAGTAGAGGGTGCGGGTGCCGAGATCGGTGAACCACGTCTCACGCCTGGGCACCAGCGCCAGGACGGCATAGCTCATGGCCAGCCCGCAGATCAGCAGCCCGGCGCGCACGCCGAGGCCCATCCACCAGGACAGGTCCATGTCCTGGAAGCTGTGCTTGTAGTAGAAGGGCTTGAGCGGCGCCTTGGGCGCGATGAAGATGGACACCGCGGCGGCGCCGAGCACGACGAACACCGAGACGATCTTGATCCACCGGCGGTCGAGCAGCTCGAAGTGCTCGGGCTGCATCACGAGCCCGATGACGAAGAACGGCATCAGGCCGAAGAACCGGTCCATGCTGAAGTCACCGGAGATCTGCGAGAACCCGGCGAACAGGTAGATCGCGATCGCCACCGGGATCGGGTGCTTCATCCGCTTCCACACGGGGGTGGACAGTCGCCAGAACAGCAGCGCCAGCAGATACCAGTTGATCCACGCGGGGTCGATGATCGTGAGGCTCCACTTCTGCCCCAGACCAAGCCGGACCAGCGCGTAGCCGACCTCCACGATCACGTACGGCACCACGAACGTGTCGACCAGTTTGTTGGTCTTCGCGTTGGAGTTCCAGAAATTTCTGGACAGGTAGCCACTGACGAGCACGAACAGCGGCATGTGGAAGGTGTAGATGAAGATGTAGAGCGACCTGGCGGAGTCGGTGTTGAGCGTCGGCACCAGCGAGTGGCCGACGATCACGAACGCGATCAGGACGAACTTGACGTTGTCCAGATAAGGGTCGCGCTTGCGTCTGGGCGCCTCGGGCTTGGGCGACGGCTTCGGCTCCGGCTCGGGGTTCTCCTGCCCCGCCTCGGGCGGGACGGTGCCGTGCGGATCCGTCTTCTCACTCCAGAAAGCCTCCTCCGGCAGCGGCCACTGCGCTCCTGTGCTCGCGGGACCGGTGGCCTCTTCGGCGTCACCGGGACCCTTGGGAGTCGTGGTCGGTGGGGAGTGCTTCGTGTCAGACACTACGGAGTCGCTCAGCTTCACTCGGGGTCGGGGGAACGCGACAGGCAGCACGCGGCACGCGTCCTTGATCGCGTGGGGCGAACCCGCGTCGCCGACCCGCAACACATTATCCCGGCCGCGAGGCTCCTGTCTCACTAGCGGTGTGAGAACACCCGGTTACACAGGGAACTTGGAGGTCAGGTGCAGACGTTCTTCTGCTTGTCCGCGGAGATCGTGCTGTTGGTGACGCTGTCGGGGAGCTTGGTGACCTTGACCGACTTGAAGTCCTCGCCGATGATCAACTGGATCACGGGCGGGTTGGCCGTGGCCGGGGTCGTCGAGGGCGCGGGCACCGGAGGGGTGTAGACGTCGGTGGTGGTCGGCTTGAGCTTGCCCGCCGTCGGGGCCGGCTTGGGCTGCATCGCCTTGATGAGCACGTCGCTGTACGTGGTGCCGTCGGCCGCCTTCTTGGCGTAGCGGACCTGGGTGTTGGCCTGGCTCTTGCCGTCGGCGGCCAGGTAGTTGCCCACGCCCGTGACCTTGAAGCCCTCCTTGCTCAGCAGGTCGGCGACCTCGCGGGCCTTGCCCTGCGTCGTCGTGCCGTTGAGCACCTGGACCTGGACCTGCTCCGGCTTGACGTTGATCTTGGGCGTGGTGGCGGCGGTCGTCGCCGCGGGCTCGGGCAGCTCGACGTCGCTCTTGATCGCGTTGAACAGGTCGTTGGCGTCGGGCTGCTTCCAGACCACCCGGTTCTTGTCCTCGGGGTCCGGCTGCCACGGGATCGTGGTGAACTTGACCCCGCCCGCCGTCATCTTCTGCGCGCTCTTGGCGATGTCGATGAGCTGAGCGGTGTCGTTGGCCAGCTCCGGGTCCATCGTCACCGACTTGGCCGTGGCCTTGATGAAGCTCGTGAGCTTGCCGATGTCGGTGAGGAGCTGGCTGCTGGTGGCCTTCTGCACGACCTTGCTCAGGAAGATCTGCTGGCGCTTGATCCGCTGGATGTCGCTGCCGTCACCGTAGTGGCGCAGCCGGACGTAGCCCAGCGCCTGCTCGCCGTTCAGCTTGCTGTTGCCCGGGGGCAGCTTCAGGTGGGAGTTCTTGTCGTCGACGCCGTTCTGGAGGCAGATCGTGATGCCGTCGAGGGCGTCGACGATGGCCTTGAAGCCGCTGAAGTCGACCTCGACGTAGTGGTCGATGCGGATGCCGGTGAGGGTCTCCAGCGTGGACATCGTGCAGGCGACCCCGCCCGAGCTGTACGCCGAGTTGATCATGTCGCGGCGGCTCGGCATCTCCTGCTTCGTGGTGTCGTTCTTGCACCTGGGGATCTGCACCATCGAGTCGCGCGGGAAGCTGATGAGCCGCGCCTGGTCCCGGTTGGGCGAGATGTGCATGAGGATGATCGTGTCCGTGCGCTTGCCGCCGGCGTCGGCCGTCCTGGCGAGCTTCTGGCCGTATTTCGCGTTGCCCTTGCCCGCACGGGTGTCGGAGCCGACCAGCAGCACGTTGAGCGCGCCGGTGTCCGGAGGCCGGGGGGTGAGGATGTCTTCCTTGAAGCCCTTTTGGTTGATGTTGCTGAAGGCGTCGCGGTAGAGCGTGTATCCGGTCAGCGCGCCGGCGACCATGAGCGAGGTGGTCGCGATGCTGATCCAGGCCAGCACGCGCATCTTGTTGCCACCACCGTTACCGCCGCCGCGGTGGCCGCGGGGCGGCAGGTCCTCGGGTGGCGGCGGAGGAGGAGGGTTCGACGCGGCCGCCCGGCGCGACATCCGGCTGCCGGGCTGTGTAGAGGCGACCCTGCGGTCCTCCACGGACACGCTCCAATGGTCACTCATGCGCCCCCTCGCCCAGTCCGGTCGGCTCGGTCGTTCTGCGCCACGAGACTAGGTCACCGGCGGCGTGCCCGCAGCCATGACCAAGAGAATCGACCGTGACTCAGGCGTGATGTTACCGGGCAAAAGCATACTCAGAGCTGGACATATCGTGGAATATCCTGGGCAAACTCTTAGGATTTGCCCAGGTCGGCGCGGGTGGCGAGGGCCGCCGCCAGGCAGGCCAGGGGCACGACCGGCAGGACGTACCGGTAGTCGAACTCGGCCACGGCGGCGGGCAGCACCAGCAGAAGTACCGACGTCGACCAGGGCAGCAGCCACGCCGGCGGCTCATAAATCCCTCTCACGGACCTGGAGCGTCGCCGCCTGATCGCCAGGGCGGGCGGGACGAGCAGGACGGCCAGCAGCACGCTGCCCGGCAGGCGGGCCACGTCCTGGTAGGCGCGCGTCCAGCCGGCGTACGGCTCGACGACCTCGGTGCCGATCGGCCCCTGCTCGTAGCGCTTGCCCAGGTCGACGCCCAGCTGCGCGGCCCACCGGCCGGGCGGCGGCGGCGAGGTGGCGGGGAACTCGTAGTAGTCGTAGATCTCGTGGTCGGGGTAGACCGGGCGGCCCCAGACGAACGAACGGCCCAGCTCCGACAGCACGGAGGCGGCGTAGTCGAGCGGCTGCTCACGGATGGCCAGCGAGGCGAACCGGCCCGCCAGCTCGTCGGTCCGCTGGGTGAAGGTGATGTCGGGCAGCGCGACGAGCGGGGAGTCCTTGGCCCAGATGTACTCCTGCGAGGGCGGCCGCTGATCGGGCGGCCGGGGGTCGCAGAGCACCTTGAGGTCCGGCGGGGGGTCCATCTGGGCGCAGTCGGCGAACGACATCGTCCGGGCGTACAGGAACACGCCGTTCGCCCCGACGATGCCGACGCGGTGGTAGGTGGCGTAGAACCAGCCTCCGTACGCGAGGATCGGCGCCAGCGCGGCCACGACCACCACCCCGGCCAGCCCCACCCGCCTGCGCAGCAGGAACCAGGCCGCCACGACCACGATCAGCGGCTGGCCGACGGTCCTGGTGAGCGTGGCGGCGGCCAGCAGCAGCCCGACGGCGATCACCATGGACCGGTCGGCCAGGGTGAGCGCGATCGCGGCGACGATCAGGAACATGAAGAGCGTGTCGGAGACGAGCAGGTGCTCCAGCTCGATCTGGTAGGCGTCCAGCAGCACCGGCACCGTGGCCAGCGTCGCCGCCCACCTGGGCGCCCGGCGCGCGCACCAGTAGACCAGCACGCCGGTGGCCAGGCCGAGCAGGTGCTGCGCGGCGGTGACCGCGCCGAACGAGTGGAACGGTTCGAGCGCCTTGATGAAGGCCGAGTAGCCGGCGGGGCGCACCAGGTCGGGGCGCGGGTGGAAGACGGTGACGATGTAGGTGTAGGAGTCGGGGAACCACAGGGCCGGGCGGAAACCCAGCATCGTGACCACCCGCAGCGCGGCGCCCAGGGCCAGGACCGCCAGGAACCAGCCGTGCCGCCGCGCCAGTGAGGCCGTCCGGGCGGGGTCGCCGGCGGGCGTCGCCTCCTCCACCTGTACGTTCTCCCGCTCCCGCTTCACCGGCACGTCGCGTACGCTACCCGCGTTTCGCACGATCTCGCGTAACCGCCCACACCGGGCGCGGTGCGCGGTCCCACCGCGCTGCCCACACCGGGCGCGGGGCGCGGTCCCACCGCGCTGCCTGCACCGGACGTGCCACGCGGTCCCACCGCGCGCACCCGACGCACCTGACGCGCCGAAGGCCCATGGCCGCGTCACGACGCCCGCGCGTTGGATACGCTCGCGATCACCGATGAGAATCGCCTGGCCGGACCGGACGCGCGGGCCGTCGGCGGGCCGGGTGCTCGCCGTGGTCTCGATCCTGCCTGCCCTGATCGTGGCCGGCTGGCTGCTCGCCGCGCTTCCGCTGCTGCTGGCGGGCTGGTATCAGCCGGTGCCCGCGCTGGTGCTCGGGGTGGTGGTCATCGGGCTGCTGTGCCGGTTCGCCGTTCGCGGGCCGCTGAAGGTCGTCGAGGCGACCGGGCGGCAGGTCGGCGCGGTCGTCGTCGTGGCGGTGGGGTCGGGTGTGTTCAACGCGATCACGCACACCGAGCAGCTGATCGTCAGGCGTGACCCCGCCACGTACGCGCAGTACGCCATCTGGCTGGCCCGGCACGGCTCGCTGCCGATCACCCCGCGGGTGGAGGCGTTCGGCGGGCCCGATCCAGCGCTTCTGTTCGACAGCATCGGGTTCTATCCCGCGGACGGGGCGGTGGTGCCGCAGTTCATGCCGGGGCCGCCGCTGCTGTTCGCCGCGGGTGACTGGCTCGGCGGGCTCGGCGCCATGCTGCTGACACCGGCCGTGCTGGGGGCGCTGGCCGTGCTCACGCTGGCGGGGGTGGTGGGCCGGCTCGCCGGTGGGCGCTGGGCGCCGGTGGCGGCGCTGGCCTTCGCGGTGAGCCTGCCGATCCTCTACACCTCGCGGACCACCTTCAGCGAGATCCCCTCGCTGGTGCTGCTGTTCGGCGGCCTGGCGCTGGTCCATGACGCCCTTGCGCGGGAGGGCAGGTCGCGGGGCTGGGCAGCGGCACTGGGCGGGCTGGTGTTCGGGCTGGCCGTGCTGGTCAGGATCGACGGGCTGCGTGACGTGCTGCCGGTCCTGGCGTTCGCCGGGGCGCTGATCGCCTGGCGGCGCCTCGGCCGGCCCCAGGGGGCGCTCGGGCCGCCGCTCCTGGCCGGGCTCGCGGTTGGTGCGGGGCTGGGGCTGCTGGCGGCGTACGTGCTGGCGCGGCCGTATCTGTCCTACCTGTCCAAGTCGCTCAATCCGCTGCTGGCCATCTGCGCCGCCGTTCTCCTGCTCACCCTGGCCGGTACGCTCGCCGCCCCCCGGCTGGCCCGGATCCGGCTGCCCAGGTGGCTGCCGGACGTGGGGGCCGGGCTGGTCGTGCTGGTCGTGGCGGGGCTGGCGGTGCGACCGTGGCTGCAGACCGTGACGCGGGTGGCCACGACGAAGGAAGACCGGCTCACCGCCGAGTTCATCAGACAGACGCAGAAGAACAACGGACTGCCCGTCGACGGCACCCGGCTCTACTCGGAGCTGTCGCTGCACTGGGTGAGCTGGTACGTCGGCATCCCCGTGATCGTCCTGGCCACGCTCGCCGCGGCGGTGCTGGTGCGGCGGCTGCTCAGGAACGGCTCCCCGGCCGAGTGGCTGCTGCCGCTGGCCGTCATCGGCTGGACCACGGTGACCACGCTGCTGCGCCCGGAGATCACCCCAGACCATCCGTGGGCCGCGCGCCGGCTGGTCCCGGTGGTGATCCCCGGGATGATCCTGCTGGCGGTGTGGGGGCTGGAGTGGGTGCGCACCCGGGCGCCCATGCGCGGGCACGGCCGATGGATCGGCGTCGTGGGCGCCCTGCTCATCCTGGTGCCACCGGCCATCACCTCGATCGGGACCGCGTTCACGCCGGTGGAGCGGGGCGAGCGGGCGGCCGTCGAGGCGATGTGCGCCAAGATCCCGCCGAACGCCTCGGTGCTGATCGTCGAGCGGGTGACGGCCAACCGGTTCACCCAGGTCGTCCGGGGCATGTGCGACCGCCCGACGGCTCGGGTCCTGGTGGAGGCAGGGAAGAATACGGCAAAGGAAGAAGACGTGCGCCGCCTGATCGATCGCGTCCGCGCCGTCGGACGCGTCCCGGTCCTGCTGGCCGCCGAAGAGGGCCAGGTCGCCCCGTACGGCCCGAAGACGCAGGTCATGGCCCTGGTGTCGCGGCAGGACGAGCGCTCGCTCATCGACGCGCCGAACGGCACCTGGGGGTTCGGGATCAGCGTGTGGATGGCCGTTGCCTGACCCGTGTGTGGACTTTTCCCCCTGCTGGGCAGAGTACCCTCGACGCACGTGAGCACGTCTGAGACCCCCCAGAGTGGATACGCCGTGGAAGAAGCGCCATACGTCACGATCGTCCTGCCGTGCTACAACGAGCAGGATCACGTCATCGACGAGGTCGAGCGCATCACCAAGGCGATGGACTCCAGCGGCTACACCTATGAGCTGGTGGCGGTCGACGACTGCTCCACCGACGCGACGCTGGCCAGGCTGCAGGAGGCTGCGCCCCGGTTCGAGCACCTGCGGATCCGCGCCTTCCACCGCAACGGCGGGTCGGGCACCGTGCGCCGCATCGGCTCGCAGGAGGCCAGGGGCGAGATCGTCGTCTGGACCGACGCCGACATGACCTACCCCAACGAGCGCATCCCCGAGCTGGTCCAGATCCTGGAGAAGGACACGACGGTCGACCAGGTCGTCGGCGCCCGCACCAGCGAGGAGGGGTCGCACAAGCTGCTGCGCGTCCCGGCCAAGTGGGTGATCCGCAAGGTGGCCGAGCAGCTCGCCGGGCAGAAGATCCCCGACCTCAACTCCGGGCTGCGCGCCTTCCGCAAGTCGGTGGCCAAGCCCTACCTGCGGCTGCTGCCGCCCGGGTTCTCCTGCGTCACGACGATCACGCTGTCGTTCCTGTCGAACCAGCACGACGTCTACTACATGCCGATCGGCTACGCCAAGCGGGCGGGCAAGTCGAAGTTCAGCTTCGTCTCCGACGCCTACCGCTACATCCTGCAGGTGCTGCGGATGATCATGTACTTCAACCCGCTCAAGGTGCTCATGCCGCCCGCGTTGTGGCTGGTGGCGATCGGGTTCGTCAAGGGGATCTGGGACATGATCCAGCACCCGTTCTACTTCCCCGCCAACACTGTCATGATCTTCCTGTCGGGCCTGCTCATCGGGTCCGTGGCACTGCTGGCCGACCTGATCGTGCGCTCGCGGGGCGAATAGCGTGCGCATCGCCATCGTCGGCCCCACCTATCCCTACAAAGGGGGCGGGGCGCAGCACACCACCGAGCTGGCGCACCGGCTGACGGCGCTCGGCCACGACGTGGTGATCGAGTCATGGCGGGCGCAATATCCGGCCTTCCTCTATCCGGGGCAGCAGACGATAACGGCGCCCGAGGGCACCCCTTTCCCGAAGACGCTGCGCCGGCTCGACTGGCGCAATCCCGGCGGCTGGGTGGCCTGCGGGCGCCGGCTGCGCTCGGCCGACCTGGTGATCCTGGCCGTCCTGAGCCCGGTGCAGGTCCCGGCCTACCTCGGCATCCTGTACGGACTGGGCGGCAAGGCCAGGACCGTCGCCCTGTGCCACAACGTGCTGCCGCACGAGCGCAAGCCCTACGACCGGCCGCTGATGAAGGCGCTGCTCAACCGGGTCGACGCCGTGCTCACCCACTCCGGCGAGCAGGCGGCGCTGGCGGCGTCCCTGACCGGTAAGCCGGTGAGTGTGGCCGGGCTGCCGCCGCATCTGCCGTCCACGACCGGGGAACGCTCCGCCGAGGTGCACGGGCGGTTGCTGTTCTTCGGCATCGTCCGGCCGTACAAGGGGCTGGACCTGCTGCTGCGAGCCCTGCCGGAGGGGGTCGGGCTGACCGTGGCGGGTGAGTTCTGGGGCGGGCTCGACGGGACCCAGGCGTTGATCGGTGAGCTGGGCATCGCCGACCGGGTGGAGCTCAGGCCCGGTTACGTGGCCGCCGAGGACGTGCCGAAGCTGTTCGCCTCGGCGGACGCGCTCGTCCTGCCGTACCGCACCGCGACCGCCAGCCAGAACGTCTGGCTCGGGCACGAGCACGGCGTGCCGGTGATCGCGACCCGCGTCGGCGCGCTCGCCGACCACGTCACGGACGGCGTCGACGGGCTGCTGGTCGAGCCGGACGACGTCGAGGCGCTCAACGGGGCGATCAAGCGGTTCTACGCCCCGGGCGAGCCCGAGCGGTTGCGGTCGGGCGTCAAGGCGGTCGACCCGGAGCCGTTCTGGTCGTCGTACTCCGCGGTGCTCCTCGACGCCTGACGGCCCAGCAGGAAGGCGATGCCCGCGGCGACGGCGTCGCCCAGGGTGAACGCCACCCGTGACACCACCGCCACCGCGTAGGCCGGGCCGGTGCCGAGCAGCGGCGAGAGCACGAGGATCATGGCGCCCTCACGCACCCCGACCCCGGCGGGCACGACGAACGTCAGCAGCCCGGTGGCCCAGGCGAACGCGTAGGCCCCGGTCGCCACCACGTAGAGGTCCCACCTGCCGGACAGCAGCCAGGTGTGCAGGCCGTACACGAACCAGCCCAGGGCGGTCCAGCCCACCGCGACCAGTACGGTACGGCCGGGCAGTACGCTGTCGAGCGGCTCCTTGCGCGCGAGGCGCAGGGCCAGGTTGAGACCCCAGGTGAGCACCTTGGGATGCAGGCACACGATGATCACGGGGACCAGCAGCAGGAGGTACCACGCCTGGCGCACGGCCTGCTGCGTCGCCAGCGTGGCGGCGGCGATCGACAGCGCGACCCCCAGGTTGATCACCAGGGACAGCGAGATGCAGGCGAACGTCCGGCGCGGCGGGCTGCCGTGGTCGCGGCCGAGCTCCATCATGGCCGCGTACGCCCAGACCGAGCCGGGGATGTACTTGCCGAGCTGGCCCACGAACATGATCCGCCCGGCCACCGGCAACGGCAGCGGCGACCCGAGCCCGGCCAGCACCCCGCGCCAGGCGAGCAACATGCAGAACTGCCCGGCCAGCACCGCGGCGAACGCCCCGAGCACCGCCCACGGCGACAGCGCGGTCACGGCCGCGGTGGTCTCACCCCAGTTCCTGGCCAGTCCGTAGCCGAGGAAACCGAGCGCGACCAGCGCCAGGACGACGCGCAGCAGGCGGCGGAGCATTGGCCAAGGCTAACCGCGGTCGGTCACCTATAGCCAGACGATCGGGTCTTCGATCGTTCGGCGCCTCCCGCACCCGGGGTACTGTTGGGCGGCGTGGGTAAGGAACGGGTCGCACAGCTGGAGTACTCCGAGTTCCAGTCGGCGATGCTCGACGAGGAGAAACGCCGGCGCAAGGCCGCGAAGATCATCGCGGTGGTGGAGCACTTCCACGGCCCGCTCGGCGGGCTGACCGTCGGCGACGTCGGCTGCTCGGCCGGGTTCATCGCCGACGAGCTGGCCGGTGCCGGGGCCGAGCACACGCTGGGCATCGACATCGACGTGCCCGGGCTGCGCAAGGCGGCCGACCGGTTCGGTGAGCGGGTGGCGTTCGTCTGCGGCGACGGCACCGCGCTGCCGTTCCCCGACGGCTCGCTCGACGTGCTGGTGTTCAACCACATCTACGAGCACGTGGTCGATCCCGACGCCGTGGTCGCCGAGATGCACCGGGTGCTGTCCGACGACGGCGTGCTCTATCTGGGGCTGGGCAACCGGCTCGGCGTCATGGAGCCGCACTACAAGCTGCCGTTCCTGTCCTACCTGCCGCCCGCGCTGGCCGACCGCTACGTGCGCGCCTTCGGTCGCGCCGACCACTACTACGAGCGCTACCGCACCCGGCGCGGGCTGCGCCGGATGCTGCGGGCCTTCCACGTGTGGGACTACACCTTCCCGGTGCTGGCCACGCCCACCCGGTTCGCCGGATCCGAGCTGTTCCCGGGCGCGCTGGGCCGCGTGGTGCAGGCCGTGCTGGCGCGCACTCCGCGCGCGGTGCTGCGCCTGCTCCTGCCGATCGTGCCCACCTACCTGTGGGTGGCGACGAAGACGCCCCGGCCCCCGGCGGGCGCCGCCCTCCCGCAGCCACCCGAGCGGGTCCGCCCGCTGTGAGGACCATCAAACCCGGCACGTCCGGCAAGGCGCCCGTGGTGCGCAAGGTCGTGCGGTTCGGGTTCCTGCTGGTCGCCCTCGGGTTCGGCGGGTGGGCCGTGGCCTCGCAGTGGGACGCCGTGGTCGCCGGGTTCGCCCGGCTGAGCTGGCCGCTGCTCGCCGCCTCCCTGGTCGGGGTGGTGCTCGCGCTGCTGTGCGCCATGATGACCTGGCGCACCCTGCTGGCCGACCTGGGCTCGCCGCTGCCCCTGCGCCCCGCCGCCAAGGTGTTCTTCGTCGGCCAGCTCGGCAAGTACATCCCCGGCGCGGTCTGGCCGGTCCTGGCCCAGATGGAGATGGGCCGCGACCTCGGCGTGCCCCGCCCGCGCAGCGCGGCCGCGTTCTTCCTGATGATGCCGATCCAGCTGGCCAGCGGCCTGCTCGTCACGCTGGTCACGCTCGGCTGGGACCGGTTCGGCTGGCTGCTGCTCCTCGTCCCCGTGCTGCTGGTGCTGCTGGAGCCCAAGGTGATCAACGGGCTGATCGGGTTCGGGCTGCGCAAGCTCAAGCGCGAGCCCCTCGAACGCCGGCTGACCCGGCGCGGCATGCTCACCGCGCTCGGCTGGGCCCTGGCCGGCTGGATCTCCTACGGCGTGCACCTCTACTTCATCGTGCCGCAGGGCGGCCTGCTCTTCGCCATCGGCGCCTTCGCCCTGTCGTGGTCTCTGGGCATCATGTCGTTCGTCGTGCCCGCGGGTGCCGGTGTGCGGGAAGTGGTCATGGTGGGCGTGCTGTCGCCGGTGATGCCCGCGGGTCCGGCCATCGCCGTGGCTCTTTCATCGCGGATCGTCATCGTCATCGGGGACCTGATCTGCGCGGGTATGGCGGGAATCGCAGCTCGGCGCGACTCGGTGTGATTTGGGCCACGATTTGGGGCTCAGTGGTCATAAGCTGAACCGTAGAGGGGGGCGAAAGGTCCCACGTTGATCTTGAGGGGAGAAGATCTTCGTAATGCCTCGAGTGCTCGTCGACGCCGCGGCGGTCCCCGCGGACCGTGGGGCGTTGATCAGATATGTGGACGGGCTCGTCGCCGGGCTCGACCGGGCGGGTGCCGATCTCGCGGTGGTCTGCCAGCGCGCCGACGCCGACCGTTATGGGCGGCTCGCGCCCTCGGCACGGATCATGCCTGGTCCCGTCGCCATCACCAACCGGGCCGCCAGGCTCGCCTGGGAGCAGACCGGCGTGCCGCTGCTCGCCCGCCAGGCGGGGGCGCAGGTCATCCACGCCCCCTACTACTCGATGCCGATCCGCGCGGGCCTGCCCACGGTGGTGACCGTGCACGACGTCACCTGGTTCACCGAACCCGACCAGCACAGCGCGGTCCGGGCGTCGTTCTTCAGGTCCGCCACCCGCACCTCCGTACGTCACGCCACCCGCGTCATCGTGCCGTCCAAGGCGACCAGGGACGAGCTGATCCGGGTGCTCGCCGCCGATCCGACCCGCATCGACGTCGCCTACCACGGCGTGGACCACCGGCTCTTCCACCCGCCCGGCGATGCCGAGATGCTCCGCGCGGCCACCAGGTGCGGCCTGCACGGCCAGCCGTACGTGGCCTTCCTCGGCGCGCTCGACCCGCGCAAGAACGTGCCCAACCTCATCCGCGGCTTCGCCATGGCCGTCAAGAGCCTGGAGCACCCGCCCGCGCTGGTGCTCGGCGGCGGTGTCCACGAAGACGACGTCGACGAGGCCTGCCGGGAGGTCGAGGCCACCGTCAAGGTGGTGCGGCCGGGCTACCTGAGCATCCCGGACCTGTCGGGGTTCCTCGGCGGGGCGGTCGTGGTGGCGTTCCCGTCGCGCGGCGAGGGGTTCGGGCTGCCCGTGCTGGAGGCGATGGCCTGCGGCGCGCCGGTGCTCACCACCCACCGCACCTCGCTGCCCGAAGTGGGCGGCGACGCGGTCGCCTACACCGAGCCCGACGCCGACAGCATCGCCAGGGAGCTGGGCCAGCTGCTCGCCTCCACCGAGCGGCGGCGGCAGCTGCGCGAGGCCGGTCTGGCCAGAGCCCGCGAGTTCACCTGGGAGGCGTCCGTGGAGGCGCATCTCAGCTCCTACCAGCGCGCGATCGAATAGTTAGATAACCTCACCGAGTGATGGAGAGCTCTTTGCCAGACCTCGAGGCGATCCTCCTGGTCGGAGGGCAGGGCACGCGCCTGCGTCCGCTGACACTGGGCACGCCCAAGCCGCTGCTTCCCACCGCCGGAGTGCCGTTCCTGGCACATCAGCTGGCCCGCGCCCGATCATTCGGGGTACGCCGGATCGTCTTCGCGACCTCCTACAAAGCCTCGATGTTCGAGCCCGTCTTCGGTGACGGGGCGGCGTTCGGGCTCTCGCTCGAATACATGACCGAGGAGACGCCGCTCGGCACCGGCGGCGCGATCCGCAACGCCGCCGAGGCGCTCACCTCGGGTCCTGACGATCCCGTGCTCATCCTCAACGGCGACATCCTGTCCGGTCACGACATAGGCGACCAGATCCGTACCCATGTGGACCGTTCCGCTGCTGTAACGCTCCATTTGACGGAGGTCGACGATCCGACCCGGTTCGGCTGCGTGCCCACCGACGACGACGGGCGGGTGACGGACTTCCTGGAGAAGACGCCCAACCCGGTGACCAACCGCATCAACGCGGGCTGCTACGTGTTCACCCGCTCGGTCATCGACCAGATCCCCAGGGGCGAGGTCGTGTCGGTCGAGCGGCAGACCTTCCCGGGGCTCATCGAGTCGGGCGAGCTCGTGCTGGGCTACGCCGACCGCACCTACTGGCTCGACGTCGGCACGCCCGCGGCGTTCGTCCGCGGCTCGGCCGACCTGGTGCTCGGCCGGCTGGCCTCACCCGCGCTGCCCGGCCCGACCGGCGAATACCTGGCGCTCGACGGGGCCGTGGTCTCGCCGGAGGCCAAGGTGCAGGGCGGCTCCACGGTGGGCGCGCGCGCCGTGGTCGAGGCGGGCGCCTCGGTGCTGGGCAGCGTGCTGGCCGACGACTGCGTGATCCACGCGGGCGCGTCCGTGACGGACTCGGTGGTGGGCCGGGGGGCGCGGGTGTGCGCGGGCGCGGTGGTGTGCGACGCGGTGATCGGCGACGGCGCGGTGGTGGGTCCGGGCAACGAACTCCAGGCAGGCGTACGCATCTGGCCGGGTATCGAGCTTCCTGAGCGCGCTGTTCGCTATTCAAGCGACGTCTAAATTCTTCTTTCTTCCTGTACGGCAAGCGGTGGGCACCCGCCACCCGCCGTACAGGGCTGGGGGCCTCCAGGAACACGCCCGCTGAACCCGCACATGGCCGGCCGCCGATACGCGCGCCCCTGACAAGGGACCACCGGCGACCGGAGGCGTATGGGGACGGCAGACTGTAGGGGTGATGGAGCGTTGGTGGGTGCCTGAGGGGGCGCTGGATGTGGGGCTCGTGCTGGGCCCGCACCGGCGCGGCACCGGCGATCCCACCTGGCGCGCCACGCACGACGGCGCCGTGTGGCGCACCTCCCGTACCCCCGACGGCCCCGGCACGCTGCGGGTGAGCGTGCGGGCGGGGAGTGTGTGCGGACAGGCCTGGGGGCCGGGTGCCGGGTGGCTGCTGGAGGCGCTGCCCGCGCTGCTCGGGGCCGATGACGACGCCTCGGGGTTCAGCGTCCGGCACGCCGTGCTGGAGGACGTGGCCAGGAAGCACGCGGGGCTGCGCATCGGCAGGACCGGCCGGGTCATGGAGGCCCTGGTGCCGGCCGTACTCGAGCAGAAGGTCGTCGGGCGTGAGGCGTGGCGGGCCTGGCGGTGGTTGCTGAACCGCTATGGCGAGCCCGCGCCGGGGCCCGCGCCCGACGGGATGCGGGTCGTGCCCGAGACGAGCGTGTGGCGCGAGGTGCCGTCCTGGCACTGGCATCGGGCCGGTGCCGAGGCCGTGCGGGCCAGGACGATCGCCACGGCGGCCTGGCACGCCGCCAAGCTGGAGGCCGCCGCCACCAGCGAGGAGCTCGACCGGCTGCTGCGGGCCCTGCCGGGCGTCGGGGTGTGGACGTCGGCGGAGGTACGCCAGCGGGCCTTCGGCGATCCCGACGCCGTGAGCGTGGGCGACTTCCACCTGGCCACGCTGGTGGGCTACGCGCTGACCGGCGAGAAGACCGACGATCCTGGCATGATGCGGCTGCTGGAGCCCTACATGGGCCACCGGCACCGGGCGACGGTCCTGATCTACCTCACCGGGCTGCGCCCGCCCGCGCGCGGACCGAGAATGCCGGTGCGCGACTACCGGTCCTTCTGATCCCCCTAGGTGCGGGCCGTGAACCCAGCCCGTCGTAGTGTGCCGGTATGAGCCTCGTTACTGATTCCGCACTCCGCCGTGCTCTCGCCCGGGCCCGCGACGGCAAGACCCTCGACGTCACCGAGGCGGCCGTGCTGCTCCACGCCCGCGATGAGCACCTTGACACGCTGCTCGAACACGCCTCCCGGATCCGGGATGCCGGATTGGCGGCGGTCGGGAGGGAGGGCGTCATCACGTACAGCAGGAAAGTGTTCATCCCGCTGACCAGGCTTTGCCGAGACCGTTGTGGTTACTGCACCTTCGCGACCGCGCCGAACAAACTGCCCGCGCCGTTCCTGAGTCCTGACGAGGTGCTGGAGATCGCCGCCCAGGGGGCGGCGATGGGGTGTAAGGAGGCGCTGTTCACGCTGGGGGACCGGCCCGAGGACCGCTGGCACCAGGCCCGCGAGTGGCTGGACGCGCACGGCTACGACGACACGCTGTCGTACGTGCGCGCGATGGCGATCAGGGTGCTGGAGGAGACCGGGCTGCTGCCGCACCTGAACCCCGGCGTGCTGAGCTGGCGCGACCTGCAGCGGCTCAAGCCGGTCGCGCCGTCGATGGGCATGATGCTGGAGACGACCTCGCGGCGGCTGTTCGAGGAGAAGGGGGCGGCCCACTACGGGTCCCCCGACAAGGATCCGGCGGTACGGCTGCGCGTGCTGGAGGACGCGGGCCGCTCGAACGTGCCGTTCACCACCGGGATCCTGATCGGCATCGGCGAGACCATCGAGGACCGGGCCGAGTCGATCTTCGCGATCCGGCGGGTGGCGCGCGAGTACGGCGGTGTCCAGGAGGTCATCGTCCAGAACTTCCGCGCCAAGCCCGACACCGCCATGCGCGGCCTGCCGGACGCCGACCTGCAGGAGCTGGCCGCCACGATCGCGGTGGCCCGGCTTGTCCTGGGCCCCCGGGTACGGCTGCAGGCGCCGCCGAACCTGGTCGACGCCGAGTACGAGCTGATGATCCGGGCCGGGATCGACGACTGGGGCGGGGTGTCGCCGCTGACGCCCGACCACGTCAACCCCGAGCGGCCGTGGCCGCAGATCGACGACCTGGCGGCACGGACCGGGGAGGCGGGGTTCCAGCTGCGGGAGCGGCTGACGATCTATCCGGAGTATGTGCTGGCGGGGGAGCCGTGGCTGGACCCTCGGCTGTTCGCGCACGTGGCGGCTCTTGCGGATCCGGTCACGGGGTTGGCGCGGGAGGACGCGGTGCTCCAGGGGCGGCCGTGGCAGGAGCCGGATGGGGGATTCGCGGCTTCTGGCCGGGTGGATCTGCATGTCGAGGTGGACACGACGGGCCGGACCAACGACCGGCGTGACGACTTCGACAACGTCTACGGAGACTGGGAGGCGCTGCGCGATCGCCTGGACCCCGCCGCGTCCGGGGGGCATACGCCGTCCGAGGTGCGGGCGGCGTTGCGGCGGGCGGAGGCGGATCCGGCGGGGTTGAGTGAGGCCGAGGCCGTGGCGTTGCTGTCGGCCGACGGCGGGGCGCTCGACGAGCTGGCCCGCATCGCCGACGACCTGCGCGCGCAGGCGGTCGGCGACGAGGTGACGTACGTCGTCAACCGGAACATCAACTTCACCAACGTCTGCTACACCGGCTGCCGCTTCTGCGCGTTCGCCCAGCGCAGGACCGATGCCGACGCCTACACGCTCAGCCTGGACCAGGTGGCCGACCGGGCGGAGGAAGCGTGGCGGGCCGGGGCGACCGAGGTGTGCATGCAGGGCGGCATCCACCCCGACCTGCCGGGCACCGCGTACTTCGACCTCGCCAAGGCGGTCAAGGCCAGGACGCCGGGCATGCACGTGCACGCCTTCTCCCCGATGGAGGTCATCAACGGCGCCAGCCGGACGAACCTGTCCATCGAGGACTGGCTGCACGCGGCGAAGGAGGCGGGCGTCGACTCGCTGCCGGGCACGGCGGCGGAGATCCTCGACGACGACGTCCGCTGGGTGCTCACCAAGGGCAAGCTGCCCACCAAGGAGTGGATCGACGTCATCACCACCGCGCACCGGGTGGGCATCCCGACGACGTCCACGATGATGTACGGCCACGTGGACACCCACGTGCACTGGGTCAGGCACATCAAGCTGATCAGGCGGCTGCAGGAGGAGAGCGGCGGGTTCTCGGAGTTCGTGCTGCTGCCGTTCGTGCACACCAGCTCGCCGATCTACCTGGCGGGCGTCGCCCGGCCGGGCCCGACCGCGCAGGAGAACCGGGCCGTGCACGCGCTGGCCAGGATCCTGCTGCACGGCGCGATCTCGAACATCCAGTGCTCCTGGGTCAAACTCCAGGACGACCTGTGTCACCAGGTGCTCCAGGGCGGGGTGAACGACCTCGGCGGCACGTTGATGGAGGAGACCATCAGCCGGATGGCCGGGTCGGAGAACGGCTCGTACAAGACGATCAGTGAGCTGCGCGCGATGGTCGAGCTCACCGGCCGGCCGGTGCGGCAGCGTACGACGGAGTACGGCCGGCCCGACGGCGAGCGGCTGGCCGCGTCGGCGGCGAGCGACGGTGTCTGCCAGAGCGTCAGGCGGGTACTCCCGATGGCGTAGTTATAACAAGTTCTACCGAGTCTTGCGCCAGTCGTGGGCGGCGCTGGAAGAATCGGCAGTCCCCTGAAGAGAGGTGCACCGTGCGGCTGGGTCGACACCGGGCGGCGCTGCCCGCCGAACAGCGCCGCAGGAAGGCACTGCAACGCGGCCTGCTGGCGGGGGCGGGGGCGCTGGCCATCGTCACCGCCACCGTGGTCGTGCTCTTCGGCGGAGCCGGCGCGCTGTGCACGACACGAGAGCCTGTTCTGGTCAGCGTGGCCGCCGCGGTGGACGTGGCTCCGGCGGCCATGGAGGCGGCCGGAAAGTTCAACGACGCCAAGAACTCGATCGGCAGCCGATGCGTGCTCGTCCAGGTCACCGAGCAGCCCCCGGCCACCGTGCTGCGGACGCTGATCGGCGACCGGGCGGGCGTGCTGCGCGAGCGGCCCGACGGCTGGATCGCCGACTCCTCCGCCTGGATCCGGTTAGCCCGCAAGCAGGGCGCGAGCGCGCTGCCCACGGGGGAGAGCGTGGTGGCGACGTCGCCGCTGGTGTTCGCCACGCGGTCGTCGCTGGCGCAGCGCTTCTCCGTCGGCAAGACCGAGATGAACTGGCGGATGGTCTTCCCCTCCACCGTGCGGGGCCGGCTCACGCCCAACGCCAACGAGCCCGACATCGTGCGCGTCCCCGACCCGTCGCTGGCCGGCGCGGGCATCGCCACCGTCGCCGCCGCCAGGGACGTGGTGGGCAACGGGCCCGAGGCGGACAAGGCGCTGACCGCGTTCGTCCGCTGGGCGCAGGCGGGCTCGGCGCCCGACTACCGCTCGATGCTGGCCGCCGTGGACGATCACACGTTCTGGCAGCGGCCGGTGGTCATCGTGCCCGAGCAGTCGGTGTGGACGCACAACCAGCAGCCGTCGACCGACCCGGTCGTCGCGTTGAACCCGCGTGAGGGCACGATCAATCTCGACTACCCGTACGTCGTCACCGCCACCGACCCCACGGCCGCCGAAGCCTCGACGCTCTTCGCCGACTGGCTGCGCGGCCCCGAGGCCCAGGATCTGGTACGGCGGGCCGGGTTCCACTCGGGCGACGGCAAGCTGGGCCCGATCTCGCCGGGGCCGGAGATCCCGACGGTCGCCCCGAAGACCCGGCCCTCGGTGTCGCCCGAGGACATCGACGACGCTCTCCAGGCGTGGAGCAGGCTGGCGCCGCCGACGAACATCCTGGTGCTGGCCGACACCTCCAAGCACATGGCCGAGAAGCTGAAGGACACCACCCGGCTGGGCGTCTCGCTGGCCGCGGCCAAGATCGGGCTGCGGCTCTTCCCCGACACCACGCACATGGGGCTGTGGGAGTTCGCCGACGGGCTCGGCCAGGCCAAGGGCTACCAGCCGCGGGTCAGCCTGGGGCCGATCAACCGCCCCGAGAGCGGTCAGCTGGTCCGCAGGAGCGTACTCGACCAGCTCACCACCACGATCACCGCGCACGCGGACCGGGACAGCTCGCTCTACGACGCGATACTCGGCGGCTTCCACGAGGTCGCGGGCAAGTATCGCGAGGAGATGAACAACACGCTCCTGGTGATCACCGCGGGCAAGGACGACGGCCGCGGCATCAAGCTGCCGGTGCTGATCAGCAAGCTCCGCGAGGAGTGGGACCCGAACAAACCCATCCAGATCGTCATCATCGCCTTCGGCAACGCGGACCGGGCGAGCCTGTCCGACATCACCTCCGTCACGAACGGCTCCCTGCACGTCGCCCAGCAGCCGGACGAGATCATCGACGTCTTCCTCGCCGCGCTCGCCCGCCGCCTGTGCCACCCCACCTGCAAGCCGACCACGTGATGAGGGGGTGCCGGGAAGTCCCGGCACCCCCTCGCTCGCTCACGAGCTCCGCGGACTAGAGGCGCTGCCATAGCGCCGGTACGTTCGGCGGCTCCCATCCGGGGAGTGAGGTGTGCGCCTGGATGCACTTGTACGACAGCCCGGCGTACGTGACCCGCGCGCCCACCGCGTACGCGACATTCGGCGCCCAGGTGCCACCCGGCGTCACCGTCGGGGTCGGCGTGGGCGTCGGGGTCGGGGTGGGAGTCGGCGTGGGCGTGGGGGTCGGGTTCCCGCCGCCGCCGAACCTCAGGTCGACGCAGGAGTAGAAGGCGTTGGACGTGTCGGCGATGTTCCAGATCGCCAGGACCTTCTGCCGGCCGCTGTAGCCGGCGAAGTTCACGGTGTGCGTGACCGTCGCCGGCGGCTGGGCGCCTCCGTCGTTGAACGAGGCGACCCGGGTGTTGCCGATGAAGTACTCCCAGGTGCTGGTGGAGTGCCTGGCGGTGAGTGTCCACCTGAAGGTCACCGAGTTGCCGACCGAGGTGACCGGCCAGGGCTTGGACTCGTCGCTGAGCTGGGCGAACCGCGCGTTGTTGGCGTGGCAGTTACGCAGCCCCTTCGGCCCTTCCACGCTCTGCGGCTCGTAGATGATGTCGCCGCAGTTGGACACCTGACCCTGCGCGCAGAACGCCTGACGGCTGGGTGGGGAGTTGATGTAGCCGTGCGCCAGGGCCGGCTCGGCGACGTAGACCGTGGTGGCGATCGAGATCACCACCACGGTGATGAAGGTGAGCATCCTTCTCATGGAGCGGCTCCTTCACATGGGGGGATGCTCCGAATGTAAAGGAAACCTTATTAACGGTAAATGGCCCTTTGACTGGCTGTCAGCGCGTCAGGATGAAGTCCCGCGGATCGCGGGGCGGACGGTCCCGGGGCGGGGCCGCCGCGTGGCCCACCGCGACGCAGCCCATCGGGTCCCACGACTCCGGCAGGTCGAGCACCTCGCGCACCACCGGGCGGCAGAACATCGTGGACGACACCCACGCCGAGCCGAGTCCCTCGACGGCCAGCTGGATGAGGAAGTTCTCGACGCCCGCGCCCGTCGCCACGATGAACATCTCGCGCTCGGAGGCGTTGCGCCGTTCGTCACGGTAGGTGTGGGAGCCCTCCATCACCAGGCACGGCACGACCAGGTAGGGGGCGTTGCGCAGCACGTCGCCGCGCCTGACCCGCTTGGTGATCGACTCCTCGGTGAACCCGTCGGCCCGCAGGTCGGCGATCCAGGCGTCGCGCATGGCGTCGAGCAGCTTCACCTTCGTCTGCGCCGACTCGACGAGCACGAACCGCCACGGGGTCGTGTGGTGCGGCGCCGGCGCGGCGATGCCCGCCGCCACCGCCCGGCGTACGGCATCGGAGTCCACCGGCTCGGCGGAGAACTCCCTGATCGTACGGCGGGCGAACACCACGTCACGCGAGCCGTAGCGGAACATGTCCTCGTCGGCCGGCCGGACCAGCGCCCGGACGCCCGGCCCGTCCTCCTCGGTCACCAGGTGGGACAGGCCGCGTACGACGGCCACGGGCACGCCCGCGAGCTTGCCCTTGACCAGCTCGGCGGCGGCGGCGATCTCGTCGATCAGGGCGGTCACGGTGGCGTTGAGCGGGTTGCCGTGGGTGTCGGAGCCGCCGCGCAGGTCTTCGAGCGGGGTCACGCCGGCGGCGCCGATGGCCACGTCGGTCAGCCCGTGGCGCCACGGGCGGCCGAAGGTGTCGGAGACGATCACGCCCACCCGCGCGCGGGTCGCCAGGGCCGCGCGGATGCGCTGGGCGGAGGCGTCGGAGTCCTCGGGGAGCAGCAGGACCGTGCCGGGGGTGGTGTTGGAGGCGTCGACCCCGGCGGCGGCCATGACGAAGCCGTGGCGGGTCTGCGAGATGACGGTGTCGCCGCGCCTGGCCACCACACGCTCGGTCTCTTCGGCGATGGCGGCCTGGCGGTCGGGGGCCTGGCGGACGCGGCCCTCCGCCTTGCTCACGATCTTGGAGGTGATGACGAGGATGTCGCCGTCGCGCAGGTCGGCGCCGCCGAGCAGGGCCGCGATGTCGTCACCGGGCCGCACCTCACCGATGCCCTGAACCCCGAACACCTCGACCCGACCGGCCAGACCGCCGGCCGGACTCGCTACGTCGGTGGGCTCGGCCGGGATGGTGGGCTCGATCGGACTCGTGGGGGTCATCGGGCGAGCTCCAGGGCCAGGTCGAGGGTGGCGCGGGCGATGTCGGCCGCCGCGTCGGCGTCGTGCATGATCAGCGGTCGTGACTCCACCCTGACCCCGTCGAGAGCGACGCCGGAGTCCTCCTCGGCGACCAGCCAGCCGTCGATCAGCTCCGCGCCGTAGAGGTCCAGCACCGCCTGGGCGCTGGTCTCGACCCCGATCGCGGTCAGGCAGGCGTCGGCCATGCCGCGCACCGGCGCTCCGCCGATGATGGGGGAGACGCCCACCACGGTCTTGGCCAGCAGCGCGTCGCGGATGCCCGGCACCTGAAGGATCGTGCCGATGCTCACCACCGGGTTGGACGGCGGCAGGATCACCACGTCGGCCTCCGCGATGGCCTCCAGCACGCCCGGGGCCGGCTTGGCGGTCTCGACCCCGACCAGCGCGATCGACTCGGCGGGGATGGCGGCGCGCAGGCGTACCCACCACTCCTGGAAGTGGATTGCCCGCCGCCCGCGCTCGTCGGAGACCACGACGTGCGTCTCGCAGCGGTCGTCGCTCATCGGCAGCAGGCGCACGCCCGGCTGCCAGCGCGCGCAGAGCGCCTCGGTGATCTGGGAGAGCGGGTAGCCGGCCTCGAGCATCTGCGACCGGACGATGTGCGTGGCGAAGTCGCGGTCGCCCAGCCCGAACCACTGCGGCTCGACCCCGTAGGCCGCCAGCTCCTCCTTGACGGCGTGGGACTCCTTGGCGCGGCCCCAGCCCTGCTCCTCGTCGATGCCGCCGCCCAGGGTGTACATGACGGTGTCGAGGTCGGGGCAGACGCGCAGGCCGAACAGGGTGATGTCGTCGCCCGTGTTGCCGATGACGGTGATCTGGGCGTCGGGGGCAGTCGCCCGCAGGCCACGCAGGAAGCGGGCGCCGCCGATGCCGCCGGCGAGGGACACGATGTGCATGCGGACCAGTCTCGCATCGGCCACCGACACACCTGTCTCGGGATGCGGCTTTACAACGCTTCGGTCTCCGAAAAACCCAGCAAACCATGCTTTATGTGGACGTCTGGCACGTAAGAGGTTGCTCGGACATCCGTCGCCAAAGTCAGCGATGTGGCAAACTCCCTTCGGGCCAAAGGGTCCGATGGGGGTACTTGTGAGCAAACTTGACGTAGCCCGGCTGAGGGAGCCGGCCGCCTGGCTCATGCTCGCCGGGGGCGGACTGAACATCCTCGTGGCCATCGGCAAGGTCCTGGTCAGCTCTTCGGGCTCCGTGGTCGCCGACCTCTCCTTCGCGGACCGTGCCTTCAGCAACTTCGGGAACTTCACCAGCCCCGTCACCACGGCGCTGCTCGTCGGCTCGGTGGTGCTGCTCACCAAGGTCGGCACCCCGTCGTCCCAGGCCAAGCCGGTCGCGTTCGGCGCGGCGGCCATGCTCGCCATCGCCACCCTGTTCGGCGCGATCACGCTGATCCTCGGGCTGTTCGCGGGCAGTGGTGCGCGGTTGACGGCGGAGTTCGCGATCAGGGGCGTGCCGGTGCTCGCGCTGACGGCCATCGCGCTGGTCTACCTGCTCCCGCAGGTCCTGCCCGACCGCCCCGCCGTCCAGCCCCAGCAGGGGTACGGCCAGCAGTTCCCCAGCGCCCCTTACGGTCAGCAACCCCCCAGCCAGCAGCAACCGTACGGCCAGCAACCCCCCGACCAGCAGTCTTTCGGCCAGCAACCCCCCAGTTACGGTGGCCAGCCCGAGCAGCCCGGCTACGCCCAGCAGCCACCGAGTCATGGCGGCCAGCCTGAGCAACCTGCTTTTGGTCAGCAGCCGCCGAGTTTCGGTGGCGCGCCTGAGCAGCCCGCCTACGCCCAGCAGCCGCCGAGCTATGGCGGCCAGCCCGAGCAGCCGGGTTATGGCCAGCAGCCACCGAGTCATGGCGGCCAGCCTGAGCAGCCCGCTTATGGCCAGCAGCCGCCCAGTTACGGCGGCCAGCCCGAGCAGCCCTCTTACGCTCCGGAGCCGGCCTCGATCCCCCAGCCGGTTACCGTCGCATTCCCCGCCACGACCGACCGCGACCAGCCAGACCAGGGCTTCCCCCAGCCCCAGCCCCAGCCCCAGCCCGGCTTCGGCCAGACGGATCCCAGCTTCCCCCCGCCCCAGCCCCAGCCCGGCTTCGGGCAAACGAACCCGAGCTTCCCGACGCCCGACGGCGGTTACCAGCCCAAGCCCGAGTACCAGCCCGCCCCATACGTCCCCGCGGACAGCCAGCCGAGCGCCTTCTCCCAGCCGTTCAACACGCCGGACAGCCAGGCGATCCCGTACAACACGCCGGACAGCCAGGCGATCCCCTACAACACGCCGGACAACCAGCTGATCCCGTTCAGCACGCCGGACAGCCAGGCGGCTTCGTACGTCCCCGCGGACAGCAAGCCCAACGCGTATGCCCCTGCGGACAGTCAGCCCAGCGCCTACGCCCCCACGGACAGCCAGGCGAACGCCTACCAGACGGTCGACAGCCAGCCGAACCCGTGGGCGCCCGCCGACCCGGCCCAACCCCCGGCGCAGAACCAGGCCCAGTCGCCCGCCCAGCCGCAGCCCCTGTTCGGCCAGCAGCCTTTCGGGCATAACGCCTTCGACCAGCCCCAGAGCCAGCCCCAACCCCAGGGCCAGCCCTTCACCGGCTTCTCGGGTCACGAGTACGCCACCCCAGCCGCCTACCAGGAGCCCGACCCGCCGGTGGACCCGCGTTCCCAGCAACTCCTGGACGCCTACCAGCAGGCCGAGACGTACCAGCACTCGGCGGCCGGCGCCCCCTCTGACCTGCGCGTTCCCGACTACGCGAGCCAGCAGCAGGCCAGGCCGTACGACGACCCCTTCGGCCACCCGCAGCACCAGCAGCCGGGCTACCCGACGCAGCCTCCCGCCCACCAGGCCCCTGCCCACCAGGTCCCTTACGAGCCTCCCCAGGCCCAGTACGAGCCCCAGCCGGGCCAGTACGAGCCGCAGCCCTACCAGCCGCACCACCAGTCGCAGCCCCCGGCGGCCGGCTGGGGCGATCACCCGGCGGAGTCCACCGTCCGGCTCGACCCGTCGATGTACCGCGGTGACGCGCTGGGCGGCGACGCGCCCCGGCAGGGAGACGACCCGATCGACCCCACGGCCATATACAGCCCCAACGAGCCACGTAGGTAAGAGACCGTTAAAGCACGGCTAGAGAGAAGGTGGGCCACGGGCGGGAGTCTCTCCCGCCCTGGTACGGTTCGGACCACTGCCAGACGTTGCAACACACCAGGCCAACGCCATGGATACAGGGCCAAGGCCGGGGTGCAAACATCACATGCCATGCACACCGGGGCGAGATCTGGTCTTTCCCCGGATACCGGCATGCCGCTTGACTCCACGTACGGCACACGCGTGTAATTACAACCATGTTGTTACGCCTTCCTGTGGGTGGGTAGTAAGGAAGGCGTTCCATGGGGGGCTCCATTGCGGGCGGGCGGCAGGGAGGTGTGCAGTGACCGATCTGGTCATCGCACAAGATGAGCTTGACGCTGAAGAACTCGGCTGGCAGGAGCGTGCGCTGTGCGCTCAGACGGATCCGGAGGCGTTCTTCCCGGAGAAGGGCGGCTCCACCCGAGAGGCCAAGAAGGTCTGCCGATCGTGCGAAGTACGTGCGGAGTGCCTTGAGTACGCACTCGAACACGATGAGCGGTTCGGCATCTGGGGTGGGCTGTCCGAGCGGGAGCGCAGAAGGATCAAGCGAGAGGCCGTTTAGCGATATAAGGGATATAGGAGAGAGAAGGGGTCGCACGGGCTGCCGTGTGACCCCTTTTTCGCCTGCGTGGTGGGCGGGTCGCCGCTCACCGAACGGCCGCTGGCACCCGCCCGAACCTGGACCCCGATCCCGAAGCCGACGGCCAGGTCATCCGTCGTGCTTCCCCGATGGGCGTGGCGTCCAGCCATATCTGCTGGCCGTCGGGAGTGACGGTCATGCCGAACCGGTCGCGGTCGGGCTTGCCCCAGCTCACCCAGCGGAAGTAGGCATCGGTGACCTCCTCCCACAGAGGCCGCCGGCCTACCTGGTAGACCTCGTACTCCTCTGTGTTGGGTCGCCACGCCACGGTCGCCCACGAGTACGCCTCGTCGGGGTCGGACACCCATATCCGGTACAGCTCTCCGTCTTCGTCCGGTTCCGCGCTGCCGCTCGAGGTCAGGCCCGTCAGCGACGAGATGGCGAGGTCCGCTCCGGACGGAGCGTAGGCGATCGTGCGGGGGTCCACGCGCGTGGTGAAGCGGTGTTTGTCCTCTGGGCCGCGCGCCGGGCGGTCCGCGACGGGACGCTGGGAGCGCATCATCATGTACGAGGCGAAGCCGAGGAAGCGGCCGTACGCGGTGCCGTCCGGGGCGACGACGAGCCGCAGGGCGTGGTTGTCGCCGAACCCGGGACAGTAGGGCAGCACGATCTCCCCGCCGGGGCGGCACTGCTCCACCCACGTGTACGGCACGGTCCGGATGCCGCAGGTGACGTGAACCCGATCGAACGGCGCCCGCTCCGGGCAGCCGGCCGCGCCGTCGCCGACGATCAGGTGCGGGTGCACGCCGGCCGCGCTCAGGTTCTTGGCGGCATGCTCCGCCACCACGGGGTCGACGTCGATCGAGGTCACGTTCTCCGCGCCGACGAGATGGGACAGCAGGGCGGCGGTCCAGCCGGTGCCCGTGCCGATCTCCAGCACCCGGCGGCCTGGCACGGTGTCCAGGATCTGGAGCAGGTCGGCGACGGTGCTCGGCGCCGAGGCCGAGGAGGAGTAGCCGCCCACCTTGGCCCTGATGTCGGTGGCCCCGTCGTCGAGCTGGGTGACGATGGAGTGGGGCGAGTAGACCGCGTCCCACCAGGCGTCCGGGTCGGCGTCGCGGTCGATGATGTACGCGCTGTCGGGGGTGGTCGGCACGGGGAGCGCGACCGAAGGAATGAACAGATGGCGGGGCACCGCGCGGATCGCCCCTTTGACGCGTGGCCCGATGTCGTCGAACTCGTCGAGGTGCTCGATCAGGCGTTCAACCCCCTGCGCCGTGTCGTTCACTACTTCTTTCCGTCCTTCGAGTCGGCGCTGTGGGCGCCGTTGGAGGTCTTGTTCTGGTCCTTGTTGGAGCTGGCTTCTCGGCTCGCGGCGGATTTCGGATCGAGGGCCTCGGCCTTCGGGCTGTCGGGCTTCTCGTGCCTGCCCACAGATGCTCTCCTTCGCATGGATCGGATGAACACGCACGGTAATCGTATGGCTACTCTCCGCAACTAGGCAAGGGTTGCCAAACCTTCGGCCGCCGCGCTGGCCCAGGTGGTCAGCGGCGGTCGTCGTAGCCCGGGTCGACGGTCTCGGGAGACAGGCCGAGGAGCGTGGCCACCTGCTCGACCACGGTGTCGTGCACCAGTGCCCCCAGCGTGTCGCGGTCGCGGGCGCGGGCCTCGAGCGGCCGCCGGTAGATGACGACGGCGGCCGGGTCCTGGCCGCGCGCGACGTCGGCGCGGCCGAACGGGATCGGCTCGGAGCCGAGCCGGGGCCCGTCGCCGAGCTCGCTCAGCGGCGGCACCTCCTCGACCGCGAACTCCACCGCCGCCAGCTGCTTGCCCCACTGCGGCCGGAGCCGGTCGACCGCGTCGAGCACGAGGTCGTCGAAGCGTTCGCTGCGTGATCTGGCGATCGGCACGTGAGAGGGCGCGAGGGGGCCGCGCATGCCGCGACCGTGCCGGTCACGCCGTCTGGGGCCACGCCGTTGGTTCACACGGCAAGTGTACGGGGAGGCGGCTTCGGGGCAGTTGGGGAGAAAGGCTGCGACAGGTGTCCGAATTGTGGCGACACGCTCGTTAAGAGCGCTCAGATAGTGGCGCCTCGCACTCTTACCAGATACGGTCCCTCCGTGAGCCCCGTCCGCCGCTGTTCCCGCACCGCTTGCAGCCAGCCTGCAGTCTTCACGCTCACGTACGTATACGCCGACTCGACCGCTGTTCTCGGCCCTCTGGCGACGTACGCCGAGCCACACTGTTACGACCTGTGCGCCGAACACGCCGAGCGGCTGACCGCTCCCCGCGGCTGGGAAGTGGTGCGGCTGCCCACGGACGGCACGTCGCCCAGCTCCGACGACCTCGAGGCGCTGGCCAACGCCGTCAGGGAGGCCGCCAGGCCGGCGCCGTCCGGCGGGGGCGAGCCGGTCGGCCAAGGGGTCGAGGTCGGGCGCAGGGGGCACCTGCGCGTCCTTCGGTCCGCCCAGCAACATCGCGACCGGTAGGCTCGTTCGTA
The DNA here is from genome assembly GCF_040648335.1 of Nonomuraea sp. NPDC049158. Classification (NCBI taxonomy): domain Bacteria; kingdom Bacillati; phylum Actinomycetota; class Actinomycetes; order Streptosporangiales; family Streptosporangiaceae; genus Nonomuraea; species Nonomuraea sp. NPDC049158. The sequence goes on from NZ_JBEZDM010000005.1 coordinate 397,649, forward strand.
CACGTGACGACCTAGGGGCGGAGCTGGAGAGTGGGCGACCTCGCCAAGATCTTCAAGGCGTACGACGTTCGCGGCGTGGTGCCTGACGAGTTCGACGAGCCGACCGCCGAGGCCGTGGGGGCGGCCTTCGTCGAGGTGACCGGGGCACGGTCGGTCGTGGTCGCGCATGACATGCGGGAGTCCTCCGGGCCGCTGTCCGCCGCGTTCGTGCGCGGCGCGCGCTCGCGCGGCGCCGACGTGGTGCACGCCGGGCTGGGCTCCACCGATCTGCTCTACTACGCCAGCGGCAGCCTCGGGCTGCCCGGCGTGATGTTCACCGCCAGCCACAACCCGGCCCGCTACAACGGCATGAAGATGTGCCGCGCGGGCGCGGTGCCGATCGGCGGCGACAGCGGCCTCACCGAGATCCGCGACCGCGCGGCCGAGCTGCTCGGCGACACCGCCGAGCCGGTCGGTTCGCTGATCGAGAAGGACCTGCTCCAGGGCTACGCCGACCACCTGCGCAAGCTGGTCGACCTGTCGAGCATCCGGCCGCTGAAGGTGGTCGCCGACGCGGGCAACGGCATGGGCGGGCACACCGTTCCCGCCGTCTTCGAGGGCCTGCCGATCGAGCTGATCCCGCTCTACTTCGAGCTCGACGGCTCCTTCCCCAACCACGAGGCCAACCCGCTGGAGCCGGCCAACCTGCGCGATCTGCAGCGAGCCGTCCGCGAGACGGGCGCCGACCTCGGGCTGGCCTTCGACGGTGACGCCGACCGGTGCTGGGTGATCGACGAGCGCGGCGAGTCCGTCTCGCCCTCCGCCGTCACGGCGCTGGTGGCCGTACGCGAGCTGGGCAAATACCCGGGCGAGACGATCATCCACAACCTGATCACGTCGGCGGGGGTGCCGGAGATCGTCCGCGAGCACGGCGGCGAGCCGGTGCGCACCCGCGTCGGGCACTCCTTCATCAAGGCCGAGATGGCCCGCACGGGCGCGGTCTTCGGCGGCGAGCACTCCGCCCACTACTACTTCCGCGACTTCTGGTTCGCCGACTCCGGCATGCTCGCGGCGATGCACGTGCTGGCCGCGCTCGGCGAGCAGGACCGCCCGCTGTCGGAGCTGATCGGCGCCTATGCGCGCTACCACGCCTCGGGCGAGATCAACAGCACGGTCGCCGACCAGGACGCGGCCCTCCGGTCCGTACGAGGGGCGTTCGAGTCCCGGGGCACCGTCGACGAGCTCGACGGGCTCACCGTGACCGGCTCCGACTGGTGGTTCAACCTGCGCGCCTCCAACACCGAGCCGCTGCTGCGGCTCAACGCCGAGGCGGCGGACGAGAGCAAGATGACGGCGATACGGGACGAGGTCCTCGCCATGGTTAGAGGGGTGTCAGTGTGAAGATCGACGACTGGCTGCTGGAGATTCTGGCCTGCCCGGCGTGCAAGTCACCGCTGCGCGCGGAGAGCGAGACCGAGGAGCTGGTCTGCACGGGTTGTGGCCTGATCTACCCGGTCAGGGATGACATTCCCGTCCTGCTCGTCGACGAGGCCAGGAAGCCGTGACCTGGGAGCCCGAGCGGCTCGATGACCAGCACCATCTCACTGAGGGTGACCCGGGCGGCATGCTGGTGGCGGTGGCGGCCTCGGCCGCCCAGGTCCGCATCGCCTACCGCGCCGCGGTCGAGGCGGGCGTCGACCGGCTGACCTCTCGGGTACGCCCGCGCGCGGTCGTGGTCGTGGGCATGGGCGGCTCCGCCATCGCGGGCGACGTCCTGGCCGCGGTCTGCGGCAACGGCGCCCCGATGCCCATCGTGACCCTGCGCTCCCACCAGCTGCCCGGCTGGGTGGGCGCCACCGATCTGGTCATCGCGGTGTCGTGCTCGGGCCGCACCGAGGAGACGCTGTCCGCGGCCATGGAGGCCGTGCGGCGCGGCTGCTCGCTGCTCGCGGTCGGCAGCGCGGACTCACCCCTGGAGGCGATCGCCAGGCAGGCGTCCGCCGTCTACGTGGCGGTGCCCGCGACCGGGCAGGCCCGCGCCAACCTCTGGCTGCTGACGATCCCGCTGATCGTGTCCGCCGCCTCGCTGGGCCTGGTCAAGGCCGACGAGGAGCTCTACGAGCGGGTGGCCGGGACGCTGGAGGACATCGCGCACCGGTGCCGCCCGTCCAGCGAGTCCTTCGTCAACCCGGGCAAGACGCTGGCCATGGAGCTGGCCGAGAGCGTGCCGATGATCTGGGGCTCGTCCTCCGTCACCGCGGTCGCCGGCTACCGGCTGGCCTGCCAGCTCAACACCAACGCCAAATACCCGGCGATCTTCGGCGAGCTGCCCGAGGCCGGTCACAACCAGGTGGCCGCCTTCGACGGGCCGATGGCCGAGCGCGACATCTTCGCCGACGCCGCCAGCCACACGCTCAGGCTGGTGATGCTGCGCGACGTCGAGGAGGACCCGCGGGTGGCGCGGCGCCGCGAGGCGACCGTACGCCTGGCCGGCGACCGCGACGTGCCCGTCACCGAGCTGTCCGCCGAAGGCACGCATCCGCTGGAGCGGATCGCCTCGCTGATCGGCCTGGGCGACTACGCGACCACCTATCTGGCTCTCGGATATGGCGTCGATCCCACCCCTGTGCCGGCGATCACGGAGCTTAAGGCCAGAATTTCGCAATAGGATCCCTTTTCGGGCCTTTAACGACATGATCATAATGAGTGGAGTTCTCCGGTGAGCGCGAGTGGCGGTAGCAAAGCGATCATTGCGGCGTTGACCGCCAACCTGGCGATCGCCGTGTCGAAGTTCGTGGCCGCGTTCTTCACCGGGTCGTCCTCGATGCTCGCCGAAGGCATCCACTCCGTCGCCGACTCGGGCAACCAGCTGTTGTTGCTGCTCGGCGGCAAGCGGGCGCAGCGGGAGCGGGACAAGGCACATCCTTTCGGATATGGGCGCGAGCGCTATTTCTACGCGTTCGTGGTGGCCGTGGTGCTGTTCACGATCGGTGCGGCGTTCTCGCTCTATGAGGGCGTCACCAAGATCCTGCATCCGCACGACGTGGAGTCGCCGATCTGGGCGTTCGCGGTGCTGATCTTCGCGATCATCGCGGAGGGTTTCTCGTTCCGTACGGCGATCAGGGAGTCCAACCCGCTGCGTGGCAGCCAGTCGTGGGTCACGTTCATCCGCCGGTCCAAGTCGCCCGAGCTGCCGGTCATCCTGCTGGAGGACCTCGGCGCGCTGCTCGGCCTGATCTTCGCGCTGTTCGGCGTGGCGATGGCGGTCATCACGGGCGACGGCGTGTGGGACGGCGTCGGCACGCTGATGATCGGCCTGCTGCTGGCCGTGATCGCGGTCGTGCTGGCCATCGAGACCAAGTCGCTGCTGGTCGGTGAGGGGGCCTCCGCGGAGATGGAGGCTCAGATCCGGACCGCGCTGGAGGGCACGCCGGCGGTCGACCGGGTGATCCACATGCGCACGATGCACCTCGGGCCGGAGGAGCTGCTGGTGGCGGCCAAGATCGCGGTCTCGCACGACGACTCGGCCTCCGAGGTCGCCAGGGGGATCGACGAGGCCGAGCGGCGGATCCGTGAGGCCGTACCGATCGCCCGGGTCATCTACCTGGAGCCGGACCTCGACCGCTCGCACACGCCGACCGCCTGACGGGCCTGTCCCGCACTTTCTCACCCCGGCCGTCTGACGGGCCTGTCCCCGCGCTCTCCCGCCCTGAAGGTCGCCTGGCGCGTCCGGGCGCGCGCTTGCGCGGCTATGAGGTCAGTGGGGCCGTGTTGCGTCTGATGAGGCGGGTGGCGCGGCGCCAGCCGCGGCTGGGCAGACCGAGCGTGATGAACGCCTCGGCCTGCAACGCCGACACTCCGATCCGCGGCAGATCCCGGGCATTGGGGTAGACCACGAACCGCGGCTCCCAGATCGGCCGGAACTTGGCGTTGAACCGGTACAGCGACTCGATCTGGAACCAGTGCGACAGGAACACGAGCAGCCCGCGCCACGCCCGCAGCACCGGCCCGGCGCCGAGCCGCTCGCCCCTGGCCAGCACCGCCCGGAACATCGCGAAGTTCAGCGAGACCTGTTTGATCGCCATCTCGGGCGCGGCCTGGAGGGTCTTGACGATCAGCAGCTCGTTCAGTCCGGGCTCGGCGTCGCGGTCCCTGCGCATCAGGTCGAGCGAGATGCCGTGCGGCCCCCACGGCACGAAGTGCAGCACGGCCTTGACCTCGCCGTCCTTGTGCGCGGTGGCCACCACGCAGTCGGCGTCGGCGGGGTCGCCGAAGCGGCCGAGCGCCATGGAGAAGCCGCGTTCGGTGTCGGTGCCGCGCCAGGAGACGGCGGCCTGCTTGATCCGTTCCTTCTCGTCCCCGGTCAGGTCGGCGACCCGTCGGACGCGGCAGGTGTAGCCCCCGCGCTCGACCCTGTTGGCCATCTGGCGGACGTTGCGCATGGCCCGGCCCTCCAGCGTGAAGTCGGCGACCTCGACCACCGCCTCGTCGCCGAGCTCCAGCGCCGACATCCCGGTCCTGCGGGTCCACACCTCGCCGCCGACCTCGCCGCAGCCGATCACCGCAGGAACCCAGGCGTGCCGTCTGGCCTTGGCCATGAACCCGTCGATCGCCGCCGGCCACGCCTCGCGGTCGCCGATCGGGTCGCCGCTGGCCAGCATGACGCCCGAGACGACCCGATAGGCGATCGCGGCCTTGCCCGAGGGGGAGAAGAGCACGCTCTTGTCGCGGCGGAGCGCGAAGTAGCCGAGCGAGTCGCGCTGCCCGTGCCTGCCGAGCAGGTCGCGCAGCCGCCGCTCGTCGTCCTCGGTGAGCTCGGAGATCGGGCGTTCGGGGCGCAGCAGCAGGTAGAGGGAGGTGACCGCGGTCAGCGTGCCGAGCGCGATCAGCGAGAGGTAGACCAGGTCCGAGACGCGGTCGTCGGTGTAGGTGACCGGGCCCTCGACGCCCACCAGGCCGTACACCACGTGCTGGAACCGGTCCAGCACGCTCGGGTCGCCGACGATGACCCTCGGATGGGCGCTGACCAGCAGGTAGCCGAGGCCGAGGTCGAGGGCGCCGAGCCCGAGGAAGTTCCACAGCGCCCGCCAGCGGGTGCGGGGGTCGGACAGTGCGGCGAACTCATGCCTGTTCAGCAGCAGCACCACGCAGACGACCAGGCTGAGCACGGCCGTGACCAGGTGGCGCAGGTGGACGAGCTCTATGGCCGCGCTCACCGGCAGCAGCACCACCATCGCCCGCCACGCCCGCGCCTTCCTGCGGCGCAGCCCATGCGCCAGCATCACCAGCAGGATGCCGACGATCAGGGCCGTCGCCCGCGCGAGCGTGGTGACGATGCCGGGCAGCAGGTCGGACCACTGGCCCATCCTCGTGCGACCGAATCCCGGGGCCACGGCCCTGATGATGTCGAGCAGACCGATCATCAGTGAGGCGTAGCCGGTGACAGTCGGCACCCATGGGCGCGCGAGCCTCTTCACAGCTCCATATTAGATTCGAGGCTCTATAACGGCTGTGTTAGCTCGCCGGTGGTGATCAGGTGATTCCGGTCCGAGACCGGGCCAACCGGCGATCAGGCCGACGAGCCGAACCGGGGTCCGCGCCGACAGATGTGCCGCAGGGGCTTAACCCGATGCTTACGCCGCGCGGAGTATGCCTATCGTGGAGGGCGATATGGGACTGACCTCGGTGAAACTTCAATTCCTCGCGCTGGTGCTCGCGGCAGGAGCGCTGGTCGCGACCGTCTGGCTGTGGCCCCGCCTGAGCGGCCGCGGCTGGCCGGCCGTACTGGGCAGGGTGGGTGTGCTCGCGGGAGACCAGCTGTTAACGCTGGTGGCGCTCGCCCTGATCGGGAACTCGTACTTCGGCTTCTACGGCTCGTGGGACGACGTGCTCGGCACCGACACGGGATCGGCGCCCATCACGGTCGCGGGCGTCGGCGCGGGCATCAAGGTGCTGTCCCAGCGGGCCGTACGGGGTGGGCGGATCGAGCAGGTGATGATGCCGGGGCCGACCACTCACCTCAGCGAGGAGGCGTACATCTTCCTGCCCTCGGCCTACTTCACCGACAAGCAGGCGCGCTTCCCCGCGATCCTGTCGCTGACCGGCTACCCGGGCGACCCGCGCAACCTCATGACCCGGCTCGACCTGCCGGGGCGGATGGCGAGCGCGATCGCCAAGCACCAGGTCAAGCCGACGATCCTGGTGATGATGCGGCCGAGCGTGGTGCTGCCGCGCGACACCGAGTGCGTTGACGTGCCGAACGGGCCGCAGGTGCAGGCGTACTTCGCCACCGACGTGCGGCGGGACATGATCGCCTCCTACCGGGTGGGGAGCGGCCGGGACTACTGGGGCGTGCTGGGCGGCTCGACCGGCGGCTACTGCGCGCTGAAGCTCACCATGACCCATCCGGACGCGTTCTCGGCCGCCGTGTCGCTCTCGGGCTACTACAAGACGATCATCGACGGCACCACCGGTGACCTGTTCGGCGGGGACAAGGCGGTCGAACAGCGCAATGACCTCATGTGGCGGCTGTCCAGCCTGCCCGCGCCGCCGGTCACCGTGCTGGTCACCAGCAGCAAGAAGGGCGAGGCCGACTACGGGTCGACGCAGCGGTTCCTGGCCGCGGTGAAGCCGCCGATGCAGGCGTCGTCGCTGATCCTGCCCAGCGGCGGGCACAACTTCAACACCTGGAACAGGGAGCTGCCGCAGGCCCTACCGTGGCTCGCCCAGCAGCTCCACGCCCCCGCCAGCGCCGCGTAGCGGCCCCTACTCGTGGCCGGTGATGCAGGACGTGCCCGCGTCCGACTGGTCGAACAGGCAGCGGCCGTCCTTGTCCAGCGTGATCACTTTCTTGACCGACTTGAACTGCTTCAACGTGGTGGCGATCGTGTGCAGGGCGCGCGCGTCGCCGCCCACGCCGCTGCCCCACACCGTCCGGCAGAAGCGCAGCGTGGCCTTGCCGTCCTTGATCTTCAGCTTGAAGTCGGCGCCGCAGTCGGACGGCCCGCGGAGCCGTCCGGTCAGCTCGGAGCGCAGGCCCCTCCCGCGCTCCGCCTTGGTCGGGCCCGCGATCAGTTGCTCGATCGCGAACGTGGCGACGCCGCGATCGGGCGCCTTCCTGGTCACCGCGACCACCTTGCCGGGAATGCCGTCTCCCTTGGAGAAGTAGACCTTGACCTCGCCGGTCAGCTGCGCCGGGGAGAGGGCGAGCACGGTGGCCATCAGCAGTTCCATCATGACCGTTTGGACGCTTGTCCGGGAGCGGAGGTTCGCAGGAGCCGCAACGCCTTCTCCTGCTCGAAGTCCAGGGCACGGCGCGGCGCCTGGATGCGCCCGATCCGCACGCCGAGATCGCGTACGGCGCCCGCCACGGCGGGCTCGCTGAGCACGCGCAACGCGAACGCCAATTCGGCGGGCGAGATGTCGAACCGCTTCTCCAGCTCGATCCCCTGAGCCACGGCCGCGAGCTCGTCCGCTCCGAACCGCCGATGCGCACCCTGCTCCCGGACGGGCGGCAGAAGGCCCAGAGCCTCCCGGTATCGGAGCATTCGCGGGGACATGCCGAGCCGCCTGGCCGCTTCAGTGATGCGCATCCTTACATTCTTACGTCAGCTTTCGGGTGGTAGAGATGCGACCTTGCTCGGACGGCACCTAAACTCGTCGCGACAACTCCGTGATGCGAGGGGAAAACCCGATGGACTTCAAGGTCGCCGACCTTTCACTTGCCGACTTCGGCCGCAAGGAGATCCGGCTCGCCGAGCATGAGATGCCCGGCCTCATGGCCATCCGCCGTGAGTACGCAAGTGCGCGACCCCTGTCCGGCGCGCGGATCATGGGCTCCCTGCACATGACGATCCAGACCGCCGTCCTCATCGAGACGCTGGTCGCGCTCGGCGCCGAGGTCCGCTGGGTCAGCTGCAACATCTTCTCCACCCAGGACCACGCCGCCGCCGCGGTCGTCGTCGGCCCCACGGGCACCGTCGAGGACCCCAAGGGCGTCCCGGTCTTCGCCTGGAAGGGCGAGACGCTGGAGGAGTACTGGTGGTGCACCGAGCAGGCGCTCACCTGGCCCGGCGGGGTAACCCCCAACATGATCCTCGACGACGGCGGCGACGCCACGCTCCTCGTCCACAAGGGCGCCGAGTATGAGAAGGCCGGGGCCGTCCCGTCCGCCACGGACGACGACCCGGAGGAGTGGCACGTCATCATCGACCTGCTGCAGCGCACGGTCGGCGACGACAAGCGGTGGACCGCGATCGCCGAGAGCATCAAGGGCGTGACCGAGGAGACCACGACCGGCGTGCACCGTCTCTACGAGATGCACAAGACCGGCTCGCTGCTGTTCCCGGCGATCAACGTCAACGACTCGGTGACCAAGTCCAAGTTCGACAACAAGTACGGCTGCCGCCACTCGGTGATCGACGGCCTCAACCGCGCCACCGACGTGCTGATCGGCGGCAAGGTGGCCGTGGTCTGCGGCTACGGCGACGTGGGCAAGGGCTGCGCCGACGCGCTGCGCGGCCAGGGCGCCCGCGTCATCGTGACCGAGATCGACCCGATCTGCGCGCTCCAGGCGGCCATGGACGGCTTCCAGGTCACCACGCTGGACGAGGTCGTCGGCCAGGCCGACATCTTCATCACCACGACCGGCAACTTCGACATCATCACCGCCGCGCACATGGCGAAGATGAAGCACCAGGCGATCGTCTCCAACATCGGTCACTTCGACAACGAGATCGACATGGCCGGCCTGGCCAAGCTGCCCGGCGTCGAGAAGCGCAACATCAAGCCGCAGGTGGACGAGTGGGTGTTCGCCGACGGCCACTCGATCATCGTCCTGGCCGAGGGCCGGCTGATGAACCTGGGCTGCGCCACCGGGCACCCGAGCTTCGTCATGTCCAACTCGTTCACCAACCAGGTGATCGCGCAGATCGAGCTGTTCGCGAAGACGGACGAATACCCGATCGGCGTCTACGTGCTGCCCAAGCACCTGGACGAGAAGGTCGCCCGCCTGCACCTGGACGCCCTGGGCGTGAAGCTCACCGAGCTGACCAAGGTCCAGGCCGAGTACATCGGCGTCCCGATCGAGGGCCCGTACAAGTCCGACCACTACCGGTACTGATTTCTTCCAAGCCCGACCACTGTCGGTGCTGATTTCTTTCTTTACGGCAGAGCACGGTGAGCGCCAACCCCGCACGGGGTTGGCGTCTGTCCAGGGGAACGCTCCTCCGGTGATGCGGGGCTGGGCGCCGTTACGTGCGTCTTCTTGACCGTCTTCTTCGGGGAAGTGTGGGGTGTTGGGCGTGGATCTTTCTGAGAGTGGAGAGCGGCACATCAGTTGGGCCGCTCGGTCCATGCCGGTGCTGACGGCCGTGGGGGAGCGGTTCGCCGCCTCGCGGCCGCTCGATGGCCTGAAGATCGCTGCCTGCCTGCACGTCACCGCCGAGACCGCGGTGCTCATGGGGGCGTTGAAGGCCGGCGGGGCTGAGATCGCTCTTGCCGCCTCCAACCCCCTGTCCACGCAGGATGACGTCGCCCAGGCGTTGCGGGGCTATGGGATCGCCGTTCACGCGCGGGCCGGGGTGGATCGGGCCACCTACTACCGGCACATCCACCAGGCGCTTGATCTGGCTCCTGATCTTGTGCTGGATGACGGGTGTGATCTGGTCAACATCCTGCACACCGAGCGGACCGATCTCCTGGACGGGGTCTCCGGAGGTTGCGAGGAGACCACGACCGGGATCATCCGGTTGCGGCAGATGGCCGCCGAGAGCGCGTTGCGGTTTCCGGTCGTGGCCGTGAACGACACCCGGACCAAGCGGATGTTCGACAACCGGTATGGCACCGGGCAGTCCACGCTCGACGGGATCATGCGGGCCACCAACACGATGCTGGCGGGGCGGACCGTCGTGGTGGCCGGGTTCGGCTACTGCGGCCGGGGGGTCGCCGAGCGGGCCAAGGGGCTGGGGGCGCGGGTGCTCGTCACCGAGATCGACGCCGTCAAGGCGCTGGACGCCACCCTTCAGGGATACGAGGTGCGGCCCATGGCGGAGGCCGCCGCGGTGGGGGATCTGTTCATCACCGTCACCGGGAACCGGGACGTCATCCGGGGTGAGCATCTGGCCGCGATGAAGGACGGCGCCATCCTCGCCAACGCCGGGCACTTCGACATCGAGATCGACGTGCGGGCCCTGGACGAGCTGGCCGAGGAGGTCCACCACGGGGTCCGGCCCAACACCGACGAGTACGTGCTGGCGGACGGGCGGCGGCTGCTGTTGCTGGCCGAAGGGCGGCTGGTCAATCTGACGGCGGCCGAGGGGCATCCGGCGGCCGTGATGGACATGTCGTTCTCGGCCCAGGCCCTGGCGGTCGCCTGGCTGGCCGAGGGGCGGGCGCGGCTGTTGCCGGGTGTCTACGACGTGCCCGAGGAGATCGACCACGAGGTGGCCAGGCTCAAGCTGGCCGCCGCCGGGATCGGGATCGACACGCTCACGGGTGAGCAGGAGGAATACCTGCATTCCTGGCGGGTCGGTTCCTAGACCGCATTTCTGGCGGGTCGGCTTCTGGAGGACATTCCGGGGCGCTTCTAGAGCGCCTTCCTGGCGGGTCGGCTTAGAGCAGTTGTCCCATTCGCCGGATCTCCGCCGCCTGGCTCACTGAGATGTCCTCGGCGATCTCCTGGACGCGCAGGTGCGAGCCCTGGGTGATGACCTCGGTCGACATGGTGATCGCGCCCTGGTGGTGGGCGGTCATCAGCTGGACGAACAGCTGGTCGAACGCCGACCCTTTGGCGGCCTTGAGGCTCTCCATCTGCTCCGGCGTGGCCATGCCCGGCATGCCCTCGTGGGCGGCGTGGTGGTCGGGCACCTGCTGGCCCTGGGCCTTCAGCCAGTCCGTCATCATGGCGATCTCCGGGCCCTGCACCTGGTTGATCCGCGACGCCAGGCGCTTCACCCCGTCGTTCGACGCCCGCGAGGCGGCCAGCAGGGCCATGTCGAGGGCCTGGCGGTGGTGGATGATCATGTTCTGCATGTAGCGGACGTCGGCCGCGTTGGCCTTCTGGGGCGGTACGGCGGTGGCGGCCTCGCTCGGGCTCAGCGTCCTGGCCTCCTCGCCGGGCCGTCCGGGAGCGATGACGGGAGCCGTCGCGCCGGAGGTCGGGGCGGGTGGGGCCGCGGAGGTGCCCCCCGAGCAGCCGGTGACGAGCAGGATGGCGCAGGTGCCGACGGTGAGTGCGTTGCGCACCTGACCTCCTTGACGGCGGGGAGTCGCGACGTCGCACTATAGACGCCTTCTCGACTTCGAGGAAATAGGGCAAGTCAGCAAATTTCTTGACACAGTGCTCGCTAGGCGAGGGCTGACAATCTGGGTCAGAATTTTGTCATTTATGTGTGCCTTATGACCCGGAAGGAGCCCGAGGGTGCTGACCCTTCGCAGGACCCTGGTCGCGGCCGGAGCCGCCGTGGCGTTAGGACTGACCGCGCTGCCGGCCTTGGCCGCCGACATCCCGCCGGCCGACACCGTGGTGACCAGCCCGAACGTGACCCACGTGCTGAACATCCCCAAACCGGCGCCGATCGCCGCCACCATCAACACCGACATCGCCTTCCAGGGTGACTACGCCTACGTGGGCAACTACGGCGGCTTCTCGATCTACGACATCCGGAACCCGAAGAAGGCCACGCCGGTCAGTTCGGTCGTGTGTCCCGGAAGCCAGATGGATGTCACCGTCTACGGCAATCTGCTCTTCACCGCCGTCGACTCCTCGCGCAGCGACGACTCCTGCAACAGCACGGCCCTGTCGGCGGACCACAAGGAGGCCTGGGAGGGCATCCGGATCTTCGACATCAGCGACAAGACCGCGCCCAAGTACATCAAGTCCGTCGAGACCAACTGCGGCTCGCACACGCTGACGCTGGTGCCCGGCAAGGGCTGGGACAAGAAGAAGAACGTCTACATCTACGTGCAGTCGTACAACCCGAACGCGACCTTCCCCGACTGCCTGCCGCCGCACGACAAGATCTCGATCGTCAAGGTGCCGCTGAGGAACCCGACCGCGGCGGCCGTCGCATCCACCCCGGTCGTCTTCCCCGACGGCGGCAACGAGACCCAGCCGGGGCTGCTCATCCCGACCAGCGGCTGCCACGACATCACCGTGTACGCGGAGAAGGACATCGCGGCGGGCGCCTGCATGGGTGACGGCGTGCTGTTCGACATCTCCGACCGGCTGAACCCGAAGGTCACGGCCAGGACCACCGACCCGAACTTCGCCTTCTGGCACTCGGCGACGTTCAGCAACGACGCCAAGAAGGTCGTCTTCACCGACGAGCTCGGCGGCGGCGGCGCGGCCACCTGCAACGAGGCCACCGGACCGAACCGCGGCGCCGACGCGATCTATGACATCTCGCACGGCCGGCTCGTCTTCAAGAGCTACTTCAAGATCCCGCGCTACCAGGCCGACAGCGAGAACTGCGTGGCCCACAACGGCTCGCTGATCCCGGTCAAGGGCAAGGACATCATGGTCCAGGCGTGGTACATGGGCGGGGTCTCGATCTGGGACTTCACCAACTCGGCCGCGCCGAAGGAGATCGGCTACTTCGAGCGTGGCCCGCGCGCCGACAACAGTGGCGGCGGCGTGTGGTCGGCGTACTACTACAACGGTTACATCTACGCGGCCGACTTCAACGAGGGCCTGGATGTCATCAAGATCAATGACCGGCTGACCGACGGTGCCGCCCGGGTACACGCCGACCAGCTGAACGTCCAGACCCAGCAGTCCTACCGCGAGTGGGGCTGGGGCCACGACGACTGATCCAGCCACCCGGCACTGATCCCGCCACCTGGTACGGCGGAGCCCGCCCGGCTCCGCCGTACTCCGGAAGTTCTGAGTGGAGGTTTCAGGACTTCCGGCAGAGGCTGATGGCGTCCGCGACGGCCGCCACGTCGGACCGGTCGTTGTAGTAGTGGAACGACATGCGCAGCAGGTCGCCGCGCGGCGCGGTCACGATGCGCCGCGCGCCCAGCCGGGCGGCCAGCCCTGGAGGGTCGTCGTCCGCTATCGCCACCTGCGGCCCGCGCGCGCCGGCCGGGCTCGCCACCCGCTCGCCCGCCGCCGCCAGCCGCTCGGCCAGCTCCTCGACGAGCGCCGACACATGATCCTTTACGGCCCGCGGGTCCACCCGCTCGATGAGATCGAACCCGGCGTTGGCCGCGTAGGCCGACGGCACGGGCGGCGTGCCGGTCTCGAAGCGCCGCGCGCCGCCGGGGAAGTCCAGCAGCCGGGTGTCGAAGGCGAACGGGTTCACCCGGCCGAACCAGCCCGTGAGCTCCGGGTCGCGCTGATGCTCCAGGCCCTCGCGTACATAGAGGAACGCGATGCCGGGCAGGCCGAGCAGGTACTTCAGTGAGCCCGAGGTCAGGTAGTCGCAGCCGAGCTCGCGTACGTCGATCGGGGTGACCCCGGCGGCCTGGTAGGCGTCCACGAACACCCGTGCCCCCTGCTCGTGCGCCAGCCGTATGACGTCCTCGGCGGGCAGGCGGGCACCGTTGCGGTAGGTGATCAGCGGGACCGACACCAGGTTGACGCGCTCGTCCACCACCCGCTCGTACGCTTCGGCCTCGACGGATTCGCCCATGTCCGCGGCCACCCGTACCTGGGCGCCGCGTCCGCCCTGGGCCAGCCAGACGTGCGCGATCGACGGGAACTCCAGGTCGTTGGTGACGATGCCGGGGCGGCTCGACCAGTCGAGCGACGAGGCGACCTGGAAGGCGGCCTCCGACGCGCACGAGAGCACCGCGATCTCGCCGGGGGAGGCCCCGATGAGCCGGGCGAACCGCTCGCGGGCCCACTCGACCTCGGCCATCCACACGTCCCAGGGCGCGCCCTTGTTCCGCAGCGAGTAGCCGATCTCCTGCAGCGAGTACGCCAGCCGGGCGGACAGCGCGCCCTGGCTGCATGTCGCCAGATGCACGGTGTCGGCCAGCGACGGAAACTCCGCTCGGAATTGGGCAGCGTTCAACATATGTAACATTCCGGGCCGCCTATCAGCTGCTTTCCTTGAATTCAATAAACCTTCAATCACGCTACATCGATAGGATCGCCGGATGATTGGCACCAGAATTCGCGAGCTCCGGTCCGAACGCAATCTCACCGTGGCTCAGCTCGCGACTGCCTCGGGGGTGCCGAGCGCGTTGCTCAGTCAGGTCGAGCGCAATCGGGACGACCCCAGCCTGGAGACCCTGCGGAAGATCGCCAAGGCGTTGGAGCTGCCGCTGTTCAGCCTGTTCCAGGAGTCGGATCCGGCCCTCGTGGCGGTGATCCGCGCCGAGGCCCGGGTGCGGGTCAAGTCGCCGTCCGACGGGATCACCTACACGCGCGTGTCGCCGGGTCGCGGACGGCTGGAGGTCCTGGAGGGGCACCTGCTGCCCGGCGGCTCGTCGGCCGGCGAGCCGTGGTCGCATCCGTCGGAGGAGTGCGTGCTGGTGCTGCGGGGGCGGCTCGTCGTCGAGGTTTCGGGCTTCACCCATGAACTGGAGAAGGGCGACAGCTGCTATTTCGACTCCTCGCTGCCGCACCGCTATCTGAACACGGGCGCCGAACCCACCGACTTCATCATTGCCGCGACGCCCCCAAGTTACTGATTTTTCCTGCCATAGTGATGCGGCTAGTGCCAACCCAACTCAGGAGGTCCTTCGTGGTGTCCAGATTCGGCCGCGCCTTGATTGTGGCGGGAGCGGCGTCGCTGGTGCTGCCGGTGCTACCGGCCCACGCGTCGGACGACGTCAAGGCCAGCGCGAACGTCAAGCTCGTCGCCAACCTCCCGAAACAGGGGCCGTTCAAGGACGGGGACGCCTACGACACCGACCTGGCCTTCCAGGGTGACTACGCCTTCCAGGGCAACTACCACGGCTTCACGATCTACGACATCAAGAACCCGGCCAAGCCGGCGGTCGTCAGCCGCGTCACCTGCCCCGCCGCCCAGAACGACGTCTCGGTCCAGGGCGACCTGCTCTTCCTGTCGGTGGACGAGTCGCTGACCAGTGACTCCTGCAAGGCCGACGCCGAGACGCCCAGCGTGAAGTCGGCGTGGGAGGGCATCCGGATCTTCGACATCAGCGACAAGAAGCGGCCCAAGTACATCAAGTCCATCGAGACCGCCTGCGGCTCGCACACGCACACGCTCGTGCCTGACAAGACGCGGCCGGGCAAGAAGAGCACGGCCGTCTACCTGTACATCTCGTCGTACGGGCCCGCCAAGTCCTATCCCGACTGCAAGCCGCCGCACGACCGGATCTCGATCGTCAAGGTGCCGCTCGGCAAGCCCACCGCCGCCAAGGTCGTCGCGCGCCCGGTGCTCTTCCCCGAGGGCGGCAACGAGAAGCAGGAGGACCTGCTCGCCCCCACCAGCGGTTGCCACGACATCACCGTGTTCCCGGCGAAGGACCTGGCCGCGGGCGCCTGCATGGGCGACGGCGTGCTCATGGACATCTCCGACAGGGAGCATCCCAAGGTCACGGCCAGGGTCACCGACGAGAACTTCGCGTTCTGGCACTCGGCGACGTTCAACAACACCGGCACCAAGGTCGTCTTCACCGACGAGCTGGGCGGGGGCGTCATGGCCGCCTGCAACGCGGCGACCGGTCCCCTGCGGGGCGCGGACGCGATCTATGACATCACGGACGGCCAGCTCGCGTTCAAGAGCTACTACAAGATCCCGCGCAACCAGAGTGGGGCCGAGAACTGCGTGGCGCACAACGGCTCGCTGATCCCGGTCGCGGGCCGCGACATCATGGTCCAGGCGTGGTACCAGGGCGGCGTGTCGATCTGGGACTTCACCGACTCGTCGGCGCCCGCGGAGATCGGCTACTTCGACCGCGGCCCGCTCAAGCCCCAGAACCTCGGCGGCTCCTGGTCGGCCTACTACTACAACGGCCACATCTACAGCAGTGACATCCAGAAGGGCCTGGACGTGCTGACCATCACCGACCAGCGGACCGACCCGGCCGCCACGAAGCGGCTGAAGGTCCTCAACACCCAGACCCAGTACGCCTACTGATCCGGTTACTGGGGCGGCGCGAACCCACCCGGAGTCGCCTGCGGCGGCGACTCCGGGGCGCTCGGCGCCTGCGGCTGGTAAGGCTGTCCGGCCTGAGGTTGGTACGGCTGGGCGGCCTGAGGCTGGTACGGCTGGGCGGGCGGCGCCGTCGGCGGATAGGGCGCTTGGTACCCCGGCTGAGGCGCCTGGTAGGCCGCCGGTCGCGCGAAGGGCCCAGGTTGGGAGAAAGGTCCAGGTTGCGCCGGGGGCGCCATGCCGTTGCGCTGGGCCAGCCGTACCTGGTCGCGTCTGCGGCGCTCGGCCAGGACGGCGCTCAGGTACGCGTGCGGCGGCACCCCGGACGGCGCGGCGGGCGAGACGAACGCCGCCACCTGCGCCGCGATGCGCATCCCCACCTCGTGCTGGATCTGCGGCGACAGGTCGTGCCAGCGGGAGACGTACTGCCGGGCGGCCGTCGCCACCTCCTCGGGCAGCTGGGAGAGCTCCAGCGTGGCGGCCCAGGCGGCCAGCGGCGGCGGCATCATGATCAGGTGCCCGTCGGACCGCGGCCCGCGCTCCGAGATCACGATCGTGCCCGCGAAGATGTCGCCCAGCCGCTTGCCCCGCTGGGAGACCAGCGAGGAGATCAACGCCGGCGCCCCGGAGAACATCCAGAACTCCACCATCCCGGCCAGCCCGCGGAACAGCGCCTGCCTGAACCGTTCGGGGCTCCCGTCGTCGCTGACCACCCGCAGCCCGAGCGCCAGCTTGCCCAGGCTCCGCCCCCTGCTCACCGTCTCGAAGATGACCGGGTAGCCCACGATCACCAGCACGAGCAGCACGATCGACACGGCCGCGAACAGCGCCGTGTCGGTGACCAGGAAGAACGCTTGCAATGCTACGTACGTGGCGATCAGGACGGTCATCTGGACCGCCATGTCGATGATGAGCGCCAGGGCGCGGGACGGCATCTGGGCCACCCGTACCTCGACGACGACGGCGTCACCGGTCACAACCTCTGACATACGTGGAGCCTAACGGCATTGTCCCAATGGATGACCGGCCACAATGGTCGGGTGGACATCGATGCGTTCGTCACCGCACACCACCCGGTATGGGACAGATTGGAGCACTTGGTCAAACACCGCTCCTCCCTGACCGGCCCTGAGGTCGACGAGCTGGTCGACCTCTACCAGCGGGTGTCCACACATCTGTCGATCGTCCGCTCGTCCTCCGCCGACGCGATGCTGACCGGCCGCCTGTCCGCGCTGGTGGCCAGGGCGCGGTCGGCGGTGACGGGCGCGCACACGCCCGCCTGGCGGGAGTTTGTCAGGTTCGTCACCGTGTCGTTCCCCGTGGTGGCCTACCGGGCCCGGTGGTGGTGGCTGGCCACGTCGCTGGCGTTCATCGCCGTCTCGTGGGTGCTGGGCGCGTGGGTGGCGAGCAATCCCCAGGTGCAGACCTCGATCGCCTCGCCCGACGAGATCACCCAGCTCGTCGAGCACGACTTCGCCGACTACTACTCGGAGAACCCGGCCGCCTCCTTCGCCGGACACGTGTGGATCAACAACGCGTGGGTCTCGGCGCAGGTCATCATCTACGCGATCTTCCTGGGCCTGCCGATTCCCGTGCTGCTCTGGTCGAACGCGGCCAACCTCGGCGTCTCCGCCGGGCTGATGGCCTCCCGCGACAAGCTGGACATCTTCTTCGGGCTGATCACCCCGCACGGCCTGCTTGAGCTGACCGCGGTCTTCCTGGCGGCGGCCGTCGGCATGCGGCTGGGCTGGACGGTCATCGACCCCGGGCCGCGCAAGCGGGTCGAGGCGCTGGCGGAGCAGGGCCGGGCGGTGGTCAGCGTGGCGCTCGGGCTGGTCGGGGTGCTGTTCGTGTCGGGACTCATCGAGGCGTTCGTCACGCCGTCCGGGCTGCCGACCCCGGTGCGGGTGGGCATCGGGGTGCTCGCCGAAGGGGCCTTCCTCGCGTACGTGATCGTCTTCGGCAGGCGGGCGCTGCGCCAGAACGAGACCGGCGACCTCGAACGCGCCCCGGACGTCGCACCCAGCGCCTGACCCCGCCGAGCGCCCGACAGCACCGAGCGCGCCTGACCCCGGCCCACAGGCTGTCTACAGGCGGCCGGCGGCCTTCAGCGCCAGGTACGCGTCCGCCAGGGCCGGGGCGATGTCCTCCGGGGGCGCGTCCACCACCTCGACGCCGTGGCGGCGCAGCCGGGCGGTGATGCGCCGCCGCCCCAGCTGCGTGTGCTCGGCCGCCGCCGCGTCGTACACCTGCTCGGCCGTGTCCTTCTGGGCCGCCATCGCCGCCACGCGCGGATCGGAGACGCCCGCGACCAGCACCAGGTGGCGCGCGGACAGCTGCGGCAGCACCGGCATCAGCCCTTCTTCGAGCGCGGCCGAGTTGAGGTCGGTGAGCAGCACGACCAGGCAGCGCCGCTTGGCCCGGGACAGGACCGCCGCGACCATGCCCTGCGAGTCGGCCTCGATCAGCTCCGCCTCGATCGGCGCCATCGCGTTGACCAGCGACGACAGCAGCTCGGTGCGCGAGGCCCCGGCCACCCAGGCGCGTACGGCCCGGTCGTAGGCGAGGAAGTCCACCTGGTCGCCCGCCTTGGCGGCGAGCGCGGCCAGCAGCAGGGCGGCGTCCATCGACCAGTCGAGCCGGGGCCAGCCCGGCACCGGCCGGGGATCCGGCTTGACCAGCAGCCCACCGGCGCCGGCTTGAGCCCCGGCCATCGGCGTCGGGGCGTCGCCCACCCGGCCGGCGGAGGTGCGGCCGGTGTCGAGCACGATCAGCACCCGCCGGTCGCGTTCCGGACGCCAGGTGCGGACGACCACGTCGTGGCGGCGCGCGGTGGCCCGCCAGTCGATCGAGCGCACGTCGTCGCCCACCACGTACTCGCGCAGCGAGTCGAACTCGGTGCCCTGCCCGCGCACCAGGGCCGGGTGCTGGCCGTCGAGCTCGCGGAGCCTGGCCAGCCGGGAGGGCAGGTGCTTGCGGGACAGGAACGGCGGCAGCACGCGTACCGACCACGGCGCCTGGTGGGTGCCCTGGCGGGCGGCCAAACCGAGCGGCCCGAGTGAGCGCACGGTGAGCGCCACGGACTCGCGGTCGCCGCGCCTGGTCGGGGTGAGCGTCACGACGAGCTTGCGGCGCTCTCCGGCGGGCACGTCGAGCCGCTGGGACCGTGGTGACGCGCCCGCGGAGGGCGGCCAGGCGTCCCGCAGCAGGCCGCGTACCCGCCTGCCGCCCGGGTTCTCCACCACCAGCTCGACCGTCGCCTGGCCGCCGAGCCGGACCAGCCGGTCGCCCGAGCGGTGGAAGCGGAGCGGGCGGACCGCGCCCGCGAACACCAGGTCCACGATGATCGCGGCGGCCAGCAGCAAGCAGACGCCCGCCACGGCGGGTCCCGGGTCGGGCGCCAGCAGCACGACCACGATGCCGATCGCCGCCACCAGCCCGGCGCGTCCCGTCAGAGCCATCAGCGCGGGACCGGGACCGAGGCCAGGATGCCGTCGAGCAGGCCGTCGGAGGTCGCGCCCTCCAGCTCGGCCTCGGGCCGAAGCTGGATCCGGTGCCGCAGCGCGGGCCTGGCCAGCGCCTTGACGTCGTCGGGCGTGACGTAGGCGCGGCCCGACAGCCACGCCCAGGCCCGCGAGGCGGCCAGGAGCGCGGTCGCGCCACGCGGCGAGACGCCGAGCTGGAGCGACGGGGAGTTCCTGGTGGCCCTGGCCACGTCCACGATGTAGCCGAGCACCTCGGGCGCCACGTGTACCTTCGAGACCGCCTCGCGGCCCGCTTCTAGGTCCTGGGCGGTGGCGACGGGCTTGATCTCGGACAGGTCGCGCGGGTCGAAGCCGCGCGCGTGCCGTTCGAGGACCATGATCTCCTGGTCGCGCGGCGGCAGCGGCACGGTCAGTTTGAGCTGGAACCGGTCGAGCTGCGCCTCCGGCAGCTGGTAGGTGCCCTCGTACTCGATCGGGTTCTGCGTCGCGCACACCACGAACGGGTCGGGCAGCTTGCGGGCGTCGCCCTCCACGCTGACCTGCCGCTCCTCCATCGCCTCCAGGAGCGCGGCCTGGGTCTTCGGCGGGGTGCGGTTGATCTCGTCGGCCAGCAGCAGGTTGGTGAACACCGGCCCCTCGCGGAACTCGAACCGCGCCGTCTTCGCGTCGTAGACCAGCGAGCCGGTCACGTCGCCCGGCATCAGGTCGGGCGTGAACTGCACCCGCTTGAAGTCCAGCGACAGCGCGGCGGACAGCGTACGGACCATGAGCGTCTTGGCCACACCCGGCACGCCTTCGAGCAGCACGTGCCCCCGGCACAGCAACGCGATGACCAGCCCGGTCACCACGGCGTCCTGGCCCACCACGGCCTTGGACACCTCGGCGCGCAGCGCGCTGAGCGCGTCCCTGGCCGCGTCACCGCTGGGCACGTGGGCGGTCTCCTCAATGTTCACTGACGGTCCTCTCGATGACGTCCAAGTAGCGTGCCAGGCCGACGAGCCCGGCGTCGTCGGCGGGGGGCGGCCCGTACAACGCGGCGCCGACCTCATGCGGGTCCTGGCCGGTCCGTACGGCGATGGCGGCCACCAGCTCGTGCCGCCCCGAGCCGGAGCCGAGGCCGAGGCGGGGCGTGAGCCGGTCGATCGTGCCGGCCCTGAGTGAGTCGGCCGCCCTGCCCCTGGCCCGCCTGGCCCGGTAGAGGCGCCCGCGCCCCTCGACCGTCTCCGCGGCCCGCACCACGACGGGCAGCCGCTCGGTCACGACCGGCCCCAGCCGCCGGCCCCGCCAAAACGCCACCAGCGCCACCGTGATGACCGACATCAGCACGGCCCAGGGGATGCCCGCGGGCATCAGGTCGTAGATCGACTGACCGTCCTCGCCCGGCAGCTCGCCCACCGGCGGCTTCTCCGGCGCCACCAGCCAGGTCACGGACTTGGCCGAGCCCAGCAGGTTGAGGGCGAGCGCGGCGTTGCCGTCCTCGGCCAGGCGCTGGTTGGTCATGAACTCGCCGCTGCCCAGGACCGTGGTGGTGCCGCCCGCGTTGGGGTAGCTGACCAGCGTCGATCCGTCGCCCGCCGGGTAGCAGCCGATGGCGCCCGACGGTCCGGTGAACGCGCTGCCGCCGATGAACGCGCTGCCAGCGGCCTTGGCGGCGGGCAGTGAGCACTCCGGTTCGCGGGAGCGCTCACGGGCGCCGCCCCGCTCCGGCCGTACGCCGGGGGCCAGCTCGTCGAGGTCGAAGTCGTTGCCGACGATCACCCGGTCGCCCTGGATCGCGGCCAGCTCGCGGGTGTTGGCGTAGGTCGTGTCGGTGATCAGCAGCAGCCGGTCGCCCGGCGCGGCGCCGTTCGCCTTCGCGGCGGCCGCCCCCGACGAGTCGACCCGGTCGACGGTGACACCGCGGTCGCGCAGCAGTTCGGCCAGCGCCATCGAGCCCGACAGCGAGGAGTCGGCGGGATCCAGATGGCGGGCCGGCCGGGAGTCCGGTTTGAGCAGCACGCTCAGGACCGCGGCGAGCACGATGAGCGCGCCGAGCAGGACGATCATCCGGCTCGCCCGCCAGGTCGAGCGGACGGTCGGAGCGGTGGAGTAGGACGCGCCGCTCTCCTGGGGGCGCATGTCGAGGCTCATGAGGTTCTCCCGGCCAGCGGGACCGGCCTGGCCTGGCGGAGCCGCTCGTCGAGCTCGCTCATGGCGGTGTACGCCTCCCGGGTGCCCGGCACGTCGCCGTAGGTCACGTCGTCGAACGAGCGGGCGGCGGTCGTCAGTTCCGCGGCGAAGGCGGGCAGCGCCCGGCCCGCCTCGGCGGCCAGTTCGTCGGCCGTGCGTCCGGGCAACCCGTCGACCAGGGCCCGCTCCTCCAGGTCGCGGGCGATGGCGCGCAGCCGCTCCTGGATCGCCTCGGTCCAGTCGCCCTGGGCGGCCAGCCGTTCGGCCGCCTGGCGGTGCTCGGCGGCGGTCATCCTCCGCTCGCCGAACAGGCCGTCCGCCGCCGTCGCGTTCGCGCGCGAGGTCTTGCGCAGCTGCCACACGACCAGCGCGACCACTCCGCCGATGATCAGGACGATCACGACGGCGGAGATGATGCCGCCGGTCGTGCCGCCGCCCGTGGCCGCGTCCATGAGATCGCCGACGAACTGCGTGAAGCGCCGGTACGCCTGGTCCAGCAGTGATTCCTTCTCGTATCCGGGCTTGAGGAGCTCATCCGCGGCCCTGCGCGCGGCCTCCCCCCTGTCGATCGGCGTCACGGCCTGGCGGAGTTGGACGGGTGCCAGAGCTCGTCGGCCGAGGCGTGCACCCAGCCCTGGCGCTGCTGCTCGATCGCCGCCGTCTGCAGCACCAGGTCGAACGCCTCGCTGCGCATCCGCCGGTCGGCGTAGAGGAGACCCGAGACGCCCGCTTCGAAGGGATAGGTGATCATCGCGCCGAGCGTGCCGCCGATGGTGATCAGCACCGTGGACAGTACGGTGGCGCCCGCCGAGCTGCCGAGCAGGCCGAAGAGCGTCCCGGCGATGGTGAAGGGCACCTCCAGGATGCCCGCGACGAGCCCGACCAGCAGCGAGGTGAGCAGCAGGATGCCGAGCACCCGCCAGAAGTCGCCGGTCACGAGGTTCCAGGAACGCCGCAGGGCGTCGACGGGACCTCTTCCCTCCAGCACCACGGCCGGGGCCGCGAGCGCGAAGCGGGTCCGGAAGTACAGCACGTAGGCGATGTACAGGATGAGCAGCAGCCCGGTGATCACGAGCACGCCGCCGGCCGTGGCGGGCGAGTCGTCGCCCGCGCCGGTCGCGATGACCGCGACGATGATCAGCGCGATGACGACCAGCGGGACCAGCATGATGACGGCCATCAGCCCCACCACGCCGAACAGCGCCGGGACGCGGCCCTTGGTCAGCTGCCACGCCTCGCCGGCGGTGATCTTGCCGCCGAACACGGCGCGGCCGAGTATCCGCATCA
Source organism: Nonomuraea sp. NPDC049158 (assembly GCF_040648335.1). Lineage (NCBI taxonomy): Bacteria > Bacillati > Actinomycetota > Actinomycetes > Streptosporangiales > Streptosporangiaceae > Nonomuraea > Nonomuraea sp. NPDC049158. The sequence continues at coordinate 420,639 of NZ_JBEZDM010000005.1, forward strand.
ATACGCCGGTCAGCAGCGTCACCACGACGAAGCTGACGGCGTAGGAGACGATCGCGCCGCCGTACTGGGCGATGAATCCGCCGTACAGGCCGGTCACGTCCGCCTGCTCCGCCGCGGACGGATCGTTCAGCACCCCGCGCATGGTGTCGAAGGCGAACACCTGCCCGATCGCGATCGGGACGGCCCCGAGCAGGGCGGCGACCGCCGAGAGGCCCAGCACGGCCTTGGGGTTCGACCGGATCAGTTTGATCGTTCCGTCGAGGATGTCGCCCAGCCCCAGCGGCCGTAGCGGTATGATCCCCGGGCGCAGTGCGGGCGGGTGCGGCATGTAGCCGTAGCCGGGCGGCGGCTGCTGATAGGGCGGTTGCGGACCGTAGCCGGGTGGCGGCTGTTGCGGCTGTTGCTGCTCGAAGCCGGGGGCGGTCCACGGCGAGGTCTGCGGGGCGCCGTAGGGAGGGGGCTGTTCTGGAGCCCAGCCTGGTGGCGTCTCGGGCGAGGGACCGTGACCGTCTGACATATCCCAATCCTGGCATGGTGGGCGGGGCATTGGTGTCGTGCGTACGATTCGCCGGCTCAACTTGCCCGCATTCCAGGGCGTTCCGGCTCAAGGATCTCATCGAAGGATGGCCGAAAGTCGGTCCGTTACCGCAGACTGAGATTGCGGTCGCGGATGCAAGTCTAAAACTCGTCTTTTGCGGGTCTCATGTCCCATGCATGGGCCAACTAAGGGTAACCTTCAGCGATCGTGCGGGTATGTCCCAGAATGCGTAGAACGAATGAGGGGCCATGAAAGGTCGCGTGCTGGTCGTCGATGACGACGCCGCTCTCGCCGAGATGCTGGGCATCGTGTTGCGCGGCGAAGGCTTCGAGCCATCCTTTGTCTCAGACGGGGACAAAGCCCTCGACGCTTTCCGGGACACGCGCCCGGACCTGGTGTTGCTCGACCTGATGCTGCCGGGGGCCGACGGCATCGACGTGGCGCGCAGGATCAGGGCGGAGTCGGGGGTGCCCATCGTCATGCTCACCGCCAAGAGCGACACGATCGACGTCGTGCTCGGTCTGGAGTCGGGGGCCGACGACTACATCGTCAAGCCGTTCAAGCCGAAGGAGCTCGTGGCCAGGGTGCGGGCGCGGCTGCGCCGTACCGATGAGCCCACTCCCGAGATCCTGCAGATCGGCGACATCACCATCGACGTGGCCGGCCACTCGGTCAAGCGCGGCGAGGAGACCATCAACCTGACGCCGCTGGAGTTCGACCTGCTCGTCGCGCTGGCCCGCAAGCCGCGCCAGGTCTTCACCCGCGAGGTCCTGCTGGAGCAGGTCTGGGGCTACCGGCACGCGGCCGACACGCGCCTGGTCAACGTGCACGTTCAGCGGCTCCGGGCGAAGATCGAGAAGGACCCCGAGCACCCCGAGATCGTGGTCACGGTCCGCGGCGTGGGCTACAAAGCCGGGCCGGCCTGACCGGCGCCCAATCCTGCCATGCCCCCGACTAGCCAGAAACGACTCCGTCGCCGTACTCTCCGCCAGATTCTCGGCGGGGTCCGGCGGCGGACGCGGCGTGCGGCGGGCAGGGCACGGAGCGTATGGAGGCGCTCGCTCCAGCTCCAGGTGGTCACCAGCACCCTGGTGATCTCCGTGACCGTGGTGGTCGTGCTCGGCGTCTTCCTGTCCGACCAGATCAACCGGTCGGTCATCGAGAGCCGCCAGCAGTCCTCGGCCACCGAGGCGCTCGCCGACCGCGTGCAGATCGCCGACGCGCTGACCCAGAAGCCCGATGACCAGGCCAAGTCGACCTCCGACGCGAGCGGCAACGCGCCCGCCGACCCGCTCGACGACGTGATGGACACGATCACCGGCTCCGGCGAGAACGGCTCCAAGAAGCGCTACGAGGTGCTGGTCCTCAACACCTCCAACCCCGGCAGGTCGCGCGCCTCGGGCAAGGTCGCGCCAGAGGACGTGCCGCAGGCACTGCAGCAGGTCCTGCGGCGTGACGAGCGCAAGTACGAATTCGACAAGCCGCAGCGCTTCACCGGGCCCATCATGTTCACCGGTGAGAGCCAGCCCACGCCCACGCTGGTCATCGGCGGCGTGGTCAACCTCCTCGACGGCGAGAACTACGAGGTCTACCACTTCTTCCCGATCAACGAGGAAGAGCGGATGCTGTCCAACGTCCGGCTCGCCATCGCCGTGGTGGGCCTGGGGCTCGTGGTGCTGCTGGCCGCCATCGCCTACCTGGTCGCCCGGCAGGTGGTCAGCCCGGTCCGGCTGGCCCGCGAGGCGGCCGAGCGCCTGGCGGCGGGCAAGCTCGACGAGCGGCTCAAGGTACGCGGTGAGGACGACCTGGCCCGCCTGGCCACCTCGTTCAACGAGATGGCCGTCAACCTGGCGCTGAAGATCCACCAGCTGGAGGAGCTGTCCCAGGTCCAGCGGCAGTTCGTGTCCGACGTCTCCCACGAGCTGCGTACCCCGCTGACCACCGTGCGGATGGCCGCCGACCTGCTCTACGACGCCCGCGAGGACTTCGACCCGATGGCCGCCCGCTCGGCCGAGCTCATGCAGGCCCAGCTGGAGCGGTTCGAGTCGATGCTGGCCGACCTGCTGGAGATCAGCCGCTACGACGCCGGCGCCGCCACGCTCGACCTCGACCCGGTCGACGTGCGCGACGTGGTGCTGCGCGCGATCGGCGACTCCGAGGCGCTGGCCGAGCGCCACTCCACCCGCTTCGAGCTGCGGCTGCCCAACGAGCCGTGCATGGCGGAGATCGACAACCGGCGGGTCGAGCGCATCCTGCGCAACCTGCTGTTCAACGCCATCGAGCACGGCGAGGGCAGGGACGTCGTGGTGACGGTGGGGGCCGACAGGGACGCGGTGGCGGTCGCCGTACGAGATCACGGAATCGGCCTGAAGTCGGGCGAGGACACCATGGTGTTCGACCGGTTCTGGCGCGCCGACCCGTCACGGGCGCGCACCATCGGGGGCACCGGGCTCGGCCTGGCCATCTCGCGTGAGGACGCCTCCCTGCACGGCGGGTGGCTGCAGGCGTGGGGGCAGCAGGGGGAGGGCTCGCAGTTCCGGCTGACGCTGCCCCGGGCCGCCGGGACCGACCTGAAGGGGTCGCCGCTGTCGCTGGTGCCTCCGGAGATCGAGATGCGGCGTACGTGGCGCGGGCAGATGACGCCGGTGCTGCTGCCGGCGTCGGCGGACGGGGCTGGTTATGACGAGGACTAGTGCTCCGATCCGTCGGCTCGGCGTTGTTGTCGCCGTCGTCGCGGCTCTCCTCTGGAGCTCGGCCTGCGCGGTGATCCCCGTGGGCGGCCCGTTCCCGGTCGGCGAGGCCGGCGACGGCGACCCGATGAGCAAGCCGTTCCAGCGTATGGTCGCCATCCCCCCGCAGGTCGGCTGGTCGCCGGTGCAGGTGGTGACGGGCCTTCAGGCCGCCATGGCCGCCTACGCCGACGATCCGGACATCCTGGCGAAGTACCTGACGCCCGAGGCGCGGCAGGCGTGGAAGCCCGGCGGTCCGGTGACGGTGCTCGACAACCTGGTGAAATACGACGTGGAGGGGAAGATCGGCGACAAGGAGATCACCGTCGCCCTCTCCGGCACCCAGGTCGCCCGCATCGAGAACGACGACACCTACGTGCCCACCTCCGTGGGGGTCGACAGGAAGTTCACGCTGGTCAAGGACCAGCAGGGCGACTATCGGGTCAAGTCGCTGGTCAGCGGCCTCCTGCTCACCGAGGCGGACGTCACCCGCGCGTACCGGCCGACGAACCTCTACTACCTGAACGGCACGCCCGGCAGCGGCGGCGCCAACTCGGACATGCTCGTCGTCGACCGGGTCCGGCTGCGGCTCAAGCCCACCGAGAGCTTCGCCAAGACGATCATCGAACGCCTGCTCAAGGGGCCGAGCAAAGCGCTGCAGGGCGCCGTGGAGAACGTCTTCCCGCACGGCACGCGGGTCGAGTCCGTACGCGCCGGCGACGACGGCGTGGTGATCAACCTCAGCGGTCCCATCGACTCGGGCGACATCTTCACCAGGGGACTCCAGGCCCAGCTCAGATGGAGCCTGACCAGCAACAACGTGGCCAACGGCCGCTACATCGAGGTGCAACTGGACGGCGAGCCGTTCTACTCCTCGGAGCCGCTGACCATCCCGCCCAACATCAGCGACCCCTGGCTGGGCGCCTCCTCGAACGCCGCCTACTACACCAGCAAGGGCGCCGTCTACGCGATGGCCACCGAGGGGCCCGGCCGGCCCGTGGCCGGACCCGCCGGGCAGGCGAACACCCTGTACTCCGGCTTCGCCGTGGCCGTCGGCGGCTTCTCCGTCGGCCAGGGCGCCGACCTCATCGCCGCCAAGTCGAGCGCGGGCGGCATCTGGGTGACCACAGCCGCGGCGGACGGCCGCTGGCAGCAGTGGATCCAGGGGGCGAGCGCCGATCTCACGCCGCCTTCCTGGCATCGGGATGGCACCCTATGGACGTACGACCGCCGGAACGGCGCTGTGCTGCGGTGCAATCCGGGCGCTGGGCGCGGGCCTGAACGGGTCGCCGCACCGAGCCTCGACGGGTTCGACGTCACGCGGTTGCGGATCGCCAGGGACGGGGTGCGGGTGGCGGTCACGGTCGGCAAGCACGAGATCCGCGTTGGCGCCATCACGGGAAGCGGCGCCGCCGTCATGCTCGGAAATTTCCAGACATTGAGCACGGTCGACAACGAGGAGATCCGGGACCTGGCCTGGCGTGACGGTGAGCACCTGGTGGTGCTGTCGCAGAGCGAGGCCGGGGCAGTGGTCAAGGAGATCAACGTGGGCGACGGCACGGTCACCAAGCTGCCGTCGGACACGCGACTGCGGACGCTGGCCGCGCAGGGGGAGCGGATCCTGGCGGGGACCAAGCAGAAGAACGAGATCCTGGAGTCCAACCTGGACAAGCAGAACTGGACCTCCAAGATGGCCACCAACGCCGACACCCCGCTCTTCCCCCTGGGCTGACCGGACGGCGACCCGCCTGCAGCCGGGGGTCGTTCTTGGGCTGATGGGGCGGCGACCCGCTCGCGCCCGTGCGGGGGTCGTTCGTGGGCCGAAACTGTCGGGGTCGGCGGGCATGCTGATCCCCGTGTTCGCCGCTCTCGCCGACCTCGCTGACCTGGCGCTTCCGCAGCGCTGCCTGGGGTGCGCCACCAGGGGCCCGCGCCTGTGCGAGGCCTGTCTGACTCCCGTCCCGGCTCGCCGCATGCCGAGACCCGCCCCCGACGGCCTCCCCGAGTGCTGGTCGGCCGCCGACTACACGGGGGCCGTGCGGGAGGCGATCGTCGCCTACAAGGAGCGCGGCCAGACCACGTTGGCCCGTCCCCTGGCGACGGCCCTGGCCTTCACCGCCTGCCACGCCCTGGCATACAGCACCGGCCACGCCCTCGCATTCACCGCCGACCATGCTTTGGTCTACCGGCCCGCCACATCCACGGCCGCCACGCTCACACCCATGGCCGTGGCCGTCGTCCCTGTGCCCAGCGCCTCCCGAGCTCTCCGGTCGAGGGGTCACGATCCGGTCGGCAGGCTGGCCGCGCTGGCCGTACGGCAGCTGGCGGCGTTGGGTCACCGGGCGGTGCTGTGGCCCGCGCTCGGACATGCGCGCCAGGTTGGCGACCAGGCGGGGCTGAGCGCCACGCAGCGGGCCGCCAACCTCGCCGCCTCACTTCGGGTCACTCCCGCCGCGAAGGCCCGCCCAGCGGCCTCTGTGCTGCTCGTGGACGACATCGTGACCACGGGCTCCACACTGGCCGAAGCCACCAGGACACTCCGGGTGCAGGGCATAGACGTCCTGCTGGCCGTGACCGTCGCCGCGACACGCCGAAGATCTTGCAATCCATTACGGTCACACTGAGTAAAGAGAGATCATTCTTCCGCTCCCACCTGGGCGCCACAAGTCACTACCCGCTGGGCAGCGGTGGGGCAGCTCAGCCCTCCGCAAGGGAAGGGGATATGTGGCCGGGCGTATGCAAAAAGGGGCATCCGTCACGTGAGTCACATCGGAGGAAAATCACAGAAAGTGATCGTTTGACCGATCCCTAGGCTGACATTCGTCTCCGATGCGGATAGCGTTCTGACATGGCACCCGTTCGGGTCCGTGGTTGCGCAGAGCCGGGAGTCCCGGCTCTGCTAGCCGATGCCAGCCGCAGGCAAAACGGTCCACGTAAGGCGACTCTTTGTCGACCGATCACGGTGCGGCTTAGGGGTAAGTCCTGCCTTCCCGGGGGTCCAGATGTCCCCCGTCAGGAGAGAAGGGCAGTAGTGGCATCAGAGCCGCGAAATCCTCAGCAGGCGGATGTGGGGTCGAAGACCAGGTCGGCCGGACGGGTGCCACCCGAGATCCCGGTGACGGAACGTCGGAAGAGGGTAACGGTGACAGCAGAGAGGCAGACGGAAGACCCCGCCCGGCAAGCACGTCGTCGGGCGCTCTTTCTCAGTCGTTAGACGAAGGGGGGCTGTTGCATGGACATCATCGTCAAGGGCCGGCACACAGGAGTGAGTGATCGGTTCCGAGACCAGGTGGAGACCAAGCTGGCCAGGATCGAGCGTCTGGACAACAAGCTCATTCGAGTTGATGTGGAGGTGTCGAAGGAGCGCAATCCGCGCATCGCCAGCCAGCGAGAGCGCGTCGAGCTGACCATTCACTCTCGAGGACCCGCCATTCGTGCGGAGGCTTCCGCCGACGATCGATTCGCCGCCCTGGACATGGCGCTGGACAAACTGGAGGGTCGCCTCAGGCGGCTGTCCGACCGGCGCAAGGTGCACCACGGCAACCACGCCCCGCCCTCCGTCGCGGAGATCACCGCGACGCTTCCCGAAGCCGCCGACCTGGCGCCACCGCGCAAGGCCGAGGTCGTACCGGAGTTCGACGAAGAAGAAGAGCTCCCCGACGACAAGCAGTATGACGACATCGTCCCCATCGAGATGGACGGTGACGGGCCGCTCATCGTACGAGAGAAGCACCACAAAGCGGAACCCATGACCATCGACCAGGCTCTCCTCGAGATGGAGCTGGTCGGCCACGACTTCTATCTGTTCCGTGACAAGGAGAGTGGCCAGCCGTGTGTCGTTTATAACCGGCGCGGCTACAACTATGGCGTACTTCGGCTCGTAGAGCCGTGACGCAGCGCTAAAAGATCTTCTCGACCACCCTAGGACCGCGTGAGACATGCCATCATTGGCGGTCCAACGGCTCTGGCCCCCCGACGAGGAGGAGACGTGAGCGAGCTCAGTCAGGTCATGAGCGAGCGAAGCGCGGAGATGGCGGTCTCCAGGCTGATCGAGGAGGCCTGGTGACGGAGTCCGGCGAGGCGCGCCCGTCAGGAGGCGAGCCGATCCGCGTCCTGATCGTGGACGATCACGAGCTGATCAGGCGGAGCCTGGCTCTGGCGCTGGCCGCCGAGCCAGACATCGAGGTGGTCGGTGAGGCGAGCGACGGACATGAGGCGGTCGAACTGGCCGACCGCCTCATGCCCGACGTGGTGCTCATGGACGTACGCATGCCGCGGCGCGACGGCATCGAGGCGGCGAAGGGCATCAAAGCCTCGGTGCCGAGCACCCGCATCATCATGCTGACGGTCAGCGACGAGGAAGAAGACCTCTTCGAGGCCATCAAGGCGGGCGCGACCGGCTATCTGCTCAAGGACGTGCAGATCAACGACGTCCCCGCCGCCGTGCGCGGAGTTCACGAAGGCCAGTCGCTCATCAATCCGGCCATGGCCGCCAAACTCATCAACGAGTTCGCGAACATGAGCAAGAAGGAGAGCGAACGCCCGCCCCAACTCCCCGTGCCGCGGCTGACCGAGCGGGAGATGGAGGTGCTGCGCCTGGTGGCCAAGGGGATGAACAACCGCGAGATCGCCAAGCAGCTCTTCATCTCTGAGAACACGGTCAAGAACCACGTCCGCAACATCCTCGACAAGCTGCAGCTCCACTCGCGCATGGAGGCTGTGGTCTACGCGGTACGCGAGCGCATGCTGGAGATCACCTGACATCGCCCTCGGGCGGGCGCGGCGGCCACGGCTCGCCCGCCCCTTCGGCGGGCGTGCCGAGTGCCGACCGTCAGCGCCTGCAGTGAGCGTGGCGTCGCTGACCGTCTGTTCCCTGCGGTGGGCACTGAGGCTCGACCTGGTGTCCGGTCCGGGGTCCTATCTGGGGTCTGGCCTGAGGCTCGACCTGGTGTCGGGCCCGGGGTCCTATCTGGGGTCCGCCTCCAGGTGGGCGATGAGGGCGGGGTCGGCGCGTTCGACTCGTACGGCGTCGCAGCCCACCCACTCGGCGGCCGACCACAGCGCGTCGCTCAGGGCGTCGGCCCACTTGGCGCCGGTGAGGCCAGGCTCCAGGCTGAGCTGCCTGGCCACCAGCGTGGTGCCGTCGCGGGCCGGGTCCACTCGGCCGATCAGCCGGCCACCGGCCAGCACCGGCATCGTGAAGTAGCCGTGCACCCGCTTGTGCTTGGGCACATAGAGCTCGAGCTGGTAGTTGAAGCCGAAGATCCGCTCGGTCCGGCCGCGATGCCAGATGAGCGAGTCGAACGGCGACACCAGCGTCGTGCGGTGCCGCCCGCGCGGCGCCGACTCCAGGGCCGCCGGATCGGCCCACGCGTTGGTCTGTCCCCTGGCCGAGGGCCAGCCCGTCACGCGTACGGGCACCAGCCCGGTGGCCCCGCTGAGCAGCACCTCGTCGAGTATCGCGGCGAACCTCCCCTTGAGCCGCAGGAAGTCGATCAGGTCGCCCCGGGTCGCCACACCCAGCGAGGCACCGGCGATGGCCGCCAGCCGTACGATGCACTCCTCGTCGGAGAGGTCCTCGGCCAGGAGGTCGGCGGGGACCACTCGCTCGGACAGGTCATAGACCCGGCGCCAGCCGACGCGGCGGCTGCAGACGACCTCGCCGATGTCCAGCAGCCATTCCAGGCCGATCTTCGAGTCGGACCAGTCCCACCAGGGGCCGCCGTTCTTGGCGCCGCCGACGTCGGAGGTGGTGAGCGGGCCCGAGGTGCGTACCTGCTCCAGCAGCTTGTCTACGTGGTCGGGCACCTCGTGCCAGCGGTAGCGACGATTGCGGTAGGCGCGCCGCCTGAAGGAGTAGAGGGGCCAGTGCTCGATCGGCAGGATGCAGGCGGCGTGGCACCAGTATTCGAAGCTCTGGGCGGGATTGTGCCAGTAGGCCCGTTCGACCTTGGGCCTGCCGACCGCGCCCAGGCGCGCGTAGGCGACGAGCTCGTGGGAGCGGGCCAGGACCGAGATCGTGTCGAGCTGGATCGCGCCGAGCCTGCGGAGCATGCCGTGCACGCCACCCCGCCGGGCGTCCGCGCCGAGCAGTCCCTGGGCGCGCAGGATCAGCCGCCGCGCCTCGTCGGCCGTCAGATCCGTCATATCAGCACATTGGTACGGCGATGCATGCCGCGATGCTAGCGGCGGGCACCGACAGAAAGGCCACGAGGCGCATACAGGAGTAGTGGTCCGCCTTAGGGCGTGTGCATGAGTGCTGGCCCACCACGAGGCGCGCACGGAGCCCAGGGTCTGCCGCAGGACGCGCGCATGAGCGGGGACCGACGCGGGACCAGCGCATAAGTGGGGGTCCCATGGCGTGGCGCACGTAGACGGCGGTCCTGCGGCGGGACGCGTACGTGAGCGAGGTCCCGCGACCGCGTGGTGCACGGAAGCGGGGGTCCGCCGCGTGGCGTGTGCGCGTGCGGCGGCCTTCCGCGTCTGCGTCGGAGGCTCAGGCGGCCTGGAGGGGCGGGGATGCCGGAGGTTCGGGCGGCCCCGAGGTTCGCCGGAGGGTCAGCGGTGGTCTTCCGCGTGCAGTCCCGCCCTGGGCGCGTCGATCACGACGTCGGTGAAGATGTCGAAGACGAGGGCGAGGATTCCGCCCACGACGAACACCCCGCCGCCGATCCAGATGAGCGTCCAGTTGGCGGCGGTCATCCCGTAGCCGGCGACGACGGTGCCGAGCAGCATCACGGTCACCGCTAGCCATGAGGACGCGCGGCCGCCATGGTTACCGAGATTCTCCGTGTGCTCTGACTTGCGCCCCTCAACCATCACAAATCCTTCCCTTTGCCGGATATACCGCTAACGGTGCGAACCAACGGCTTACCGGCATACGCTCTGCCTAGCCCCATTCTCCCAGACATGCCCGACGCTCTCGTCGTCGCGGTGGCTGTGTCTGGTTGCTGAACCGCCTACGATGGCAACGGGGAAGTTTGTCTCAGCCTCTCCTCCTGGCGGCGCCGCCGGGGTAGACCTGCGAGGAGCTTTACATAAAGTGGCAGCCATTCTCGACAAGATCCTACGTGCCGGCGAAGGCAAGACCCTGCGCAAGCTCAAGCGGATCGCCGATCAGGTCAACTCCATCGAGGACGACTTCACGAGCCTGTCCGACGCGGAGTTGCGCGCGCTGACGGACGAATTCAAGCAGCGGCTCGCGGACGGCGAAACCCTCGACGATCTGCTTCCCGAAGCGTTCGCGACCGTGCGCGAGGCGGCCCGCCGCGTGCTCGGTCAGCGTCACTTCGACGTGCAGATCATGGGCGGCGCGAGCCTTCACATGGGCAACATCTCGGAGATGAAGACCGGCGAGGGCAAGACCCTCACCTGTACTCTCCCCGCCTACCTCAACGCGCTCGCCGGCAACGGCGTCCATGTCATCACGGTCAACGACTACCTGGTCAAGGTCGGCGCCGAGAACATGGGCCGTGTCTACCGCTTCCTCGGTCTCGAGGTCGGCATGATCCTGGCCGGGCAGGTCCCGGAAGAGCGGCGCAAGCAGTACGACGCGGACATCACCTACGGCACCAACAACGAGTTCGGCTTCGACTACCTGCGCGACAACATGGCGTGGTCGCTGGACGAGTGCGTGCAGCGCGGCCACCACTTCGCGATCGTCGACGAGGTCGACTCCATCCTCATCGACGAGGCGCGGACCCCGCTGATCATCTCCGGTCCGGGAGAGCAGTCGGGTAAGTGGTACACCGAGTTCGCCAAGATCGTGCCGCGGCTGCGCAAGGGCGTCGAGGCCAAGTCGCCCGACGAGGAGAGCACCGGCGACTACATCGTCGACGAGAAGAAGCGCACGGTCGGCGTTCTGGAGTCCGGTGTCGCCAAGGTCGAGGACTGGCTGGGCATCGACAACCTCTACAAGGCCGAGCACACCCACCTGGTCGGCTTCCTGAACAACGCTCTGAAGGCCAAGGAGCTGTTCAAGAAGGACAAGGACTACATCGTCGCCGAGGGTGAGGTGCTCATCGTCGACGAGTTCACCGGCCGCATCCTGCACGGCCGCCGCTACAACGAGGGCATGCACCAGGCCATCGAGGCCAAAGAGGGCGTGAAGATCAAGGACGAGAACCAGACTCTCGCCACGGTCACCCTGCAGAACTACTTCCGCCTCTACAAGAAGCTGTCCGGCATGACCGGCACCGCCGTCACCGAGGCGAACGAGTTCCACCAGACGTACAAGCTCGGCGTGGTCCCGATCCCGACGAACCGTCCGATGATCCGCAAGGACCAGGCCGACGTCGTCTACAAGACCGAGGACGCCAAGTTCGCCGCGGTCGTCGAGGACATCAAGGAGCGCTACGACGTCGGCCAGCCGGTGCTGGTCGGCACCACCTCGGTCGAGAAGTCCGAGCGGCTGTCCAAGGCGCTCAAGCGCCGCGGCGTGCAGCACGAGGTGCTCAACGCGAAGAACCACGCGCGTGAGGCCGCGATCGTCGCCGAGGCGGGCCGCAAGGGCGCCGTCACCGTCGCCACCAACATGGCCGGTCGAGGCACCGACATCATGCTCGGCGGCAACTCCGAGTTCCGGGCCGACCTTGAGCTGCGCCAGCGCGGCCTCGACCCGCTCGAAACGCCCGAAGAGTACGAGAAGGCGTGGCCCGAGGCGCTCGAGAAGGCCAAGGCGGCCGTCAAGGCCGAGCACGACGAGGTCACCGTGCTCGGCGGCCTCTACGTTCTCGGCACCGAGCGGCACGAGTCGCGCCGCATCGACAACCAGCTCCGTGGCCGCTCCGGCCGCCAGGGCGACCCCGGCGAGTCGCGCTTCTACCTCTCGCTCGGTGACGACCTGATGCGTCTGTTCAACTCGGCAAGGGTCGAGATGATCATGACCAGGCTCAACATCCCGGACGAGCAGCCGATCGAGTCCGGCATCGTCTCCAAGGCCATCGCCTCCGCCCAGCACCAGGTCGAGCAGCAGAACTTCGAGATCCGCAAGGAAGTTCTCAAGTACGACGAGGTCATGAACCGGCAGCGCAAGGTGATCTACGCCGAGCGCCACCGCGTGCTGGAGGGCGCCGACCTGCACGAGCAGGTGCAGGGCTTCATCGGCGAGGTGATCGAGGGCTACGTCGCGGGCGCCACGGCCGAGGGCTTCGCCGAGGAGTGGGACCTCGACAAGCTGTGGAAGGCGTTCGGCGAGCTCTACCCCGTCACGGTCACCATCGACAACGTGGTCGAGGAGGCAGGCAGCCGGGAGGAGCTCAGCGCCGAGCTCATCAGCGCGAAGGTGAAGAAGGACGCGCTGGAGGCCTACGCCAGGCGTGAGGAGGAGCTCGGCGCCGAGGCCACCCGCGAGTTCGAGCGCCGCGTCATCCTGTCGGTCCTCGACCGCAAGTGGCGCGAGCACCTCTACGAGATGGACTACCTGCGCGAGGGCATCGGCATGCGGGCCTACGCGCAGAAGGACCCGCAGATCGAATACCAGCGCGAGGGCTTCGAGATGTTCGCCGCGATGCTCGAGGGCATCAAGGAGGACTCGGTCGGCTTCCTGTTCAACATCGAGGTCGAGGTTCAGGAGAACCCGATCGTCGAGGAAGAGGACGCGATGATGGCGGAGACCCGCTCGATCATCGCGCGCGGCCTGCGCGGGCCCGAGCGGCCCGCCGAGCTCGAATACTCCGCGCCGGGTGAGGCGGGCGAGGTCGAGCACACCCGGGTCCGCAGCACCTCGGCCGAGCGCGCCGCCTACGGCAACGTCGAGCGCAACGCGCCCTGCCCGTGTGGCTCGGGCAAGAAGTACAAGCGCTGCCACGGCGACCCCAAGAACGCCCAGGCATAACGCACCGGTCCGGTTCTGGAAGGCGGCCCTCGCCTGTCGGCGGGGGCCGCCTTCCTGCTTCCTGATGGACGGCTTGCCTCTGGCGGGCGTTCGGCGTGTGGGCGTCAGGCGGTTTCGAAGTCCGTGCACAGCCATTGCACGCCGCGCCTCTCAAGCCGGACGGCGAGTACGTGGCTGCGTTCGCCGCAGTGGACGAGGAGGCACATCTCGACCGCCCCGTCCTTGGGCTCCTTCACGTGCGGGCTCCCCACGAACGGCGGTCGTCTCGTCTCGATCATCCGCCCCGCCTTGACGAGCTCGCGGTAGGCCCGGTCGGTGAGCCGGTCGGCGACGCTCTCGGGCGGCCGCCGCCCCGAGAGCACCTCGGCCAATGCCTGCCCGAGCAGCCGCAGCTTGCGCTCGTCAGGACCGACTCCTGGGGGTCCCCACACGAGCGGGTCGGAAACGGCGGCGTGCGGAAGGGATGACATGGGGCCTCCGATGTCATAGGGGGAGAGGGACAGTACAAGGAGTTTCCGGCCCGGTCCCCGAATACATCGCCCGCCAACTTTCCCGCTCCGCCCACCGATTCGAGGTGATTAGCGAGGAAGATCACCGGAAGTTGGAGTGGTGCTGAACGGGGCGGTTCGGATTTCGGTCCCATGCCAGCTACCAATGGGCCGTCCCCAACGAATTCGGCCAGCCTCCATGGGTGAAGTGGCTGATGTCGATTCGGGTGTCGCGGTCCGTAACCCTCTGCGGCCATGGCCAAGAGGGCGGTTATGACGGCGGCTCGCCGGAATCCACGTCGGGCTCAGGCTCTCGGCCGGGGGTCATGATGTTCAGTTTGCGGATGAGGAAGCTGAACACCACGTAATAGACCACCCCATAGATCACCCCGAGCAAAAGGATGCCCGGCAGGTTGTGGGTGTTCGACTTGCTGGCGTTGAGCAGCATGTCCAGCAGCCCCGCCGAGAAGCCGAAGCCGAGCTGCCCGCCGATGAGTGTGGTGAGCGCCATCGCCAGCCCGGTCAGCACAGCGTGTACGGCCAGCAGCACCGGCGCCACGAAGATGAACGCGAACTCGATCGGCTCGGTGATCCCGGTGACGAACGAGGCCAGCCCGGCCGACAGCATGATGCCGCCCACCGCCGCCCGCCGGTGCGGGGGCGCGGCCCGCCACATGGCCAGCGCGGCGGCCGGCAGCGCGAACATCATGATCGGGAAGAACCCGGCCATGAACTGGCCGGAGTGCGGGGCACCGCCGAAGTAGCAGTTCCAGTCACCGCCGAGGACCTGGCCGCCGACCTCGCACTGCGGCACCACGTACCAGACGATCGAGTTGACGAAGTGGTGCAGGCCCAGCGGGATCAGCAGCCGGTTGATCAGGCCGTAGATGCCGGTGCCCAGCGGCCCGAGCGTGGTCAGGGCCTCGCCCGCGTGGCCGATCCACTCGCCGAGTATCGGCCACACCCAGCCGATGAGCACGCCGAGGAGCAGCGCCACGATCGAGGTGATGATCGGTACGAACCGGCGCCCGCCGAAGAAGGCCAGCCAGGACGGCAGCTTGATCCGGTGGAAGCGCTGCCACAGCATGGCGGTGACCAGCCCGATCATGATGCCGCCGAGCACCTGGGTGGGGTTCTGCATGCCGTAGTTGATGATCTCCTTGATGCCCTGGGGCTGGACCGCCCTGATCAGGACGGTGTCCCGGATCGCCGAGCCGAAGAACATCACCTTGGTCACGCGGTCGAACACCAGGTAGCCGACCACCGCGGCGAGCGCGGTCGAGCCGTCGGACTTGCGGGCGAACCCGATCGCCACCCCCACCGCGAACAGCAGCGGCAGGTTCTCGAACAGCGCCGCACCGGCGGCGGCCAGCACCTCGGCGACCTGGTTCATCCAGCCGAAGCCGGCCACGTCGGCCAGGCCGCCCGGCTCGGCGCCGTTGGAGCCGAGCATGTCGGGCTGGCCGAAGCGGAGCAGCAGCGCGGCCGCGGGCAGGGCGGCGATGGGCAGCATGAGCGAGCGGCCCAGGCGCTGGAGCACGTTCATCACGCGTGAGAACGGCGAAGGCCTGGCGGCGGTGGTCTCGTTCACCGGGCGTTCCTCCGGGTCGGGCCCTCAGCCCCGTCTGGTGGGCATTTCCAGAATGGTGCGCAGCTGGTAGCGGTCCGCGCGATAGGTGGACACGCCCAGCTCCGCGCAGATGCCGCCGGAGAAGGATCTGCGCTGCAACAGTAGTACGGCCCCGCCCCGGGGGAGCTTGAGCAGGTCGGCGTCGCTCGGATCGGCGATGCCCCCGTCGATGGTCAGCTCGCCGGCGTCCATGACCAGCCCGTAGCGGCTCTCCAGCAGCTCGTAGAGGGACCTGCCCGACAGGTCGTGCTCGGCCAGGTCGGGCGCGAGCTTGACCGGGATGTGCGCGCGCTCGATGGACAGCGGTTCGCCGTCGGCGGTGCGCAGCCGCTCGATGAAGTGCACTTCCTCGCCCGGCTGGATGCCCAGCTCCTTGGCCAGGTGGGCGCTGGCGCGCACGACCCGCCGGTCGAGGTCGCGCGAGCCCGGCTCCATGCCGCGCGCCCGCATGTCGTCGCTGAACGACGTGAGCTGCAGCGCCAGCTCGATCTTGGGTCTGGCCACGAACGTGCCCTTGCCCGGCACCCGGTGCAGGCGGCCCTCGGACACCAGGTGGTCGACCGCCTGCCGGACTGTCATCCTGGAAAGGCCGAAGCGCTGGCACAGCTCGCGCTCCGACGGGATGGCGGCGCCGATGCTCAGCTCGTCGCTGTCGATCAGGTCCAGCAGGATCTCGCGCAGCTGGAAGTACTTGGGCACCGGGCTGTCCGGATCGATGTGCGCCACGGATCCTCCCCTCGATCTGACCTGGGCGATGGGCTATGGTTCGTACTGGTCTAGTCCGGACTAGACCACATGTCGCAAAACAGGGTCAAGTCTGCCCGGTAACGATTTGAGGGATGATGACCACCAAGATGCGCAGCGAGATCGCCGAGCAGCCTGAGGCGCTGCGGGCCACGCTCGACTCCCTGCTTCCCAGGGTCGACGAGGTGAGAGCACTGGGCGAGCGAACCCGACAGCTCCTGTTCATCGCGCGTGGCACCTCCGACAATGCCGCAGTCTACGGCCGCTATCTGGTCGAAGCCCACGCTGGGCGGCTGGCCGCGCTCGCCGCCCCGTCCGTCGCGACGACGTACAAGCGCAAGCTGGACCTCGACGGCGTGCTGGCCGTCGCCATCTCGCAGTCGGGCCGGACCGAGGAGATCGTCGAGACGCTGACCTGGGCCAAGGACTGTGGCGCCAGCACGGTCGGAGTGACCAACGGCGGCCCGGACAGCCCGCTCGCCCAGGCCGCCGACCTGGCGCTGTGCACGCTGGCGGGCGAGGAGAAGGCGGTCCCCGCCACGAAGACCTACACCACCCAGCTCGCCGCGCTGGCCGTGCTCGCGCTCGGCCTCGGCGCCGACGTGGACGCGGCCGACCTGCAGCGGGTCCCGGACGCGGTCGAGAAGCTGATCGCCGAGCCGGGCGACCTCGACGCGGTCGTCGAGGGCCTGGCCGACAAGCAGGGCGCCGTGGTCTCCGCGCGCGGGCTGGCCTTCTCCACCGCGCTGGAGACCGCGCTCAAGCTCAAGGAGGCGTGCTACCTGCACGCCATGGGCCTGTCGTACGCCGACCTGCTGCACGGGCCGATCGCCGTGGTCGACGCCGACACCCCCGCCCTGCTGGTCGCCGCCGAGAACAGCCCGACGCTGTCCGGTACGGTCGCGCTCGCCGAGCGGGTCGTCGCCGCGGGCGCCGCGGCCTTCACCATCGGCGGCGGCCCGGCTCTGGCCCACGCGGGTACGGCGGCGCTCAACGGCCCCGACCTGCCCGAGTGGGTCGCGCCCATGGGCCTCATCGTGCCGGGGCAGTTGCTCACCGAGGCGCTGGCCCGGAGGCTGGGCATCGACCCCGACGCGCCGCGCGGGCTCAACAAGGTGACCCAGACCGACTGACGTTTAGCCTGGTCGTAACGTTACGAGGAGGACGGATGGCGGCTGATGCCAGCGCGATCATCGCGGGGCTCGGCGGTGCGGGCAACATCATCGACATAGAACCGTGCATCACCCGGTTGCGTACGGAGGTGCGTGACGTCTCCAAAGTCGACCAGGCCGCGCTCAAGGCGGCGGGCGCGCACGGCGTCATGGCCGCGGGCAACGTGGTGCAGGTCGTCGTCGGGCCCGAGGCTGACACGATCGCCAGCGACATCGAGGACATCATCGGCTAGAGGGCGAGACCATGACGACTGTTCTCGCCCCGGTCGAGGGGGTGGCCGTGGGGTTGTCGGCGGTGCCCGACCCGGTGTTCTCCGCGGGCATGGTGGGGCCGGGAACGGCGATCGATCCGGCGCGGGAACCCGGCAAGGCCGTAGCCCCAATAACTGGAAAAATCATGAAATTGCATCCGCATGCCTATGTCATCGTCGGGGATGACGGCAAAGGCGTGCTGGTGCACCTGGGCATCGACACGGTCCAGCTGAAGGGGAAGGGCTTCGAGTTGCTCGCGGCCGAGGGCGACAGAGTCCGTGCGGGCCAGCCCGTGGTGGCCTGGGACCCGGCCGCGATCGAGGCCGGTGGCCGCTCGCCGGTCTGCCCGGTGGTCGCGCTCGACGCGCCCGCCGGTTCGGTGACGGCCATGACCGGCGGGCCCGTACACGCCGGCGACGAGCTCTTCCTGTGGGACTGAAAGAGCAATGGGGCAAGTGCCGGGGCCGGATGGTCCGGACCGGTTGGACAAGGAGGAGTACATGGCCGAGCGCAAGGTCACCGTGGCGGCGGAAGTGGGCCTGCACGCCCGGCCGGCGGCGACATTCGTGCAGACCGCCCTCAAGGCCCCGATGGACATCACCGTGAGCAAGGGGGTGACCGGCCAGCCCGTGAACGGCAAGAGCATCCTGCAGATCCTGGGGCTGGACGTCCGGCAGGGTGAGGACATCGTGATCAAGGCCGAGGGCGAGGGCGCCGACGAGGTGCTCGACGCGCTGGCGGCGATAGCCGGGACAGCATGAACCTGCGGGGGGCCGGGGTCAGTCCGGGGGTCGGGACCGGGCCCGCCTACGTGCTGACCGGGGCCGTCCCCGAACCCCCCGCCGACTCCACGTACGAGGGCCCGCCGGAGCCGGAGCGCGAACGCGCGGTGGCGGCGCTCGGACAGGTCGCGGGGGAGCTGGAGGCCCGGGGCAACCGGGCCGGCGGCGAGGCCAAGGAGATCCTCAAGGCCCAGGCGCTGATCGCCGAGGATCCCGGGCTGGTGGTCGGGGTCAAGGCCCTGATCGACCAGCGGGTCGCGGCTCCCCGGGCGGTTTACCAAGCTTTCGCGAAATATCGGGACATGCTGGTGAGAGCGGGCGGGTACCTCGGCGAGCGGGTCGCCGACCTGGACGACATCAGGGACCGCGTGATCGCCCGCCTCACGGGCCACCCCTTGCCGGCCCCGCCCCCCGTCGCGGGCACGGGTGAGCCGTATGTGCTGATCGCCGTCGACCTGGCGCCCGCCGACACCGCGTTGCTGTCGAAGGAGGCCGTGGCCGCGTTCGTGACCGAGGCCGGCGGGCCGACCAGCCACACCGCGATCCTGTCCAGGGCGATGGGCGTGCCCGCCGTCGTGGCCTGCCCGGGCGCGACGGAGATCCCGGCCGGCACCCGGGTGCTGGTCGACGGCAACACCGGGGAAGTACGGCTGGAGCCCACCGAGTCCGACATCGCCCAGCACGTCAGCGCGCACGAAGCCAGGCGGCGCCGCATGACGACCGGCGGCCCCGGCCGGACCCGGGACGACTTCCGGGTGCAACTGCTGGCCAACATCGGCGGCCCGGACGATCTCGACGAGGCGCTGGCGGCCGGGGCCGAGGGCGTGGGGCTGTACCGGACCGAGTTCCTGTACCTCGGGCGGACCGAGGCGCCGTCCGTGGCGGAGCAGGAGGCGGCCTACCGGGCGGCGCTGGCCGCGTTTCCGGGCGGAAAGGTGGTGGTGCGGACGCTGGACGCCGGTGCCGACAAACCACTGGCGTTCCTGCCGTCCGCCGCGCCCGAGGCGAACCCGGCGCTGGGCGAGCGTGGCCTGCGGCTGTTCGAGAGGTTCCCCGAGGTGATGGCCGCCCAGCTGGAAGCGCTGTCCGTGGCGGCGGCGGTGAACCGGTCGGGTGCGGTGCGGGTCAGCGCGGCGGCGGCCGAGCTTCAGGTGATGGCGCCGATGGTCGCTACGGCCCAGGAGGCCCACTGGTTCACTGACGCCTGCCACGCCAAGGGGCTCCCGCAGGCGGGCGTGATGATCGAGATCCCGGCGGCGGCGCTGCGGGCGGAGAGCCTGGTCACCGTGGTCGACTTCGTGTCGATCGGGACCAACGACCTGGCGCAGTACGCCTTCGCCGCCGACCGCCACTCCGCCGCGCTGGGCGCGCTGCAGGATCCGTGGCAGCCGGCGCTGCTCGACCTGATCGCCATGACCGCGACGGCCGCCTCCGACAACGGCAAACCGTGCGGCGTCTGCGGGGAGTCGGCCGCCGATCCGGCCATGGCCTGCGTGCTCGTGGGGCTCGGGGTGACCACCTTGTCCATGGGGGCCGCCGCGCTGCCCGCCGTACGGACCGGGCTGGGGGCGCACACACTCGACCAGTGCCAGCTCGCCGCGCAGGCCGCGCGGGGAGCGGCTACGGCGGCGCACGCCCGCGCGGCGGCCCGCTCCCACCTGCCGGGCCTCGTCGAGCTGGGGCTCTGACCGGACCGGAGGCTGGGGCTCTGACCGGACCGGAGGAGGACGGCATTTGTCAGCTGTGTGGCTCAGGGGTCCCAGAGCATGGATACCTTTGAGAGCATGTTTCGACGGACAGGCACGGCCGGGCTCCTCGTGATGGCTCTCGCGGCATGCGCCGGGGGTGGTGGCGGCGCGGCGGGTGCGGCTCCGGCGACGCGGCCGGAGGTGGCGCCTCCGTCCACGGTTCAGCAGAGCTCGTCGTCGGGCAGCGAGGGCGGCGGTTTGTCGCGGGTCCTGTCGAAGATGAGCGTGGAGGAGAAGGTCGGCCAGCTGTTCATGCCCGTCCTGTACGGCACGGGCCCCGGCAGCGTGTCGGGCGAGAACCAGGCGAGGTACGGCGCGCAGACCCCGGCCAAGGTGGTCGCCAAATACCACCTCGGCGGCGTGATCCTCTTCCCGGCGAACATCCAGAGTGTCGGCCAGGTCGTCGACCTGACCAACGGGCTGCAGCAGGCGTCGAAGGGCGTGCCGCTCCTGATCGGCACCGACCAGGAGAACGGCCTGGTGTCCAGGATGGGCGCGCTGATGACCGACTTCCCCGGCGCCTCGGTCATAGGCTCGACCAAGGACACCGCGAACGCGCGAGCCGTGGCCAGGGCCACCGGCGAGGAGCTGCGCGCGGTCGGCGTCAACCTGGACTTCGCCCCGGTCGCCGACGTGAACATCGACCCGAGGAACCCGGTCATCGGCAAGCGCGCCTTCGGTAACCAGCCCGCCGAGGTGGCCAAGATGGTGGCCGCGTCGGTCAAGGGTTTCAACGACGCCAAGGTCGCCGCCACCGCCAAGCACTTCCCCGGTCATGGCGACACCAACATCGACAGCCACACCGGGCTGCCGGTGATCAAGCACACGAAGGAGCAGTGGGAGCGGATCGACGCGCCGCCGTTCAAGGCCGCGATCGCCGCCGGTGTCGACGCCGTGATGAGCGCGCACATCGTCTTCCCCAAGCTCGACCCGTCACGTGATCCCGCGACGCTGTCCAAGCCCATCCTGACCGGGCTGCTCCGGAACAAGCTCGGCTTCCAGGGCGTGATCTCCACGGACGCGCTCAACATGGACGGGGTGCGCAAGAAGTACAGCGACGCCGAGATCCCCGTACGGGCCATCCAGGCGGGTGCCGACCTGCTGCTCATGCCGAACAACCTGCCCGTGGCCTACAACGCGGTGCTGGCGGCGGTGAAGTCGGGCAAGATCTCGCAGGAGCGGCTCGACCAGTCGGTGACACGGCTGCTCAAGCTCAAGCAGGCCCGCGGACTGCTGCCCAAGGCGCCCGTGGCGTCGGCCGCGCAGGCGGCCAAGGTGCTCCGCAGCGCGGAGCACCGCAAGGTGGCCGCCCGCGCCGCGCGTTAGTGCGAGCCCTTCAGCCCGCTCGCGATGAACATCGCGGCGAGCAGGGCGAACAGGAACGAGGAGAGCAGGGCGAGCAGTGTGGGCTTGGTCAGCCACTCCGGCCCGCCGGGGAGTATCGGGTCGAAGTCGAACAGCTCCGTACCAGGAGCTTTGAACTCATCCGAGGTGATCAGGATCGTCGTCCGCACGGCGGTCCCTCCATGGGGTCAGCTCAATGGAACCTCACCATAGCCAGGGAATTTGGCCGTCTTTTATCTGGGGTTTGTGTGGGTCTGCGGGTGATGTGCGACGCTCAACTACCCTAGAACGGGATTCCAAGGAGGAGCCTTGATCACAGGGGTACTGATCGACTGGGGTGGCGTGCTCACCACCAGTCTCTCCGTCTCCATCGGCAAGTGGATCGAGGTGGATCGCATCGACGACCGCCACTACCGAGCCGTCATGCGCGAGCTGATCGACCAGGCCTACGGTGGCGAGCAGGAGAGCGTCGTGAACGCGCTGGAGCGCGGGGAGATCGACGGCGCCGCGTTCGAGCGCGACCTGGCCGCCCGGCTGCTGACCGTCGACGGGGTGTCGCCGGCCGCCGAGGGGCTGCTGGAGCGGATGTTCGCCGGCTTCGAGCGGGTCGACGCGATGTACGACATGCTGCGCGAGGTCAAGAGCAACGGCGTCAAGACGTGCCTGCTGTCCAACTCGTGGTCCAACGTCTATCCCCGGGACGGCTGGGACGAGCTCTTCGACGCGGTCGTCATCTCCGGAGAGGTCGGCATGCGCAAGCCCGAGCCGCGCATCTTCGAGCACGCGCTCGGCCGGGTCGGGTTGCCCGGCGAGTCATGCGTGTTCATCGACGACATCGAGATCAACATCCTGGCCGCTCGGGGCCTCGGCATGGCGGGCATCCACCACCGCGACGCCGATTCGACCATCGCGGAACTCGAGACTCTGCTCCAACTTCCGTTGCGACGGGCATGATAGAGCCCTTGCACGCTGTGAAAGGTTCGTGATGCGCGTCTATTTGCCGTGCACGCTCTCCGCGCTGGCCCGAGCGGTCGAGGCGGGCGAGCTAGGCCCGGCCCCGCTGACCGGCTACGCGGTGACCCCCGCGCTGACCGAGTGGTACGCCTCGGGTGACACCGAGGAGCTCGAATACGTGGCTCTCACCGAGGCCGCCCGCACTTCGCTGCGCCTGCTGGCCGCCGACCGCGCCGACGGCGTCGAGGCGTCCTCCCGGCGGGTGGTCGTCGTCGCCGAGGTGCCCGACGGCACGCTCTCCATCGGCTCCGACCTGGAAGAACGGGCCCGAGTACGCGTGACGGGGCCGGTTCCGATGGGCAAGGTCGCCGCGGTCCACGTCGACGACCTCGGCGCGATCCCGGACATCCAGGCCGCAGTCGCCGCCCTCCCCGCCGCCGACGGAGGCGACGACGACGCGCGCTTCACCGTGGACGGCGCCGAGGCGCACGAGCTCATGTGGTTCGCCACGCAGGAGATCCCCGATCTGCTGCAGACACGTTAGGTACACGTTAAATAGCTCACAGTACCTTGACCATTTCTTGAAGCTTCTCGCTAGGGTCCTCACGGATCCCCATCCCGAACTCAAGGAGTCGGTTCCGAATGAAGTTTCGAGTGACGGCCATCGCGGTCGGCGCGGTGGCGGCGGCCCTCCTCACGATCGCACCGGCGAGCGCGCAGGCGGCCGGCAGGCAGTACTACGACCACAAGGACCCCTACAAGACCGGCTGTGGCAACGCGGCCAAGGTGGTGCGGACCGGCTCGCTGAGCAACCGCGTCGATGGCAAGGTCGGCACCATCCAGCTCTGGTGGTCGGGCAAGTGCAAGACCAACTGGGTCGAGATCAAGACGGCCTCGTCGGCGCACGGCGTCATCAGCGTCTACACCGACAAGGGGTACGACCGGTTCTCCTTCAAGCAGGGCAACGGCGGCCGTCACTGGGGCAACATGATGTACGGCAACAACATGTGCGCCTGGGGCGGTGCCAGCGTCGTGTTCGGCAGCGGCCGAGGCGGCCAGAACGGCTCCGGCAGCACCACCAAGGCATGCGGGTAGCGGGTCTGACCCGCGGTCACGGGTGAGGCCGCGGCCGACCAGCCGCGGCCTCACCGTCCAGCCTTAACCGGGATGTCACACCCCCCGGTTAAACTGATCGCGACATGACAAAGCACATCATCTGGGACTGGAACGGCACGCTGTTCCACGACATCGACGCCGTGGTCGGGGCCACCAACGAGGTCTTCCGGTCGTACGAGCTGCCTCCGCTGACCGCTGACGACTTCCGCGCGGTCTACACCCGGCCCATCTGGGTCGCCTACGAGCGGCTGCTCGGCCGCCCGCTCAACGAGGGCGAGTGGGAGCTGCTCGACAACGGCTTCCATGAGCACTACTTCCGCCTCAGCGTCGCCTGCGGGCTGGCCGCCGACGCCGAGCTGTCGCTCACCAGCTGGACGGGCACCCAGTCGCTCTGCTCGATGGCCCCGCACACCCACCTGGTGCCGCTGATCGAGTCCTTCGGCATCACCCGGCACTTCACCAGGGTCGACGGCCTGGTGGGGCTGACCGGCGGCGAGAAGGCCGCGCACCTGACCGCGCACATCGAGGCCATCGACGTCGAGGCCCGCGAGATCCTGGTGATCGGCGACAGCGTCGACGACGGGCTCGCCGCGCAGCACGTGGGCGCCAGGGCCGTCCTCTACACCGGTGGGATGACCACGCGCGGCGAGCTGGAGGCCACCGGGCTGCCGGTCGTCGACACCCTCGCACAAGCGCTCACCTATGCCTGAATCCCTCAGCAGGCAGCCCTGGACGGGCAGATAGCCGTACCCTGGCTGGATCCCCCACAGGAGGTCGCCATCAAACGCCTTGTGCTCTGGAACATCGACCTCACCTTGGTCGACGTCGCGATCGTGACCAGGGACGCCTACGCAGAGGCGTTCCGCGCCGTGACGGGGCGGCCGCTGCTCAAGCTGGCACCGGCGCGCGGCCGGCCCGATTCCGAGATCGTCTTCGAGACCCTCGCGGTCAACGGCATCGTCACCGAGGACGACACCCTGCCACGATTCCTGTCCGCGCTGGCGATGGCCTTCGCCGACCGGCGCAAGCGGCTGGCCACCGAGGGCCGCGTGATGGCGGGGGCCAAGGAGGCGCTCAAGGCCGTCGCCGGACTCGACGGCGTGGTCCAGTCGGTGCTCACCGGCACGATCAAGAGCAACGCCGTGCACAAGCTCAAGGCGTTCGGGCTGGACAAGCACGTCGACTTCGAGCTCGGCGGCTACGGCGAGGAGGTCTACCCCAAGGCGACGCTGCTCCAGGTCGCCCAAGGGCGGGCCAAGGCGCGCTTCGGCGAGCCGTTCACCTCGGCCAACACCGTGGTGATCGGTGACTCGACGCGTGACGTGCAGGCCGCCAAGATCGGCGGGGCGGCGATGATCGGGGTGGCCTCGGGCCGGTCGATGGCGAGCGAGTTGCGCGAGGCCGGAGCCGACCTCGTGCTGCCCGACCTGTCCAACGCCTCGGAGGTGGTGGCCGCGGTCGCGGGCCTCACCACGCCGGTCGACCGCAGACCGGTCAGCCCCTGACCACCAGTCCGCACATCAGCCGGTCCGCACACCAGCTCAGGGCGCACATCAGCTCAGGGCGCTGAGGAAGCGGGCCGCGATCGGGGCCGCCACCGCGGAGCCCGCGCCGCCGCCCTCCACGATCACCGCGAACGCCAGGTCCCCCCGGTAGCCGATGAACCAGGAGTGCGCGGGCGGCTCCTTGCCCGAGCCGTACTCCGCCGTCCCGGTCTTGCCGGCCGTACCGGAGGGGAAGCTCACCGCGTGCGCGGTTCCGTCCGTGACGACGGCGGGCATGAGCTCGCGCAGGGCCCGCACCACGCCGTCCTCCAGGGGGCGCGGCTTGAGAGTGCGGTCCGGCACCAGGTCCTGGGCGACCAGCCGGGGCGGGCGCCAGGAGCCGTCGGCGATGGCGGCGGCCACCGAGGCCATGTTGAGCGGGCTGGCCAGCACCCTGCCCTGCCCGATCGAGGCGGAGGCCAGGTCGGTGTCGTCCTTCGGCGCCGGGAACTCGGCCTTCACCGCCGGCACGCCCGGCGTGATCGCGGAGCCGAAGCCGAACGCGCCGGCCACCTCGGCCAGCCGGCCGTCCCCGAGCTCGGCCACCCCCATGGCGCCGAACGTGGTGTTGCACGAGTGGGCGAAGGCGTCGCGGAAGGAGAGTCTGCCGTAGTCGTGGA
Source organism: Nonomuraea sp. NPDC049158 (assembly GCF_040648335.1). Lineage (NCBI taxonomy): Bacteria > Bacillati > Actinomycetota > Actinomycetes > Streptosporangiales > Streptosporangiaceae > Nonomuraea > Nonomuraea sp. NPDC049158. Next base: position 446,135 of record NZ_JBEZDM010000005.1, read on the forward strand.
AGCCCGCGTTGTGGAAGGGGAAGCCGCCGATGTTCTGCTCGGCCGGGCATTCGACCTGCTCGTCCGCCGCTGCCCCGTCCGCGACCAGCGCGGAGGCCGTCACGACCTTGAACGTCGAGCCGGGCGGGTACTTGCCGAGCAGCGCCCGGTTGAACCCGCCCGGCTTGTTGACCACCGACAGGATCTCGCCGGTCGATGGCCGGACGGCGACCAGCGAGGCCGGCTTACGCACGCCGTCGAGCGCGGCGGCGCCCGCCCGGTGCACCTTGAGGTCGATCGTGGTGTGGAACGGCGTCCGCTCCGCCGGCTTGGCCATGGTCTGGAGGAACCGCTCGCCCTGGTAGAGGTCGATCCTGCGGGACTGCCCGTCGGCGAGCCGGTCCGGGTAGGTCTGCTTGAGCCCTTCGACGAGTTGCAGCACCGAGCCGGGCGCGTCCGGGGTGTCGACGCGGCTGCCATCGGCCGCCAGCACCGGGACCGTCGCGGCCTTCTCCGTGACCAGCCGCAGGGACCTGCCCTGCTTGAGCGAGGGGTTGATGGCGGCGGGGGTCCAGTCGACCTTCCACTCGCCGCCGCGTTCGACGAGCTTGAGCTTGCCGTCGTACGTCCAGCTCTTCGGGCCGGTGAGCCCGGCGTGGAAGGCGATCACACCGTCCGAGCCGCCCGCGTCGCGCTTGAAGGTCGCGCCGGTGAGCTTGAGGTCGGTACGGAAGCGCTGGTGCCAGCGCTCGAAGTCGGCGGGCGGGTCGGCGACGAGTTCCCGCATCCGCGCATAATTCTGGACGGACCAGGCGGACAGGTACGAATCAGCCGTCTCCTCCGGGGTGCCCTGCGTGCGCAGCAGCCAGATCGTGCCGGCCGCCGCCACGGCGGGGACCAGTGCGGCGGCGGTGACCCACGGCCAGCGGCGTTTTCGCCTGGGCGGCGATTCTGGCTGAAGATTCATGAAGATTGTCCCCCTTTGTGACCCCATGCGGCCGAGCACACCAGAGGCCGCCGCGTGGTGTCCAATACCGATATAAGCGCTTCATACATATAAATGCGGATATAGTTGCTGGTCATGGACCTTGTCCGGCATCTGCGCTACTTCACCGTGGTGGCGGAGGAACTCCACTTCGGCAATGCCGCGATTCGGCTCGGCATGGCCCAGCCGCCGCTCAGCCAGCGGATCAAGCGCCTGGAGGAGGAGCTCGGCGTGCGGCTCTTCGACCGCTCCGCCCGCCAGGTCCGGCTGACCGAGGCGGGCCGCCTGCTGGTCGGCGAGGCCCGCGAGATCGTGGCCAGGGCCGACCGGCTGCGCGAGCTCGTCCGCCATGGTGAGGGCCGGGCGCTCAAGCTCGGGGTCCCGCCCGACCTGGCCGCCGCGGTGATCGCCGCCCTGGTCGAGGGCTTCCGCGCGAGCAATCCGGACGTACGGCTCACACCGGCGGAGATCTGGACGGCCGATCAGGTGGCCGCGCTGACCGAAGGCGCCATCGACGTCGGCATCGTGCGCCACCCGATCAACGCGCCGGGGCTGCGGTTCGGGCAGGTGCTGGTGCAGCCGCAGGGCGTGTTGCTGGCCGAGGGGGATCCCCTGGCCGCGGCCGGGGAGGTGCACCTGGCCGACCTGGCGGGCCGCGAGCTGCTGATGCCGCCCAGGGAGGGGGAGCCGGGGCTGCACGCCGCGACGCTGGCGGAGTGCCGCCGCCACGGCTACGTGCCCGCCCAGGTGCATCAGGGCGCCGGGCTCGGCCTGGTGCTCGCCGGGGCGGCGGTGGCGTTCGGGGCCAGGGTGGACCACCCTGGGATCGCCTGGCTCCCGCTGCTAGGCTCGCCGATCAGTTCCCGGGTCTCCACGGCCTGGCGAGTGGAGACGGACGCGGTCGCCGGCTTCTCGGCGGTGGCCGTACGAACGCTGAAAGAGAGCGCCGGGATGACGGACGAGGCCGCGGCGCCCGTGCGGCACATCAGCCGCAGACCCGGGATGCTGGCATGAACGAGCCGGATCTGGCCGCGCTGTTCGGCGCGGCGGGCGTGACCGGGTGGCTGCACGCGACCGACCTGCGCTCGGGCCGGGAGATCGGGCTCGGCTCCGACGTGCCGCTGCCGACCGCCTCGATGTTCAAGGTGCCGCTGATGGTGGAGTTCTGCCGTCAGGCCGACGCCGGGCTGCTCGATCCGGCGAGCCGGGTGACCGTGGGGGCCGCCGACCGGGTGACCGGGCCCACCGGCCTGTGCGCGATGCTCGACGACGTCACGATCTCCCTGCGCGACCTGGGCCACCTGATGATCACGTTGAGCGACAACACCGCCGCCGACGCGCTGCTGGCCAGGGTCGGGCGGGACGAGACCAACGCGATGCTCGACGGGTTCGGGCTGCGCGAGACGCGGGTGCGGCAGAGCTGCCGGGACATCTACGAGAGCATGGCCGAGGACGCCGGGCACAGCTGGCCGTACCTCGATCCGGAGGACGTCGCGCGGCTGCGGGTGCTCGACCCCTCGCGCGCCAACAGCGCCACGCCGCGCGAGACGGCCGCGCTGTTCGGGCTGATCTGGCGCGATCAGGCGGCGTCGGCGGAATCGTGCGCCTGGATGCGCAACGTCCTGAACCTACAGGTCTGGCCGCACCGGCTGGCCTCCGGCTTCCCGTACGACGACGTGGAGGTCAGCGGAAAGACCGGGACGCTCCCGACACTCCGCAACGAGGCGGGCGTGATCGAATACCCCGACGGCGGCCAGTACGCGGTGGCGGTGTTCACCCGCTCGCTCAGCACCGCGCTCAACCAGCCGCGCGCCGACGCGGTGATCGGCACGGCCGCGCGTATGGCGGTGGACCACCTACGTCGGTAGCAAGTTATGTGGCGGTTCGGGTATGACTTTCCCCCAACCGGCCGACAGGATGGACACATGGTTGCTGAAGGCACACTTCTCTGGGAACCGACCGAAGACGTCATCGCGCGCGCCAGGCTGACGCACTACCTGGAGTGGCTGGGCCGGGCCGGGTCGGACTATGAGGAGGTGTGGCGCTGGTCGGTCGACAGTCCGGCGGAGTTCTGGACGTCGATCTGGGACTACTTCGAGGTCATCGGCGAACGTGGTGACGGGCCCGTCATGACGGGAACGATGCCGGGCACCGATTGGTTCACCGGGAGCGCTCTCAACTACGCCGAGAACGCGCTGCGCGAACGTGACGGCACCGCCCTCGTCTTCGTCTCGGAGGACGGCGCCCGCCAGGAGCTGACCTACGCCGAGCTGCGCGAGGAGGTCGCCCGGGTCCGGGCGGGCCTGGTACGCCTCGGCGTCGAGCGCGGCGACCGGGTGGCCGGTTACCTGCCCAACATCCCGCAGGCCCTGATCGCCTTCCTGGCCACCGCGTCCCTCGGCGCGATCTGGTCGGCCGGCTCCCCGGACTTCGGCGTGCCGAGCATCGTCGACCGGTTCAAGCAGATCGAGCCCAAGGTGCTGATCGCGGTCGACGGCTACCACTACAACGGCAAGAGCTACGACCGGTCGGCGGCCGTCAACGAGATCGCCGCCGAGCTGCCCACGCTCCGCGCGACCGTCTGGATCCCGTACCTTTCCGCGGCCGAGGAGGGGCAGCCGCCGCAGCGGGCCGAACCGGGCGCCGCGCACACCGACTCCGTGCCGCACGGCGAGGTGATCGGCTGGGAAGGGCTGCGCGCGGAGGAGGGGCCGCTGGAGTTCGAGCGGGTGCCGTTCGGCCACCCGCTGTGGATCCTCTACTCCAGCGGTACGACCGGACTGCCCAAGCCCATCGTGCACGGGCACGGGGGAGTGATCCTCGAACACCTCAAGTCGCTCTCCTTCCACCAGGACCTCGGCGAGGGGGACGTGTTCTTCTGGTACACCACCACGGGCTGGATGATGTGGAACTACCTCATCGGCGGCCTGCTGGTGGGCGCCACCCCGGTCCTGTACGACGGCTCGGCCGCCTACCCCTCCGCCGCCGTGCTGTGGCGGATCGCCGCCTCGGAAGGGGTGACCTACTTCGGGGTCGGCGCGCCGTACATCATGGCCTCGCTGAAGGCCGGGATCGCGCCCGAGGGGCTGGAGGCGCTGCGCGGCATCGGCTCGACCGGGTCGCCGCTGCCGCCTGAAGGGTTCGCCTGGGTGGCCGCGGAGCTGCCGGGGATCCCGCTCGGGTCGTTCTCCGGCGGCACCGACGTGTGCACCGGGTTCGTCGGCGCGACCGTGCTGCATCCGATCCGGGCGGGCATCATCCCCTGCCGGTCGCTGGGGGCGCGGGTGGAGTCGTTCAACCCCCTGGGCGAGCCGGTCGTGGGGGAGGTGGGCGAGCTCGTGCTCACGCAGCCGATGCCGTCGATGCCGGTCATGTTCTGGAACGACCCCGACGGCGACCGCTACCGCGAGAGCTATTTCGACGTCTACCCGGGCGTGTGGCGGCACGGTGACTGGATCAAGCTGAACGAGGACGGCAGCTGCGTGATCTACGGCCGCTCCGACTCCACGCTGAACCGGGGCGGCGTCCGGATGGGCACCAGCGAGTTCTACCGGGTCGTCGAGCGGTTCGACGAGATCGCCGACAGCCTCGTGATCGACACCGGCCAGCTGGGGCAGGAGGGGCGGCTGCTGCTCTACCTCACGCTGGCCGAGGGCGTCACGCTGTCGGACTCGCTGGTCGAGGCCCTGCGTACGGCCCTGCGGCAGGAGCTGTCACCCCGGCACGTGCCCAACGAGATCCACGCGGTGCCCGGCATCCCGCGCACCCTGTCGGGCAAGAAGCTAGAGGTGCCGGTACGCAAGATCCTCCTCGGCACCCCGGTCGAGCAGGCGGCCAACCCCGACGCCATGGCCAACCCCGAGGTGCTGCGCCACTTCAAGCCCTGACTTGTGGTGCCGCCACGTCAAGCCGCCGCTTCAGGCCGCCACTTCAGCCGTCCTGAGCGGGCGCAGCGCCGTGGCCCAGGAGACGATCTGGTCCAGCATCGTGGTGACCGTCTCCTCCCGGTGCGCGGCGGGCTTGAAGTCGGTGAACGCCTCGAAGTCCGTATGAAGCGAGAGCGTGACCTGAGCCGGCACGTCGGCGACCTTGACCCGGCCGAGCACCTGCCTGAGGTGTTCGGCCGCGCGGGCGCCGCCGTCGACGCCGTAGCTGACGAACCCGGCCGCCTTGTCCGCCCACTCGGCGTAGAGGAAGTCGATCGCGTTCTTCAGCACGCCCGAGGTGGAGCTGTTGTACTCCGGGGTCACGAACACGAAGCCGTCGAACGAGGCGATGCGCTCCGACCAGGCGCGGGTGTGGGGGTGCTCATACTGGCCATAGGCCGCCGGGAAGGCCTCGTCCAGGTGCGGCAGGTCGAAGTCCCGCAGGTCCACCACCTCGAACTCGGCGTCGCCGCGCTTGACGGCCAGGTCGCGCACCCACTCGGCCACGGTGTCCCCGTTGCGGCCCGGCCGGGTGCTGCCGACGATGATGCCAATCTTGATCATTATTTTTCCCCTTGAATGATGATTTTTCCGCGTGTCTGACCGGCCTCGGCCCGGCGATGAACCTCGTCGAGGCCGGTCAGCGGGTATGTCTCGGCGATCTCCACCACGAGCTCGCCCTTGTCGATCAGCGCCACCAGCCGGGCCAGGTGCGCCGGGTCGTTGCGGGCCACGAAGTGGCTGGCTCGGGGCGAGTCGATCGGGGTGGCGATGGTGACGATCACCTCGCCCAGCGTGGCCAGCGTCGCCGCCTGCTCCGGGCCGATGGCCGCCAGGTTGAGCACCACGTCCATGCCGCCGGGCAACGGGGTCGAAGTAAGTGCTGACAAAGTGGTGTAGTCGACGACCTCGTCGGCACCGTAGCGCCGTACCGCCGCCGCGCTGCGCGGACCGGCCGTCGCGATGACGGTCGCGCCCGCCAGCTTGGCCAGCTGCACGGCGAACAGCCCCACCCCGCCGCCCGCCCCGTTGATCAGCACCCGCTGCCCCGGCTCGACGCGGGCGTGCTCGTGGACCGCCTGCCAGGCGGTGAGCCCGGCGACCGGGATGGCGGCGGCCTCCGCCAGCGGAAGCCGTTCCGGCGCCCTGACCAGCGAGCCCGCCGCCGCCACCGTGTACTCGGCCGCCGCCCCCTCCACGAGGCCGATGACCCGGTCGCCGACGGCGGGCCCTGCCACGTCCGCGCCGACCCCGACGACCGTGCCGGCGAGGTCCAGGCCCAGCGTGTACGGCAGGGTGACCGGGAGCAGCTCCCGTAGGTACCCGGCCCGCAGCCCCACCTCGGACGGGTTGAACGAGGTGGCGGCCACCTGGACCAGCACCTCCCCGGGGCCGGGCGACGGCCGGGGGATCCGGTCGTAGCGGATCACGGACGCGTCGCCGTACTCGTGGATCCGGGCGGCGCTCATGGTTGGGCTCATGGGGGACAACGCTATGAGGCCGACACGAGATGGCCAATGCTTGTGTATCTGCTTTTTATACGCGAGCGTCTCGTGAGATAGACTTCCGTCATGGACGTGCTCAGCGACGTGATCGCCATCATGCGCACCGGACAGCCCCGATCCGCGCTCGTCGAGTGGCACGCCCCCTGGGGCCAGTGGTTCCCCTCGGCTCCGGGCTCGGCGGGCTTCCAGGTGATCATCCAAGGCTCCCCATGGCTCATCCCGCCGGACGGCGACCCCCTCCAGCTGAGCGTCGGCGACGTGGTCTTCTTCCCGCACGGTCACGGTTACGCGATGGCCGACAGCCCGGCCACTCCGCTGGCCGACCCCGAGTGCGACCCGCTGGAGGAGCGGGACCTGTTCGCCTCGGCCTCCATCGAGGGGCCCGGCGCGCCCACGGTCCTGCTCTGCGGCGGCTACCGGCTCGACCCCAGCCGGGCCCATCCGGTCCTGCGCGACCTGCCCGACATGGTCCACCTGCCCGCCCGCCTCGGCCACCACCCCGAGCTCCGCGCGGCCGTCGACCTGCTCGGCAGTGAGATCGGCAGTCCGCGCCTGGGCGCCGACACCGTCGTCACCTCACTGCTCGACATGCTGCTGCTGTACATCCTGCGCGCCTGGCTCGACACCGAGCCCGGACAGTGCGAGGTCGGCGGCTGGGCCACCGCCCTGGCCGACCCCTCGATCAGCGTGGCGCTCAACGCGATCCACCGCGATCCCGCACATCCCTGGACGGTCGAGACGCTCGGCGGCAAGGCCGGGCTCTCCCGCGCGGCCTTCTCCCGCCGCTTCACCAGCCTGATCGGCCAGCCGCCGCTCAGCTACGTCACGTGGTGGCGCCTGGCCACGGCCGCCCGCCTGCTCCGCGAGTCGGAGGACTCACTGAGCGAGATCTCCGCGCGCGTCGGCTACACCTCCGAGTTCGCCTTCGCCAACGCCTTCAAGCGCGAGTACGGCACTCCGCCCGGCAGATACCGCCGCCACGCCTGTCCGCCGCCCGCGCATGTCGGGGTGGCGCCTTAGCCCCCGAAGGGGTGCGTCACGCATGAAGCGCGTGCGAAAGCCGTGCATCCGGCACACCTGCGGACGGCCGGGACCGCATACGGTGCGGCCATGACTTTTCGCGTCGCCATGGACATCGGCGGTACCTTCACCGACGTGGTCTGCTACGACGAGCAGACGGGTGCCGTGCTGGCCTCGAAGGCGCCGACCACCCCAGGAGATCTCGCCGAGGGCGTCTTCGCCGCGCTCGGCCGCGTGGTCGACGACCCGACCCTGATCTCCTTCTCGTGGATCTCCTTCTTCGTACACGGCACCACCCAGGGCCTCAACGCCCTGCTCGAACGCAAGGGCGCCAAGGTCCTGCTGCTGACCAGCGCCGGCGCGCGCGACGTCTACCAGATCGCCCGCGGCAACCGCGACCGCATGTTCGACCTGCGCTACCGCAAGCCGACGCCGCTGGTGCCCCGTGCCGACGTCATGGAGGCGGCGGGCCGGCTCGACTGGCGCGGCGAAGAGCTTGAGCCGCTCGACGAGCAGGCCGTACGGCGGGCCGCCCACCGCGTCAGGGCCGAGGGCTTCGACGCCGTCGCGGTCACGCTGCTGTTCTCCTTCGCCAACCCGGCCCACGAGCTCCGCGCGGGCGAGATCCTCAGGCAGGAGCTCGGCGACGACGTCCTGGTCGTGCTCAGCCACGAGGTGGCCAGGGAGTGGCGCGAGTACGAGCGCACCTCCTCGGCCGTGCTCGAGGCCTACGCCGGACCGGTCGTGCGCACCTACCTGTCGCGGATCGAGCGGCGCTTCGCCGAGCGTGGCCTGGCCGTGCCCGTACACGTGATGCAGTCCTCCGGCGGCCTGGTCAACGCGGGGTTCGCGATGCGGCGGCCCCTGCAGACCCTGCTGTCGGGCCCCGTCGGCGGCACGATGGGCGGGGTCGCCGCGGCCCGCCTGCTCGGCCGCGAGAACGCCATCTGCGTGGACATGGGCGGCACCTCCTTCGACGTCTCCCTGGTCGTCAACGGCCGTCCGGACGTCAGCGCCGAGGCGCACATCGAGGGCTTCCCCGTCCTGATGCCGATCGTGAACCTGCACACCATCGGCGCGGGCGGCGGCTCCATCGCCTACGCCGAGGCGGGCGCGCTGCGCGTCGGCCCCGAGTCGGCGGGAGCCGTGCCGGGGCCCGCCTGTTACAGCAGGGGCGGCGACCGGCCGACCGTGACCGACGCCAACGTGGTGCTGGGCCGCGTCGACCCCGCCTGGTTCGCCGGTGGTCTGATGGCGCTGGACGTCGAGGCGGCGGGGACGGCCGTCGCCAGGCTCGCCGAGACCCTCGACATGGATCCGCTCCAGCTGGCCGAGGGCGTCTGCGACGTCGCCAACGCCAAGATGGCCCAGGCCATCCGTACGCTCACGGTCGAGCACGGCGTGGAGCCGCGCGAGTTCGCCCTGGTCGCCTTCGGCGGCGCGGGCGCCATGCACGCCGTCTTCATCGCCCGCGAGCTCGGCATCGGCGAGGTGGTCGTGCCGCGCTTCCCCGGCGCCTTCTCCGCGTGGGGGATGCTGGAGGCCGACGTACGGCGCGACCTCACCCATCCGTACTTCCGCGCCCAGGACGACCTCGACGGCGGGCACCTGGCGGCGCGGCTGGCCGAGCTCGAACGCGACGCCATGGCCGCGCTCGACAGCCAGGGCGTCCCGCTCGACCGGCGGCGGGTCGAGCACGCGCTGGACATGCGCTACGAGGGACAGGACTACACGCTCACGATCCCGCTCCTGAGCGCCACGGAGCCCGCGGAGCCCGGCTTCCTCCAGGCCATCGCGCGGCGCTACGCCGAGGCCCACACCAGCAGGTACGGCCATGCCACGCCTGAGGCGCCGGTCGAGTTCGTCATGCTGCGCAGCACCGGCTTCGGCACCTTCCCCAAGGCCGCCACCGCGGCTCCGGTGCTCGAGACGCACCCGCCCGCCGTACGCGGCGTGATCTTCGACGGGCAGGTGCACCGCACCGCCGTCCTGCGCAGAAGCGCACTGGACGGCGAGGTCGAGGGGCCCGCCATCGTGGTGGAGGAGACGGCCACCACCGTCATCCCGCCCGGCTGCCTGGCCACCGTCGACGCCAACGGCTTCCTGATCATCAAGGTGACCTCATGATCGACCCCGTGACCACAGAGATCATCCGCTGCGCGCTCCTCCAGGCGGCGGAGGACATGAACACCACGCTCATCCGCTCCTCCTACACGCCGGTCATCTACGAGGCCAAGGACTGCGCCGTCGCGCTCATGGACCGCGAGCACAACGTACTCGGTCAGTCGAGCGGCCTGCCGATCTTCCTCGGCAACCTGGAGGTGTGCACCCGCGAGACCGAGCGGATGTTCGGCCGTGAGGTCTGGCAGGAGGGCGACGTCTGGGTGCTCAACGACTCCTACATCGGCGGTACGCACCTCAACGACGTCACGGTCTACGGCCCGATCTTCGTCGGCGGCGAGCTCGTGGGGTTCGCCGCCTCGCGCGCCCACTGGCTCGACATGGGCTCCAAGGACCCCGGCGGCTCCATGGACTCCACCTCGATCTTCCAGGAGGGCCTGCGCATGGGCCCGATGAAGATCTACGAGAACGGCGCGCCCTGCCGCGACCTGCACGAGGTCATCGCCCGGAACGTCCGCTTCCCCCACGCCACGCTCGGCGACATGCGCGCCCAGGTCGCCTGCGCGATGACCGGACAGCGCCGCCTGGCCGAGATCGTGGGGCGCTGGGGCGTGGCGACCGTGATGGCGGCCCGTGACGAGATCTTCGCCCAGACCGAGCGTCTCGAACGCCAGGCCGTCGCCGCCATCCCCGACGGCACCTACACCGCCGGCGGGTTCCTCGACAACGACGGCATCGACCTGGCCACGCCGCTGCCGGTCAACGTCACCGTGACCGTCGAGGGCGAGCGCGTCCACGTCGACCTCACCGACTGCGCCGACCAGGCGACCGGGCCGGTCAACTGCGGCGCGGCCCAGGCGGTGGCCGCCGTACGCGTCGCGTACAAGCTGCTCATCAGCGCCGACGTGCCGCTCAACGGCGGCTCCTTCCGCCCCCTCGACGTGGCCACCAGGCCGGGCTCCATGCTGGCCGCCCAGTCGCCCGCCGCCTGCCAGTACTACTACTCCCACCTCGGCCTGCTCATCGACCTCGTCGTCAAGGCGCTGGCCCCCGTCGTGCCCGGCAAAGCCGCCGCGGCCTCCTATGGCGACTCCCTCATCGTCCAGTTCACCGGCACCGACCCGCGCACCGGCAAGCTGTACGTCTCGCAGGAGGCCACCGTCGGCGGCTGGGGCGCCTGGGAGGGCGGCGACGGCGAGACCTGCCTGATCAACAACGTGAACGGGTCGCTGCGCGACATGCCGATCGAGGTGCTCGAAACGCTCTTCCCGGTCCGCGTCACCCGCTACGAGGTCCGCCCCGACACCGGCGGCCAAGGGCAGTGGCGCGGCGGCAACGGTGTGGTCCGCGAGTACGAGTTCATCGGCGACACCTCGCTCTCGCTGTGGTTCGAGCGCTCGGTCACCCCTGCCTGGGGTCTGGCCGGGGGTGCGGCCGGCGCGCCGCCGCGCGTCACGCTCAACCCCGGCACGCCGGAGCAGCGCGAGATGCTCAAGGTGAACGCCCTGCCGGTCAGGGCGGGGGACGTGCTGCGGTGCGAGTCGGGCGGCGGCGGCGGGTACGGCCAGGCTGACCTGCGCGCTCCCGAGGCCGTCGCGGACGACCTCACCCAGGGGATGGTCAGCGGATAGCGCGGCCGGGGGGTGGTCGCCGGGTGGTGCGGCCGGGGCATGGTCACCGAGTAGCGCGGCCATGGGATGGTTGCTGGGTAGTGCGGGCTCAGCCTCCTTTGATCACATGGCAGGCCAGTTGGAGGGCCAGGCGGGTGGCGCGGTCGTCCAGGTCGTACCCGGCCTCCCTGATCCTGTCGAGGGCGGTCATGGGTACTCCTCGGAGGAGGGGCGCTGCTGGGATATGGCGCACCCTAGGACCGCCCCTTTTCCTCCCTGTGTGCACGGCGCCCATGCCTGGCGTGACCTCCTGTGCACCCTGCCCTGATATTTCAGGATACGCGCAGGTCAGCGGGTGTTCTCATGGACGTGCACGATGAGCCATTCGTCCCCGGTGAAGCGTCGCAGCACGGTCGTGGTCCGTACGATCTCGGGCTCGCCCGTGGCGTAGTCGACGCGCAGGAGGTAGCGGGCCAGTGCGGTGTCACCCCACACGTCCACGATCTCGTCGTAGGGCGTCACCCCCGTCTCCTCGGGGCCGTCCGCTGGTCGGGCGTCGCGTACCTCGTCCAGTTGGGTCCTGCTGGTGATCAGGTCGGGCGCCGCGGAGTCGAAGATCGTGGCCTCGGGGTGCAGCAGGCGGTCGATGCCGGCCCTGTCGCCTTTGGCGTAGGCGTCGTACATGCCGGTCACCACCGCCCACACTGCCTGGCGAGTCATCGTGTTTGCCCTCTCGCTGTTTGGTCGACCAGTCACTTTAGGGCGCTCTGTCGGTATCTCCGACCCGTCTCGATGCCTGTGACGGTCCGTTGTGGCTGGGGTCCTTGAGAGGGGATACCCCCTGCGGGGGTGAGAAATGAGACGGTCCGTGGTGACTGGGTCCCTTTGGGAGGGGTGTCCCTTTTCGGGGCGGGGGGAGGACGGCCCGTTGTGGCAGAGGTCCTGCGGACGGACCCCTGCGGACGGACCCCTGCGGGGGAGGGAGAAGCGACCGGGGTGGCCGGGTCCCTTGGTGCCTCCTTCGAGGGCGAGGAGGAAGACGATCCGTCGTCGGCCGGGGCCCATAGGGACCCCTCCGGTAGAGCGGACGACCGGCAGGCGTTTGTCGACGCCGCGTTAGAGGCCGAAGAGGGGGAGGCAGGGTTCCAGGTTGTGAATTTCGATGCCGTCCATCGGCTTCCAGTCGGCCCGCGGTAGGCGGAAGCGTCGGCCTGTCGCCACCGTGCCCTTTCGGTTGTGGAGGATGATGCCGTCCTCGTGGTAGCCGAGGCGGCGGGTCACCGCCAGCGAGGCGTGGTTGTCGTGGAACGCCTCCGTTGTCGCGTACTCCGCGCCCAGGCCCTCGAAGGCCAGGTGGAGTACGGCCGCGCGCATCTCCCTGCCGATGCCCCTGCCCTGGAAGCGTTTGCCGAGCCACGAGCCTGTCGCGGCCTCCCGGGTGACCAGGAAGTCGGCGGCCATCAGCGCCTGTACGCCGACCACCTGGCCCTCCGAGACCACCGCGAACTCCAGCGTCCACTTCTCCCGGGTGAACTCGGCCCAGGTACGGAAGTGGTAGCGGACGGTGGCCTTGGCCCGCTCCTGCGGCTCGGCGTCGGACCACGGGAACAGGAACGGCATGTAGCCCGGCTCGTGTACGCCCTCGGCCGCTCGATCACCGAGCTCGTCGAGGTCCGCGAGCGACGGCACGCGGAGTTCCAGACGCGGGGTGGTCACGGAGAGCCCGAAGAGCGGCCAGTTGCGCATGTCACCGATCTTCCCAGCTCACAGCCCGGTCCGGCGACCGATTTACACACCTTGAGGCAGGTGGAAGACCCGGCCGGGATCGTAGGCGGTCTTCACGGCGGCCAGGCGTGGCGCGTTGGCTCCGTAGTAGGCGGTCCGCCAGTCGGTCAGGTCCGGGTCGATGTAGTTCACGTACGCGTGATCGCCCAGATGCGCCCGCATGTCGCCGTGGATGCCGCGCAGCCAGCCCCGGCCGGTGCCCTTCGAGTAGTACTGGACGCCGAACAACGCCGCCCGGTGCGGGAAGGCGGTGGCGTCCGGGCGGACCCGGGCGACCGCGCCGCCCAGCGCGTCCAGTTGCACGGTGTGCTCCCCAGCCCGGGCCACCCCGGCGACCAGCGCTCTGACCCCGGCGGCCGACAGTTTCTGGTAGGCCAAATGCGACTTACCCGCGAAGGTGTCCCTGCTGAGACGGCCGGCGGCGGTCTGGCTCGGAAGGTGGCACTGCGCGACCGAGAGCGACGAGCAGCCCGCCATGACCATCATGGCGTGCCCGTAGGACGTCGTGGAGGCGTAGCGGGAGGAGGGACTACCGATTGTGGCGACGAGCGGCGCCAGGAGGCGGTCGAGTGCCGCCTTCCCGCCCAGGTACGTGCCGCCGATCTGCACGTCCAGCCCGTTGTTCCGCGTCAGGTGCAGCGTGGACCACAGTTCGTCCGGCGCGGTGGGCGCCCAGGACTGCCAGGCCTTGACCGCCGCCTCGGCCTTGGCCCACGGCCAGTGCAGGAAGAACACGGTGGTGTCGCGGGTCTGGTGGGTGCGGAAGGTGAAGGAGACCGCCACGCCGAAGTTCCCGCCGCCACCGCCCCTGCACGCCCAGTAGAGGTCGGGATGGTGGTCGGCGTCGCAGGTCAGGAGGCGGCCGTCGGCCGTGACGATCCGTACGGACTCGAGCGTGTCGCAGGTCAGGCCGTACTTCCTGGAGACCACGCCGATTCCGCCGCCCAGCGCCAGGCCGCTCACCCCGACCGTGGGGCACGAACCGGCGGGGATGCTCACGCCGTGGCGGCCCAGCTTGTCGTAGACGTCGACCAGCTTGGCCCCGGCGCCCACGGTGGCGCGGCCGGACGCGTAGCTGACGGAGTTCATCCGGGAGACGTCGATCACCAGGCCGGTGCCGGTGGACCAGCCCGCGTAGGAGTGGCCGCCCGAGCGCGCGGTGACGGGCAGGCGGTTCGCGCGGACGAAGGACAGGCACGCGGAGACATCCGCGGGGGTCGCGCAATAGGCGACGCCGCCCGGCTTGATGCCGTCGAAGGCGGGATTGAACAGCCGCCGCGCCGCGCCGTACCCCGCGTCGGCCGGCAGGACCAGCGTGCCGGTGAGACGGCGGCGTAACCCCGGCCAGTCGGGGGCGGAGGAGGCGAGCGCGGGCGCGGACCTCGATGGCCCTGGGCCGGGACTTACGGGCCGCGATCTTCCATCGGGTCCAGGACTTCTCCACCCAGGAGGTCAACCGGTTCGGCCCGCC